>MNZQ01000106.1 GCA_001873745.1 Syntrophaceae bacterium CG2_30_58_14
GGTCTTACCCACAGCCGTACCGGCCATTATCTATAGCCCCCTTTCCAGAGGGCCATACCAACGACCAAGGCTCTTCATCCCATTCAAACAAATGGTCCGGAGAAAATGATCTTCTTCGCCATGCCCCCTTTCGGCTGGTTACATCACTGTGATAAAAATCGCCTAAAACAGAAAAATGCTTTCGAGAAACAGACCCCAAAACAGGACCACTTCAGTCAGAATAGAACCTCGAGAAAGACTCAAAAGAGCGTTGTAATCAACAGCTAAACGGCGTCATCGCCATCATGTTGTTTTTGACCATAAGACCCAGCTCGTAAACGTGACCGTATTTCTGAATCATCCCGATAAAAAGACGGTTGAAAACGTGGATCTGTTTTTCCTTGGGTGTATAGCCCTCAGCCGTGCACATCATGCGGAGCACATTCATCACCTTGGCGATGTCGATCCCCTCCGGGCAGCGGGCGGTGCAGGTAAGGCAGGACGTGCAGGTCCAGACCATCGACGAGGTGAGCGCCCGCTCCTTCATGTTGAGCTGAATGAACCGCATGATCCGGCTGGGAATCTCCTCCATGTCCGGTGCAACCGTGCACCCGCCCGAGCACTTGCCGCACTGGATGCAATGGGTCACATCCTCCCCGCTCAAATCCCTGATTCGCTTGCTCAAATTATGGACATGCTCCGCATCAAGCTTCAGCATAGACGTCCTCTTTTTCTTCCTCATCGGCTGCAAACGGCGCCGAAATCTGGGCATAAATAGCCTGGTCCGTAAAGCCCTTCACGTCCAGGGCCCCGCTCCTGCAGGTGGAAGCGCAGTTGCCGCAACCCTGGCAGAGGGTTTGGATAACACGCGCCACGCTCCGTCCATTAAGGGTATCTTTCTGAATTGCTTCAAAGGGACAAACATCAACGCAATTATAGCAGCCTACGCACTTGTCAACGTCCACCTCGGCGAGTTTCGGCTCCACGGTCAGTTCATCCGCAGCAAAGAGAGTGCAGACCTTCGCCGCGGCCGCCGATCCCATCATGACCGAGTCGGGAATATCCTTCGGGAAGGTGCAGGCGCCCGCGAGGAATATGCCCCGAGTAATGCTTTCCACGGGTCGCAGCTTCGGGTGAATCTCACTGTAAAAACCGTAGCCGTCATAGGGGATGTTCAGCATTCGCGCCAGCTCCCGGGCATCAGGATTTGGCACCATGGCGCTTGCTAACACCACAAGGTCGGCGTCAATTTCAACCGCCTCGCCGGCCAGGGTGTCGGCGCCAAAGACCTCGAGACGGTCGCCGGGATCATGGATCTTCGAGACTCTGCCCCGCAGGTAAACAACGCCGTATTCGCGCTGGGCCCGAAGGATAAATTCTTCGTAATTCTTGCCCGTGGCCCGGATATCGATGTAGAAGACGTAGGATTGGGTTTCCGGGAAATGATCCTTGAGCAAGATGGCCTGTTTGGCCGTGTACATGCAGCAGACCTTCGAGCAATAGGCCATGCCCTTGACCTCGTCCCGCGACCCCACGCACTGCACGAACACGACGCGCTTTGCAGGTTTTCCGTCGGAGGGGCGGACGAGATGGCCGCCGGCCGGGCCGTTCGGGTCAATCATCCGTTCCAACTGCAGGCCGGTGATTACGTCCTTATAACGGCCACCGCCATATTCCCCGTACTTTGAGATGTCAAAAAGGGAAAGGCCGGTGGCGACGATGATGGCGCCGAACTTTTCCGTCCTGACCGTCTCCTCTTGTTCGTAGTTGATAGCGCCCGCTTTGCAGACCTTCTTACAGAGCTGACACTTGCCTTTGGTGAAGTAGAGGCAAATGAATACGATATTTGGTCCTGTCAATAGCCTTGGTACATGAAAAAATATTGGGTTTGATCCTGAAACGGCTTGATTTATTTGTAGACTTTAGAAAAGGCAGCACGTTCAAGATCGCCGAACTTGGGTTATGAAGGTTTGTACAGACTCTACGATACCGTGGACAAGACCTGGTGCCATTTAAATTTCTTTCAGCACGAGAGTTATCCCCACTGCCGGACACCGGGATATGGACATGATAAAGCAGATATATCCGCCATGGGCAGGCAGGAGGCTTTACCCTGCAGGCCCTGGTTCTGCAGCTATGCGCATATATGCCTGTAAACATGTGGTGTGATAAATAAAAATAAGATATGGCGAATGCTTGAGAAATACGTTGATGTGGCGAGGGCTTTGAAAAATGGGTTCATTCAGCGTAATTTGAAAATTTTTCGGGCACCCTGCAGTCGTTGCTTGCGAAGCGGCGAGACATTGCAGGGTCGAAAAACCTGATGAAGATTAAGCTTCGCTCTCCTGAGCGCTAATGAACCTATTTTTCAAAGCCCTCAGATCAGCCTCTTTAAAAAGGTTATCACGTTATTTCAACGTTAACAGCCACATTGTCTGTCCCGTGGATCTTTTGCAACATGGTCCTGATCGGGCTTGGACCTAATGCCCTTATTTTTTCATCCATTTCTCTGGCCACCTGTGAAAACCGCGGGCCATCAGAGGCGGCAATATTATACATCTCCAAACGCCCTCCGTCTATGCCTATCATATCGAGTATTTCTTTGGTGTATTGCACCCTTTTTTTGGCCCTCAGATTGCCTGTAGAGTAATGGCACTCGCCTTCCAGACATCCCACTACATACACTCCGTCCGCTCCCTTTTGAAAGGCCTCCATCAGGTGAATGACATCCACCCTGCCGGTGCACGGCACTTGAATAATCCTGATGCTGTCAGGATAGGACAAACGCATCGAACCTGCCAGGTCCGCAGCTTCATATCCTCAATATATGCAGCAAAAAGCCACAATAACCGGGTTGAATTCCGTCATTTGCTATATTACCTCCAGCAATCCATCAATCTGCGCCAAAATCTGATTATCCTCAAAATGGTAAAGAGTAATCGCCTTTGGCAGGCATTCAGCGGCGCATATGCCGCACCCATGACATTTGGAGATATCAATCTCCGAAACGCCCTTCTCATTAATAAACGGCACCTCGTAAGGACATGCCCTTACACAGGCCTGGCATGCGGCGCAGCGATCCGGATTTACCTTTGCCACAACGCCGCCCACCTCCATATAATTCTTGGCCAGCAGGCTGCAGGCCTTTGAAGAGGCGGCCAGGGCCTGGCCAATGGTTTCGTCAATTCTTTTCGGAGAATGAGCTGTGCCGCAGATAAAAATGCCGTCGGTCTGGGTGTCCACGGGACGTAATTTTACATGGGCCTCTAAAAAGAAACGGTCGCTTGTCAGCGGCGCCTTCAGCATATTGGAAAGCTTTTCTGTGTCGCCCGCAACAATTCCTGCGCTTAAAATTAACTGATCAGGAATTATCGTCACATCCCTGCCCAATGTAATATCCCTGAAACTTACGTGGATACTGCCATCAACCTCCTCTACCCTGGGCTCCTCATGTTCCCTGAACAGCATAAAATGGACTCCAAGCTCCCTTGCCTTTCTATAATAATCTTCAGCAAAACCGTAAGTCCTTATGTCCCTGTAAAGGATATATATATTATTGTTCGGGTTAATCTCTTTTAAGGCAATGGCATTTTTTACAGCCTGCTGACAGCAAACACGGCTGCAATTCGGATTTTCGGCATTCCTCGAGCCGACGCACTGGATCATCGCGATCGAGCGCCATCCTTTAGCAACATCTCTTTCCTTCAGGAGGATGTCCTCCAGCTCGACCTGCGTTTTAACAGAGTCATTCTGGCCGTATAAATATTCCTTAGGCTTGTATTCTCTCGCGCCCGTAGCGACAATCAGCGCCCCATGCGCAACCTCCCGCTGATACATCGCAGGGCCTACATTCAGCGATGTCTTGAAATTACCCTTTGTGCCGGAAAAGTCGGCGAGAAGCGCTTCTTTAAGGATCTGAATCCTGTCGTTATGGGTTACCTCTTCTATCAGGTTTTCCAGATATTTCTGGACGTCGTCGCCAGCCAGGGTTCTATGGATCTTACGCGCCATTCCCCCCAATTCCTTCTCGGCCTCGACGAGGACGACATCAAAGCCCTGCCTGGAAATATTCAACGCCGCCGTCATGCCTGCCACACCGCCGCCGAGGATAAGGGCCCTTTTTATCACCGGGAGTCTTTGCCGGGAAAGAGGCGAAAGTTTTGCGGCCCGGTACACCGCCATCTTAACCAGATCCTTTGCCTTCCGGGTTGCGCCCTCCTTGTCGGACTGATGAACCCAGGAATCCTGATCCCTGATGTTTGCCATACTGAAAAGATAGGGATTCAGACCCGCCTCGCGTATCGTATCCTGAAACAGCGACTCGTGCGTTCTTGTCGAGCAGGATGCTACAACCACCCTGTTTAACTTGTGTTCTTTTATCCTTTCCTTTATCTTGACCTGCGTATCCTGTGAACAGGTAAACAGATTTTCTTCCGCCCAGACGACATTCGGCAGCAAAGAGGCATACTTCGTTACGTCAGGAACATTCACAACACCGGCAATATTCGTCCCGCAATGGCATACAAACACCCCTATGCGAGGCTCCTGCCCGATAACGTCTATCTCCTCAGGATACTCCTTCTCTTTTGTAAGGGTGAATCTTGCACCGGACAAAAGGCTCGAGGCTTTGGCCGCCGCGGCGCTTGCCTGCGTGACCGTCTCAGGAATATCTTTTGGTCCCTGAAAGACTCCGCAGACATAGATCCCGGGTCTTGTCGTTGCAACAGGGTCAAAGTAGCCGGTTTCGACAAAATGGTAATGGTTCAATTCTACGCCGATATTCTTCGCAAGCTCGATGGATTCCTTCGGCATGTCAAGCCCAACGGACAACACAACCATGCTGAAGTCCTCCTGGGCGAGCCTTCCTTCCTCGTCAACGTACCGTATTTTAAGGTCTCCTTCTTCATCCCCAGGCAAAACCGCGTTCACCCTCGATTTTATATACCTGACACCCATCTCATCCCTTGAGCGGTTGAAAAACTTCTCAAAATCCTTCCCATAGGTCCTTATATCTATATAAAAAACGGCTGTGTCGAGTTTAACGGCGCTATGCTCCTTGGCGACCATGGATTGTTTTACCGCATAGGTGCAGCAGACGCCGGAACAATAGCCTTTATCACTCGAATGGACGTTCCGGGAGCCGACGCACTGTATCCAGGCAATCTTGCGGGGCTCTTTTTGATCGGACGGGCGGACGAGGTGTCCCTGATACGGTCCGGTTGCGCTTAATATTCTTTCAAATTCGAGACTCGTAACAACATTGGGAGATTTCTTGTAACCGTAGGTATCGTTGAGCGCAGGGTCATATGGCTGAAATCCTGTGGCAAGAATAACCGCCCCGACATTCAAGGTTATCTGTTTTTCCGTCTGCGTGAAATCAACGGCGCCTGCCGGACAAAACCTCTCACAGAGCCTGCATTTCCCCTTTTCAAAATAGATGCAGCGATCGGGATCAATAAGGTACTTTAACGGCACGGCCTGGGGATAGCGGATGTGGGCCGCCTTTCTGGTGGCAAGTCCGGCATTGTAGTCGTCGGGAACTTTCGTCGGGCATTTTTCAGTGCAGGTTCCGCACGCAATGCATTTATCGAGATCTATATACCGTGGCTTCTGATTGACCAGAACCTCGAAATTCCCCGCCTCGCCGGAAACGGCCTTGATCTCGGAGAGCGTCAGTATGTCAATATTCAGATTCTTCCCGCATTCCACAAGCTTCGGGGACATGATGCACATCGAACAGTCGTTGGTCGGAAATGTCTTATCCAATTGAGACATCCTTCCCCCGATGCTGGAGGATTTCTCGACCAGATAAACATAGAAGCCGGACTCCGCCAGATCAATGGCCGCCTGTATGCCTCCAATACCGCCCCCTGCTACAACAACCGCGCCTGTTTTGTCCTTTGCCATAAATTCCCTATGTTAGAACCCTGTAATAAAATTATATGCTTGAAAGAAATTCCTCTATCTTGCTTATATCTACACGATTATTCGCCAATCCGAGGGCTTTTGAGTCTATGCCCAGGCTTAATCCGAGAAGCTGCGTATAAAGAATAGCAGGGAGGGCATGAATTCCATCATGACCGGAGCTGATAATCATCTGCTGGACATTGTCAAATTGCATATGACAGTATGTGCATGAATCGCAGAGGTAGTCGGCGCCCGATTCACTGGCGTTTACAATCTTCTTCTTCGTTAAATCCATGGACAGCTCATCATTTATTCCCAATAACGGGGCGCCGCAACAATCAAGTCGAGATTGCCAATAGATGCTCTTCGCTCCTGTAACCTCTACAAGCTTGTCAAATAACTCAGGGTTTACCGGGTCATCAAACATCACAACGTCGCTTGGCCTTAAGGCATGACACCCATAGTGGGTTGCAATCTTAATGTCCTTATATTTCCTGACAACCTTTTCTTTTATGACATCTAAACCTACATCATGGTACAGAACAGTCAGGATATGTTTAACTTCCGTTTTACCCTGATATTCAAGGCCCTCCTTCGCAAGTATGGCATTGATCTCTTCCTTAAGGGCATTGCTTTCCTTAAGTCTATGCTCAGCCTCCTTAAACATGCCAAAGCCGCACATGCAGAGAACAACAATGTTTAATCCCTGCTTTTCCGCCAGGGCCATATTGCGCGCAGCGGAAAGAACGGATGCCTTGTAGTCAATATTTCTCAACGGATAACCGCAACAGTTGAATTCCTTTATATCAATTATGTCAATCCCGATCTTTCTAAACACTGCCCTTGATGACAGTTCATATTGCTTGACTCTGGCAGGAATGTTGCAACCTAAAAACAATGCAAATCTCATAATAGTTTTTCCTGATTCTGATTGATTAAACTGCTTTGGCTTTTACACTTTGTATGGCCAGGTTCTTTAATTCAAAGAGCACCTCTGTCACCTTCACCCCCTGGGGACACTGCTCCTGACACTGATAACAGGTAACACAATCCCAGAGCATATTTGACCCAAGGGCAAGGTCCTTTAGTCCCAAGCCAAGAGAATACATGATTTGATGAGGCAAAAGCCCTAATGTCTCTTTTGGATTTTCATAGTTTGCAACCACTGGGCATACATTCGTGCATGTCTGACAACCAAAACAATCCTTAAAGGCGCTTGCCTGAAAGGACAGGGATTTATCTTGAAATTCGCTGTCATACGCCGGGATAGTTATCACTTCAGTCTGATCTTTTATCAGATCATATCCTGCAGTTATTGTGTTTCTTGCCCGAACTAAAGGTTTGGTGTAGTCTTCCTCAGGGATGGTATCCCGCATGAGTCCCCTGTAATACGATAACGGCGAGAGTAACGAAAATTCAGGATAGTCCTTCTTAAACATGCTCTCCCTCATGCTGAACCATAAATCCTCTAAATTGATACCCGCTGGGCAAACGTCGGTGCACCTATGGCAATTCGTGCAGATGGAAGAACCTTCCAGAATGCGCGCAAAATTTTCCCCGCTTTCCTTTCCCGCTGCAACCTTCCTCAACGATCGGATCTTTTCGGATGGAAGGATATTGGCGTTTTCGAATGTCTCATAGGAAATGGCGACAGAGCATCTCGCGGTGCATTGGCCGCAGTGGGTGCAGGCGTCAAATTCAACGGCCTGTCTTGTTTCAACATTGGCCGCCTCAGAGACTTGTCTGTCCATGACACTGTTTGCCAGGATGCTTACCGGGGTGACAAAGATATGGAAGAATTTTGAAAAGGGAAGATAGGCAAGCCCGATAAAACAGGCAAGAAAATGTATATACCAGAGAAACGTATGAACGCCCGCTCTGTCGAGCGCAACGGCAATCCCCTTTACCAGGCGGGCCGCTGAATACCCCATGAATGCCCACCGGGGTCTGGAATGACATGTCACACAGCTCGTCTCGTGAATTTCCCTGCCCTTTTTCAGCAATTCCTGGTCAAATGGCCCTTTTACATCCGGAGAAACAACGCCGAAATTCTCTACCCAGAATGCGGTGAGGGGTTTTATTTCCCCGGCATCTTCCATACCTGAATATTGCTCAACCATACTTTCATATATCGAGTATGATCCGATCTTTGCCCCCTCTAAAAAAACGCCGGAGAGCATGATAATGGCCAGCAGTATTATAGCGTAGTGATCCATCGCGTTTGTTTTAAGTCGAGGCGCCTTAAGTATAAACCTTCTGTAAATAACCAAACAGACGCCTACTATGACAAAAAGGCCGAAAAGATCCCGCAAAAACATAAACGGATTTATTGTGGGCGAGTAATCAGGAAAGATTCTGGATGTGATTAACGAATCAAGGGCGTGCATAACGAGAAGCAGCATAAAAGACCAATAGATGAGTATATGGGCCAGCCACCTTAAAAAATCCTCCCGCATGACCTTTCTCTGAATAATTACATCCAGGAAAAATACCTTGAGGAGAATCAGGATTCTGCCGCTGAAAATAGCGGCAATGACGCCCTTTAAGGCCATCAGAAATCTTGTGGAGACCTTTTTTGATTCCACACTAATCGTGAGAGAAAACCAGGTGCTTACCTTATAGATTAAGCCAATGATAAAAATGGCCAAGGCGAGATAAAGGCTTATAGAGTAAAACATAGGCTCGTAATCCCTTGATAGTTTTTCGCGTTTAAATTCCAGGAAAGAAGTGCTAAAGCTTTGCCGCATCCAAAATGGCGGGAAGCCTGTTTTCCCATAAAAACCCCTGTTCTTGCCATCTCTGCCATCGTCTCTTCCCTTTCAGGTTGCCTTTTCCAGCTTCACCGCGCAGATCTTGTATTCAGGTATCTTTACCACCGGATCGAGGGCAGGGTTCGTGAGCACGTTTGCCGCTGTTTCCGCAAAGTGAAAGGGAACAAAGACGGAGCCGCTCTGCACAATCGGCGTAATCCTCGCCTCTACCTCGATTGCGCCCCGGCGCGAGCGCAACCGTATCATCTGCCCAGCCTTTATCTTAAGTTTCTTCGCATCCAACGGATGGATCTGCACATAGCAACGGTTGATCTGTGCCGTTAATGACTTGGACCGGCGGGTCATGCTCCCCGTATGGAAATGGAAACCGTCTCGTCCCGTTATCAGAATAAAGGGGTACTCCTCGTCGGGCAGTTCTGCCGGCGCCTTGTAGGCTACGGGTTTGAACGTGCCCAACCCCTTCGAAAACCTGTCCTTGTGCAGGAAGACTGTCGAGGGGGCATCTTTAGTTGGGCAGGGCCACTGGATGCCGTTTTCCGCGATCCTCTCGTAACTTATGCCCGCGTAAAGGGGAACGAGCGATGCGATCTCAGCGAAGATCTCTGATGGGGATGCGAAGTCAAAACCGCCAGCGCCCATCGCATGGGCCACATCACAGATGATCTGCCAGCCCGGCCGGGTGTCCCCGATGGGCTCGATGGCCTTGCGAATCCTCTGGACCCTTCTGTCCGTTGTGACGAACGTGCCGTCTCTTTCGGCGAAGCTGACCGCAGGAAGCACCACGTGGGCAAGGGCGACGGTTTCCGTCGGAAAGATATCCTGAACGATGAGCAGTTCGAGCGCTTCAAGGGCTTTTTTTACGTGTTGAATGTCGGGATCGCTTACCGCGGGGTTTTCACCCATGACATAGAGCGCCTTTATTCCTCCCGTTCCGATGGCGCCCATTATTTCCATAAGTGTCAGGCCGGGTTTCCGCGGCAGGGTGACACCCCATGCAGCCTCAAATTTGGACACAACGGCATCGTCTGCAAGCGATTGGTAGCCGGGCAGTACGTTCGGGATGGCCGCCATATCGGTGGATCCCTGGACGTTGTTCTGCCCCCGCAGCGGATTGACGCCGGAGGCCCATTTGCCGATATGGCCTGTTGCCATGGAAAGGTTGGCCAGACTGAGCACGTTGTCAACCCCGACGGTGTGTTGCGTAATGCCCATGCAATAAACGATCGAACTCTGCTTGGTCTTGGCAAACATCTCTGCCGCCTGACGTAGTTGCGCTTCCGGAACACCCGTTATCTCCGCAACCCGGGCGGGCGGATACTCCTCGAGAAGCGTTTTTAATTCAACGAATCCCTCTGTTCGTTCCTCGACAAATTGCTTGTCGTACCATCCTTCCTTGATGATGATGTGGAGCAGGCCGTTAATTATCGCCACGTCCGTACCCGATTTCTCCGCCAGGTAGAGGTCAGCGTAGGAGGCAATGTGGGTCTTACGGGGATCGATCACGATGATCTTGGCCCCCTTCTCCTTGGCCCGGAAAATATGCATGGCAACAATTGGATGGGACGCTGTCGTATTGGAGCCGATGATCATAATGCAGGCCGCGTCCTCCAACTCTTCAACCGAGTTCGTCATGGCGCCACTTCCAAATGCGGCGGCAAGACCTGCCACCGTGGGAGAGTGTCAGAGGCGGGCGCAATGGTCGATGTTGTTCGTGCCGATGACCGCCCGTGTGAATTTTTGGAGGAGATAGTTCTCCTCGTTCGTACATTTTGCCGAGCTTAAAGCGGCGAAACTGTCGGGGCCGTGCGTCTGTGTGATGGCCTTGAGCTTGGATGCGATAAAGGAGAGCGCCTCATCCCATTCTACCTCTTCCAATCGCCCGTCTTTCCTTAAAAGCGGTTTCTTCAGACGCTCAGGGCTGTGCACGAATTCATGGGCCGACCAGCCTTTAATGCAGAGCTTTCCCTGGTTGATGGAGTTCGTCTTGCACGGGAGAACCCCTACAAGTCGGCCATTCATAACCTCAAGCAACATTCCGCAGCCGGTTCCGCAATACGGGCAGGTTGTGTAAACGGTATGGTAATTGATCATAAAGCCTTAATGGCCCTCCTGTTTCCCGAATTCTCCATCGCCGAGATACTGCAGCGGTCCCTTGCCCTCTTTCGTGATGCCGGGCGTAAAACCAAATTGTGTAGTCACCACGTTCCTCATTTTCTTGTAAAGGGTTCTGAGCGGTATCCCCGCAGGACATGCCTCTTCGCAGAGTCCGCAATCAACGCAACGTTCGGCCATGTGGAAGGCCCGGACGAGATGGAAGATGGGCACCTCCGGCGGAATGTTCCCCGTTTTAATCAAGTCGTTATCTTCGAGTACGCAGTCTGGGCAGAAGCACATGGGACAGATGTTGCGGCATCCGTAGCACTTGATGCACTTGCCGAACTGGTCCATCCAGTACTGGAAGCGCTCCTCTTTGCTGAGGCTCTCGAGCCGGTCGAACCTCTCGCTGTCCGATACCGGCGCCGCCCGCTCCCCAAAAAGGTGCGACGATGGATAGGGCTGGGCGCACTGGCAAGCGTTCGCCTGTTCCTGGGTGCAGGCAATCCCGAAGATAACTACGCCCTCCCCGTTCAACTGCTCGTTCCGATCCAGTTCCAAAACGGCCCGTTCGTCGCAACCGCGGGCGACGATGCCGAGGCGCGCCTCCGGGTCGCTGCGGTGTATCTTGAGAAGTACCCCGGCCAGAGGATAGCGAACGTCGCCTACGACAAGCCGCTCAAGCTCATCAATTGCCTCCTTCGTGAAGAGGTGGGGTCTCGGGTGCCCTTCCTCCAGTATCAGCCCTACGACGCCTGCCACTTCCCCCGCTGTTAAAGCTTTTCGTATCGCCTCTCTCAGACTACCCACGGGCAAACTCCTTCCTCTTGAAGGGGGAGGGCCCCATCGCCCTGATTTCCTCGGTAAAACTGGTAAAGGAGCGAGAGAGCTTTTCACTCTCCGCCGTCCCGATATACTCCATCCTGATTCTGCCCTCGCCGATACCTACGAACTTCAACATAATCCTTCAGCACATCCACGCGTTTTGCCGTCAGATAATTACCCTTCTGGTAATGGCATTCTCCCAGGTGACAGGCTGCGATAATTACGCCGTCAGCGCCCTGCTGGAATGCTTTCAGTACGAAATGGGGCGAAACCCGCCCGCTGCACATGGTCCGGATCACGAGTATATTCGCTGCATACTTCAGCCTCAGTGAACCACTAAGGTCTGCCGCTGCATAGCTTCACCAGTGACAGCAAAAAGCAATAATCATGGGTTCAAACTGTACAGGTTTTTCCAGTTGTGTCTGTGCGGATTCTTCCATACTTCACCACCCGTTTGACATTGTTTTCGAAGCTCATATCATATTCAAACTTAAAGTCCACCATTTTTTGCCCGGTGAATCTGCAAGATTTAGAATTCGATCCCCAGGTTCACCTGCAGGGCAAAAATCCTGCCGACCGACTCGATGGCCGGCATCCGGATACATTTGCGCGGTCTCGTCATCTTGCCACCGCCTCCTTTGACGGAACAGGCGTCTCTGGAAGGGCCAGCTTCCGGCCGACATAAAGGGGATCGGCGCGTTTCAGGCGATTCAGATCCATGAGAACGCGGACCGTTGTGCCGTACCTTGTCGCAATTGCGCCCAGCGTATCGCCCCTTTTCACGCGATATGCCGTTGTCGCTCCGGACTTCGAGATGGGGTCACGTTTTCGGTCGGCGACGGGTTTTGCCTTTCCCTTCGCTGCCCCAACAGACGGATCCCGAGGCTTGCGATCCCCTTCACTGCCGGAGACGGATTCGGCCATCGCCGGGAGGGGCGGCAGAAATGCCGCAACGGAGCGGGCCATCCCCTCCGCGATCCGCATCTGAAAGCGGTCGCTTCCCAGGAGCTTTTCCTCTTTCACATTGGAGATATAGGCGGTTTCGACCAGAACCGACGGAATCTCCGGGAGCTTAAGCACGCGGAAAGGCGCCTCCTGAACGGTCGCGAATTTCAGATGGTTCGCCGCGCCTAATTCTCTCAGCAGAAGAGCGCCGAAGGTCCGGGACTGGTTGATGGTATGGGTCTGAAACATATCCAGGATAATCGGATCGGAGGCGTCGCCTCCTTCCCCGTTGGGGACCCCGCCGACAACGTCGGCCAGGTTTTCATAGTGGGCAAGAATCTTCGCCGCCTCGCTGCTCGCCGCCCCAGTGGAGAGGCAATAGACCGAACTGCCGCCGGCCCCCCGATTTCTGGCCGCATCCGCGTGGATGCTGACGAAGAGATCTGCACCGTATTCTCTCACAATCATGAGCCTTTTTTTGAAGGATACATAATAATCGTCATCCCGGGTCAGAAAGGCGCGGTAACCTTCCCTTTGATTGAGAATATCCCGCAGTTTTATCGCAATCGCCAGCACGACATTCTTTTCCAAGGTCCCCTTTTTCCCGACCGCCCCCGGTGCGTCGCCCCCATGACCCGGATCGATCACGACGACCCGCGACTTGCGCGTGACCTTGATTCGTTCCCGCGCCTCACTTTCCTGTTTCGCGACATCCGGCAAACTGATGTCAATAACGATCCGGTAAGGCTTATCCTGAAATTTTTTCAATTTGAAAACGTTGGTCTGGAGGGGACCGGGTAAGGAGATCTCCACGCGTACCCCGGAATCAGCAAGGACGGAAAGGACAATCCCCTCCACCCCCGGCTTATTCAGGACGGTTAAACGGGGAAGATTGGGAGGCAGGGATGTGGCGTCCAGATTGACGGCAACTTGCCGCTCCCCTTTCTCAACGGTGAAGGAGGCATCCTCGCTCGTATCGATCACGACCCGGGTGTGGTCCGGGGCCACCCAATGGCGAATGTTCAGGATCTCGTTCAAGGCCAGGGCCGAGGAGACCCCATCGGATACGAAGATCCAGATGACCAGAATCACGAAGAATTTTCCTGCACGGGACATGTCCGGATCCTAATGATTTTGGAGGCAATGTATCAGCTCCGGCGGACAAATTCAACCAAGATCACGAAAAGAGATTGACAAGGCGGAGCGTTGATGGCATGGATACCGCCGCCAAAAGACAAGTGTCGCGGCGTTGTGGAAAAAGGTTGAATATTCTCCCGGCCTGTAGTATGGATCAATGCCAAGATCGACCGCTCCGGCGGACGTTTTTTTAGGGGGCGATTAGCTCAGTTGGATAGAGCGCTGGTCTCCGGAACCAGAGGCCGTGGGTTCAAGTCCCACATCGCCTACCAATGGCGCAGGGGTCTCCATCTTGATAGAGACCAGGTATCGAAGACAAATTTATTTCAGCAGAGGGACTCTCCTTGCCCGGACGCGAAGTGCGGGCTATAGAGCCGAAAGGAGGAAGGAACATTGAGGAGATACGAAACCATATTAATCGCCCATGTCGATCTGCCCGAGGATGAGCTGACCACCCTGATTGACCGTTACAGTGCTGTCGTAACGGGTCAGAAGGGCATCCTGGTCAAGGTCGAACGGTGGGGGAAGAGGCGGCTGGCCTACCTGATCAATAAACAGGCGAGGGGATTTTACATCCTGATCGATTATGCAGGTGAGAGCGCCGTGGTCAATGAACTGGAAAGAAATTTCAAGATTGATGACAAGATACTGAAGTTCATGACCGTACTCCAGGATAACGCGGTCGATGCCGGCGCCCTGCAAAAGGAGATCGAGGAAGCCGCAAAGAAGACGGAAAAAAAGGAGGATATCAAGGTAACGGCCTCCACACCGCCTCCCCCCGCCGCTCCGGATAAAAGTCCCGAACCGATGGCAGCGGAGATTCAACAGCCGGTTCCGGAAGAAACTGAGACAGACGTGAAGGGGGGGAATTGATCATGGCGACGACACCTGCACCCAGAGGCCCCAGCAGGGGAGCGAGACCGCAGAAAAAGTTCTTCCATCGGAGGAAATTCTGTCGTTTCTGCACGGACTCAAACCTGAAAATCGAATACAAGGACCCGCAGACGCTGCGCAATTTCACAACGGAAAGAGGCAAGATCATGCCTCGCCGGATCACCGGAAACTGCGCAAGACATCAGCGGGAACTGACCGTGGCCATTAAAAGGGCGCGGACAATCGCGCTGCTCCCCTTTGTCGTTTCCGAAGGATAAGCGAAGACGGGCCAGCCGCGGCGTTCCGTTGAAAGCCGCGGCTCTCCCGTCCCCGCCGGAAGGGGGACCGACAGTATGATCCAGGGCGGCGCGATCCTCACGTTCACTTTTCTCTTGGTGGCTCTGATTCCTTTTGTCGGACCGTTCGTGTTGATCCTGACCCCGCTGCCGGTCCTCTATTACGGCGCCTGTCTGGGCCGGTTGCGCGGACTGACGGTCCTGGCTGTTTCGTTCCTGGCGGCATACGTTATCCTTGACCTTGCAGGGCATCGCGCGAATCTCTCCGTTCTGTTCATGATCGGATTCACCGGCGTACTGCTCTCCGAGGTTCTGAAACGGAATTTTTCCGTCGCGAAGACGGTTCTGTTGGCGTCATCGGCGTTGTTCTGCTGTGGCGCTGGCTTTGTTCTTTACCATGCCTTCCGGTCCGGCATTGCTCCGTGGCGAATGGTTGAAACCTATATTGCCGGAATGATCGAGGAGAATATTAAACTCTATGCGCAGATGAATATCTCGGAAGAGCAGGTCCGAATGATCCGGGAAAACGCCCCCCAACTCACCCGTTTTTTCACCGGGATCTTTCCTGCCCTGGGCCTATCGGGGACCGTCCTCACGGTATGGGTAAACCTGCTTGCAGGACGCCGGCTTTTTCAGAGGAGCGGCGTCGCCTTTCCCGATTTCGGCGATTTGGCCGCATGGAAGGCCCCGGAACGGCTGGTATGGATCGTGATCATCGCCGGGGGTATGCTGTTTGTTCCGCTGGAAGGGATGACCGTCGTCGGGATGAACCTCCTGATCGTCACGGGTCTGATCTATCTTTTCCAGGGGTTTGCCATTGCCGCCTTCTTCTTCCGGCAGAAGCAGGTCCCCAAGATGTTCCGGCTGCTCTTTTATGGTCTGATCCTGGTTCAGCAGTATATGCTCATCGTATTAATTGCCTTTGGTCTTTTCGACCTGTGGGTCGATTTCCGCAAACGGATCAAGGGAATCAAAGATAACATTCATAGGTAAGGGGACACCTTGCGGCAAGATGTCCCCTTTGGCAAATGACGGCTGCCGTTGCCGTAATCACTCAAGGAGGAACAACATGAAGGTCATTTTGAAGCAGAATGTGGAATCTCTCGGCAAAGCGGGAGATCTGGTGAAGGTTGCGGATGGTTATGCCCGGAATTTCCTGGTTCCCAATGGGCTCGCCGCAGAAGCGAACATCCGGAATCTCAAGGCATTTGAGCACGAAAAGAGTCGCATTCTGCTCCAGGCGGAGAAGGTTCAGAAACAGGCCGAAGAAACGGCGGCCAGATTGAGTAAAGTGACCTGCACCATCGCCCGCCGTGTCGGCGAACAGGAAAAACTCTTCGGCTCCGTGGGCGCGAAGGACATCGAAGAGGCGTTGGTCGCCCAGGGGGTCGAGGTCGAGAAGAAGAGCGTCGTTCTGGATGAACCGATCAAGGCGCTCGGCGAATTTCCCGTCCGGATCAAGATCAGCGCCGGCGTGACCGCCGAGATCAAGGTCGTCGTCGTGGCGGAATCCTGAACGGATTGACCGGTATTCTGCGAGGGTTTCTCCCATGAAAGACATCGATGCCTCCCTGCACAAGGTGCCGCCCCAGAACCTCGATGCGGAGCAGTCCGTTCTGGGGGGAATCCTGTTAGACAATCTGGCCCTGAACACGGTTCTGGAGGCGTTGGATCAGTCCGACTTCTACAGCGATGCGCACCGGAAGATCTTTGCCGCCATCATCGAGCTCTCCGACCGGAACGAACCGTGCGATCTGATCACGCTGAGCAACATCCTCAAGGATCAGAAGCGGATGGAGCAGGTGGGGGGGACGGCCTATCTCGCCTCGCTGGTGGACAATGTCGCCTCTGCGGCCAACATCGCCTATTACGCCAAGATCATTAAGGAAAAGAGCATCCTGCGCCGGCTCATCGGTACAGCGACCGAGATCCTGAACAAGAGCTACGACGCAAGCATGGATGTCGATCATATCCTCGACGAGGCGGAACATGCCATTTTCGAGATCTCCGAAAACAAGATCCGCCCTTCTTTCTACCCGATCCGGGAGATCATCAAGGACAGCTTCAAAACGATCGAGCGGCTCTACGCCAAAAAAGAGCTGATCACGGGGGTGGCGACCGGTTTCGACAAGCTGGACGACCTAACCTCGGGCCTCCAGAACTCCGATCTGATCATCATCGCCGGCCGGCCGAGCATGGGCAAAACCGCCTTTGCGCTGAACATCGCCCAGTATGCCGCACTCGAGATGGGCGTTCCGGTTGCGATCTTCTCCCTCGAAATGGCTAAGGAACAGTTAGCGACGCGCATGTTAGCCGCGGAGGCCCGCGTGGACTCCCAGCGTCTCCGTAAAGGGTTTCTCGGGGAGACGGACTGGCCGAAACTGACCACCGCCGCCGGTCGTCTCTCGGACGCCCCGATCTACATCGACGATACGCCGGCGATCACCGTCATCGAGATGAAGGCCAAATCCCGGCGCCTCAAAGCCGATGCGGGTCTGGGGCTCATCGTCCTCGACTATCTGCAGCTCATGAGGGGGAGCGCCTACAAGGATTCGCGGGAGCAGGAGATCTCGGAAATCAGCCGCTCCCTGAAGGCCCTCGCGAAAGAACTCACCCTGCCGGTGATCGCCCTGTCGCAGTTGAACCGCAAGGTGGAGGACCGAACCAACCGCCGGCCGCAGATGGCGGATCTCCGCGAGTCCGGGGCGATCGAACAGGACGCGGACGTGATCGCGTTCATCTACCGGGACGAGGTGTACAACCGGTCGGAAGACAACCCGGAAAAGGGGATCGCTGAAATCATCATCGGCAAGCAGAGAAACGGGCCGACGGGGATCGTCAAGCTGGCCTTCCAGGAAAAATACACCCGCTTCGAGAACCTGGCCCGCGCCGACGAAGGGAATTAAGGTTCATCCGGTTTAAGCGTACTATTCTAAAATGTCTTTCTTCCTGCTCCACAACCAGGCAGAATCAGGAAAATCGGACTCATATCCTCGGCCCATGGATTTGCAGAGCTCAACAAAGTTGATCCGAGCAGTGTTGTTTGATTTCGACGGCACGCTTACCGAACCCGGTTCCCTGGACTTCGGTGTCATTAGGGACGCCGTTGGCTGCCCCAAGGGGCGCCCGGTTCTTGAATTCATCAACAGCATGGCGTCGCAGGCGGAGCGAGCCGAGGCGTTTAAAATCCTCGACGCATTTGAAGCCGAGGCCGCGCGGCAATCGCGTCCCAATGCGGGGGCGGAAGAAGTGCTTGAGTTCCTGCGCGCGCGGGGCATGAAGGTCGGAATCATCAGCCGCAACAGCCTTGCTTCGATCAGGACCGCCCTCGATAACTTCGGGCGAATCCAGTCGTTGGACTTCGCAATCATCCTCTCTCGCGACGACCCTTTCAACCCCAAGCCAAGCCCCGAAGGAATCCTGGCAGCAGCCAGGATCCTGGGGGTTCCCGTAGCGCAAGTCCTGGTCGTCGGCGATTTTGTCTTTGATGTCGAGGCGGGACACAAGGCGGGAGCGCTCACAGCTTTTCTGACCAACCGGGGTTCCTCGCATCCTTGCGCTTATCCATCGGATTTCACCTTGGAGCACCTGGGTGAGTTGAAGGAGATCGTAAGCCTCTATGCGCCTCTGCCGGCCATATCGTCCTGCACTGGGTATTAATGCCGCCGGTTCACCCTGGATGAATTCAACGAGAGACTGACAAGTTGTTGAAAAGGATGCGGGCTTCACCGCGTCGGAGCCATTCGACACCCAGAGGGCCTACCATGACCAAATCCTTGTCGAAAGGGGCGAGTGGCGTTTTTGCGTCGGCTTCATCAATCCCGGCCATTTTTCCGCCGTGAAAATGATCGCTGTAGAGCTGAATGGCCCCTTTGGCTTGCTGGACCCGCCAGTCGGCAATGTTTTCCCGGGATTGCCGGTCCTCCAGAAATAGCCGGAGCGCCTCTGCCGCATCAGCATTCTTCAGGCGTTTCGTGAACGTGAGATATCGGTTGGTCCAATAGGCGTAGAAGGTTGCGCTTTTCCCCGGCACAAGCTTTCGTGAAAGCAGATATTGCTGAAAATCGGGAAGAGTTTGTGAAGGCAACGTTTTCTCTCTCATATAAGTTCCTGCCTACGATATACGGATTCTGTATAATATGATATAATGGGGTATCTCCTTAGCTCCAGTCGCCCCTATATGTTGTGGTTCTGGCGGCCAAGGCCGCGAATGCC
>MNZQ01000009.1 GCA_001873745.1 Syntrophaceae bacterium CG2_30_58_14
AGACGATGTCGTAGAGGATCTGCTTGTCGATGGAGACGAAAAAAGACCTGACGTCAAGGTGCATGAAAAAGGCTGGACGGGAGCGGTTGTTGCTCACCTTACGCATAAATTCCTGGAGTCTTTTTACCGCCGCGTGGTTTCCCTTGCCTTTGCGGCAGGCATAGCTGTCGTAAATAAATCGCCGTTCCCATCGGGGTTCCAGGCAACGGACGAGGAGGTGATGGACGATGCGGTCGCGAAAATAGGCCGCGAAGATCTCCCGGGGTTTCGGGCTCTCCGTGACAAAGCAGGTAGAAGGAAGGGGGCTGTAGGTGCGAGTATTCAACTCCTCTTGCAGTTTGATGAGGTTTCCCTCGGCATGGAGCTCAAACTGCAGGGCGGACCGGCTGCCGCGTTTGCTCTGTCGGCAGTTCAGGTATGCCCGATAAAGGTTTCTCAGTGAAAAGATGTCAGCGTCGTCCATTTGCCGAAACGCACCGGAAGAGCCCGGAAGCCGTAGTTGCCGTAGGACTGGGGACCCCAGTCCCGCCGGCTACTGATGAAATCGAAGCCGGCAGCATCGGAACCGCGGGTCTCTGATGCCCACGCCCAATAACAAGTAAGACGAATCAATTCTGTTAAATGAACGTCATCTCCGCAGGCAGACCTATAAGTTTTAGCTTTATCATACAACCCCGCCAGCTCATCCTGCGTCGGCATTCGCCAGTCCGTGTAACCGCCGACACGATAATTCTCGCAATAACGCTGGGCGTTCGACCAGTTTATGTTCGATCCGTTGTCTTTCGCCGCCCACATCAACCCGGTCCGCGTGTCCAGAACCGTCCCGTCGTCGTAAGCGGTAAATCGGCCGTCTTTGCCGATTTCCTTCAAGGTGAGCATTTTTGCCGCCTTTTTGCTGGCCTCCTTCGCAGTTGCCTCATCTTGCTGGAATTTCGTGAACTGGGCAATCTCAGAGAATATTCTCGGCGCCTCCAGATCGAATTCCCGAGTTTCTTTCGTCCCCGGATGGGTCACCCGCGCCGCCGTCAGTTTTGGGCTGAGTTTTGCCGCCTCTTCGATCTGAAAGAGCCCCTCAGCCTTCAGGTAGGTCCTCGTTCGGTAGAAGTCTTTGGCGATATTGACATCCGTATAATTCCAATATTTGGACCACGATTTACCGCCGTGCTGCATGCGGAGAGGGAACCGGTTGTTATCCGCATCCGGCTCACCAAGATCAACCACCATGGATCCGCCTTCGGGAAGGGTGAATTTGCGATCCTGCAAGTCCTGGAGGCGCTTGATAAACGGCGCCAGCACACGGATCTGTTGCCCAAGGTAATCCACTTTCGCCTGAGCCAGTTTCAGTGTCTCCTCTTTCTTGAGGTTTTCCACGGCCTCGCCCTTGTCCGTCTCCGCCTCTCTCACCTGACGTTCATAGTTCGAGATTCTTGCATTGTATGCCGCCGTGGTCTCGAAGGCGTCTTTCGGGGTTTGTGCGGACGGCAGCTTTGCCGTCGTCAGGGCGCGTTGCTGGGTATAGGCGGCCGTCAGGTTTCTGGTATTCTCCCCGTACTGGTAATCGAGGCGGCCCTTCAGGTTGGCTATTTCTTGTTTCAGGTCAGTTACTTCCGTCACGGCCTGCTTCAGAGAAAGGCTGTCATCTATCACGACCCATTGATCTTGCGTCAATTTTGCCTTCCTCGCCAAGTCGTTAAACCGTTGTTCACTTTCCAATTGGGCGCGCTTGATACCACTCTGCTCCGCCGCCAAGTCCGCCGCCTCTTTCCTTTTTACTTTCTCCTGTTCCGCCAGAGTCCGGTTGATCCGTTCCTGCATCTCCCGCTCCTTCGCGATGCGATCCGCCTCGGCCCGGCTCAGTTCGCCTCTCGCCTTCATCGCCTGCTCCTCCCGGAAGAGCCGCTGGCGATCACGGTCCCGTTCGAGGGCCAGGGCCTGGGTATTGAGTTCCTCCAGGCGTTTGACCTCCGATCCTTTCAGATTGGCGAGCTTTTCTTCCAGTTCTCTGTTCTTCTTTCGCTCCTCCTCCAGTTTTTTGAGTGTGCCCTTCTCCTTCATGATTTCCTGTACCTGGCGGTCAAGGACGCTTGTATCCACTTCGATGCGGGCCTTCACCTTGACGTGGACGACGCCGTTATCCACGCGGACGGCGGTGCCCCCCACCAGCTTCGCCTGAACAACGCCGGAGGCAAGGGCCGTCACTTCGTCTTCCTGGAGCTGAAAATTACGCACCACCGTCAGGGAGGAAATGTATGTTCCCGCCTCCTCCACAGCGAGACGTTTGGCCTTCTGCAGGGCGAAGGCCTCTACCTGCTCCTGACTTTGGCCCCGGCTGACGGCTTCTTCTACCTCCTTTTCGAAGACCCTGATCTCCGCAAAGGCTGGATATACAAAAACAAATACGCCCAAAACGAACACACAGAGGAGCAGCCAAAACCTCTCTTTTTGAATCATAGCGACCGGACCCTCCTTCAATATAATGGGAAAATCAATTCCAGTTTCGTGCTTCTTTTCCCTGTATTTTGCTGCTGACGTGTCACGTAGTCGATTTTATCATTTTCTGTGTTGTTTCAGCCCAGACTCTCTTCAATAATCTGATCGATTTCATTTATAAAAGCCACGGCCTGTTCAAACCATTCGCTTACCTTTTCAGGTTGGATCTTTACGAAATCCCCGTAATCGCTCTTTTGTCTGAAGTCATACATGCGCGAGAATAGACGACCCAATTCTACCGGGACAATGCCGGCCTTAACGAAGTGTTCATTGAAGAGGGCACGCACTCCCGTATGTTTAGAGGACGACAAATCTTTCGTATGAAGAAGGGCCAGGACTTCATAGAACATTGCATAATAGATACGGTTCAATGCGGAAGAAGGGGTGCCGTCGCGCAGGAGCATCCGGGCATCGTCAAGAGTTTCCCTGGCTTTATCCTTTCGGTAGCGGATCAGAGTGTCTTTCATACAGCCAGTCCTTCACGATCGATGTTCTGATGAAGGGGCATGATGGCGGCAAGATCGGAATTCCAGAACGCCTTTTCATAGACGATAACGCCGAAAACGACGCTGTATTTCAGTTCCATATCGTAAGCGGTGTCAAAAACCGTTTCTTCGACAGAGTGATCGACTTGCCCCGGAAGCAGCACAAGAAGATCGATATCAGAATATTTTCTGTCATCGCCTCTCGCTACAGAACCAAAAAGCTTGAGCTCCACATCATGGCCAAACTTCGTTATTAAAGTACCCTTCAGTTCCTGAATAGCCAATGTAATCTTTTTATTCATCAAAGTCACTCTCCGGCCTTCTGCTCCCCGCCACTTTACAAGCTCCCTGCACAGCCTCCGCCAGCTTGCTCCGTACCAGGGTGATCAAGTTCATGTCTTACCCACACTTTCTGAGGTTCCTGCTTCTCCATATGCCCGCCTGAGTTCTCCTCCGGCATGTGAAAAGACATTGCTTCATCGTGGATTGTATATACCAGCATAATCATCGTGCGCCAAGAGAATTGACGCCGGAAGCTGCATCACGGCTCCCCAGGCATCCAGTTTTTTTTCGTAGGGCATTCCTGCATTGGCCGGGCTCGTGGACGGCAGCCGCCGGTATTGCAGCGGTTGGGATTTGAGCGAAGGTTGTACATGCCTCCGAAAGCACTGTTCCGCCTTGGCGCCGTTGAAGAATACATAAGCGATGTTTGGATGCCGCAAGAAGAAAGAGTCAAAATCGTTCGGGACGACCGAGGCCTCCTCGATGTGGGAATCCAGACTGCTATTCCGGATGCATGACTCCAGCACATCCCATAACGCAATGCCGGAAGACTTCAGCATGTGAAGCCTGCCTTCGTAGGGAAGGCCGGGATGGGCGCCGACAAGCTCACCCATGATCGGCCAGAAAAGGTTTCGCGGGTGGGCATAGTACTCGCCTGCGGCAAGAGAGGCCTTCCCGGGCATGCTCCCCAGGATCAGTGCGATTACGGCGGCGTCTTCAACGGGTGCAAAACAGCGGGCGCGCGACATCCTTAACGAGACCTGAAAACGATGATTCCGGATCCAGTTGATCCATTTGACCACGGCTTGATGATACGATATCTTCAATAAAGAAACAATGGATTTCGGAAGGATTTCGTCTCTCTCTTCACACTTTCTCCGGAGTTACAACCGCGATGGTTACCGTGGCCTTGGAAACCAGTTTTTCGGTTTCCGCAGCCGCACAGAAAATCTCCGACTCGACAACCGTGAGCTGTTTCCCCGGCTTGAGCACCGTGGATCTGCATATGAGCCGATCCCCTTTGGCGGCGCGAAGCAGGTTGATCTTGAATTCGGCTGTCAGCACGATCTGACCGGCTTGCAGGAGCGTGGCGGCCGCAGCGCCGGCGGTGTGGTCGGCCATGGTCGCCTGCACGCCTGCGTGCACGTAACCATCCTGCTGAAGATGACGCGGCTGCAGCAAAAGCACCGTCGTGCATTCTCCCTGACCCAGGGAATCGAGTTGAATCCCCAGATCGGCGATGAACGGCGCCCGATTGAAGAGCCGCTCCAATTCCTCAGAAATAATCGGATTCATTACACCTCCTAAGAAAACGGGTTCCGCACAATAAAGCCGCCCCTGTTTCAGATTCGGCGAAAACGCCATGCGTACCAGGTGGCGCCGAACCCGCCGATCGCAAAGACCATGAAGGCCGGCCCCCATGCCGATGCAGCATGATCGCCGAAACGCATGTAATCGAGCACCAGTCCAAAAGCCACCGGCGAGACGGCGCCGGCGCCGAAGCCAAGAAGGGAACGTATCGCCAGCACCGACCCGAGACGATTGGGCGCGACGACTTCCGTCATGGCCGCCGAAAGCACCGGCGAATCGCCGATGACCGCAAATCCGTAAATGAGCATCAACCCCACCAGGATCGGCAACGGCGCGGCGATCAGCCAGCCAAAGATCATGGAGAGAAGCGCGCCTGCTGCGCCCAGTCCGGTCAGAACGGCCCGACGTCCCAGAAGATCCGATAAATGGCCCATGGTGGGGGAAGCGACGGCGCCGACAATGTGCATCGCGGCCACGCAATAGGCGGCAAGCTCCGCGGACTGGATTGAAGCGGTTCCGGAAAAAACAAGGCTCGCCGCAAGAAAAGCGGGGGCCCAGGCCCACATGCCGAGCAGCTCCCAGCAATGCCACGCGTAACCCGCCATCAGGGAGCGGACGTTTCGTTCGTTCTTTAGAACCGCCGTCAGGGATATTCCGGCGCTGAGGTCATGAACAACATTCGGCGTCCGTCGGAGCGTGATCCACAAGATCAGCGCCCCCACGGACGGCAGAATGCCCGTGCCGATGAAGGCAAACTTATATCCGCCCAGCGCAATCAGGAATCCTGACACGGCAAGGGAACTTGCAAAGCCAAGCGAGGTGCTCGCGATAAACCAGCCAACCGCGCTCCCGCGGCGGACAACGGGAAACCTCTCGGCCATCAAAACGATGCCGGGGGTATAGATGCCGCCCTGGGTAACGCCAATCAGGGAATAGAACAACAATGTCGTCACATAGTCGCGCGCAAAGAGACCAAACGCGAGGGAGGTCGCGGCGCTTGCGACCGCCGACAGTACGAATATCCGCCGGGCGCCGAAATGGTCCGCCAGCCACGATGCGACCGCCAGCGACGCCGCGTAAGCGATCGAGAACCCCGACGCGATCGAGCCGGCCTGCGTTGCCGACATCCCCCATTCGTTCTTGAGGATTGGCAGACACGCGGCATAAACCATGAAGTTCATATACATGAAGATTCGGCCGATGCAGATGGCCATCAACCAACCGTCACGCCATAGTGGTCTCTTCATCTCCGGGACATTTTCCTTTTGGTTGATTCAAAGCCGTGGGCGACAACACGCGGCGGCTTTGTGCTTGCGCTATACTCAAATGCGCCCCTTTTGTCATCACATTTTTACCATGCCGGGGCAAAGAAGGGCGCATGGTTCGAGGTGAAGAAGGGCGGGTCGCGCCGGAGGATCGCCGCGACAGCGGGGTCTCTTTTAAACTCCCGCTCCAGGAAATGCCTGACCTCCCCCCGGTTCCAACCCCATGGATGTGAAAACGGCCGGTAGAGCGACAGATCTCCCTCGTAGAACTCTCCGGTATCGAGGCGCTCCCCGTCCGTTCCCCAAGCCGGGAGATTGAAGATCGCGAGGTTCAAAAATCCGATCTCCTCCGCATGCTCTGCGGTGAAGGCAAGCGTCCGCCGGGCCGCCGCGGCCGTCTCCGCAGGCGTTCCAAAGAGAAGGTAAATGTACGTTGCGATCCCCGCCGCCTTCAGATTTTTCAGGGCCGCCGCGGCCGTCGGCAGGTCGATCCCCTTGTCGAGAGCCGCAAGGACTGCCGGATCGCCCGACTCCAGCCCCAGCTTCAGCATGACGCAACCGGAATCCTTTAACTTCAGACAGAAACCGGGATCGGTTAGACGGGGCGTTATCCGGGCGAAACCGTACCAGGGCGCCCCAGGCGGGTCCGCGGCCAGGGCCTCCAGGAGCGCGGGGCTGAGCGCATTGTCGAGAATGTGGATCAGCGCCGGTCTCGTCTCCGCAACCAGCGCGCGGAGGTCCGCCGCGACCTGCGCGGTCGGAAGCGGCCGATATGGATTCCCCTCGGCCCGCTCCGGGCAGAAGGAGCAGCGCCGCCACCAGCAGCCGCTGGAGGCGCTGTAGGGAAGGATCGCCCCCGGCGAGAGATAATCGGTCAGCGGAAAGCCGCTGAGGTCCGGCCGGTCCGCGCCGCCGTCGTGTTTTGTTCCGAGGAGCGCAAGGAGCGGAACCTCTCCCGGTCCGGCGATCAGCTCGTCCACGAAGCCCGCAAAGGGGTTCTTCCAGTCCGGCCGCCGCATCCAGGAGGTGACGAGCCCCCCGCCGAGGACGACCCGGAGCTGCGGCGATTCCTGCCGCAGAAAACCGATCATGGCGAAGGTCGTCAGGGCCTGGCTCAGGTAATTCAGCGAAAAGCCGACGTGCGAAACGGCGGTTTCGGCGAGAATATCCGGAAGGCGTTCCCGAAACCAGGGATAAAAGGGATTCGTCCCCGGCCCGGCGGCGGCTTGGAGGAGATCGGCGCTCCGGACGGGGGAGAGTCTTTCATCCTCATAATCGGCAAGGGTCGCGCGGACGCCGGAAGGCCGGGCTGCCGTCGCGAGGAGGCGGTTC
>MNZQ01000107.1:0-4009 GCA_001873745.1 Syntrophaceae bacterium CG2_30_58_14
ATCGGCATTGAAACCTGTAACCTGACGTATCAAACAGAAGATCAGACAGAGCTGATGGGCAGGATGGGGTTGACCATGACCCGCCAAAATGAGGTGCTTCATAAGGCAAGGGCCGTGCTAAACGCATAATTACGTCTAAGAATATTTGGCAAAATGAGTGATTACCTATGCTTGGCAATTAAAGTGGTAAAGATGGGTCCGAAGGGTCGCAGATCTTCTTGAACGTCTTATAGCCCTCCAAGGTCAAAGAAGCGACGGCCTGTGCAAACTGGAGATCGAGGTACCGCTCCCGGTCGCCCGATTCCAAGGCATGCCCGGCCAGGAACTGCCGCAGTTCGTCCATGCGTCCCTGTCCCTTCTTCAATCCCTCTTCGGCAACGGCGAGGGCCTGCTCGCGGTTGCCCTCCTCCCGGTAGAACTGGGCGAGATCATGGTAATCCAGGCCGTAAACCATCTTCAGGCGGCGCAGTTCCAGATACTTTTCGCGATCACCCAGCCTCCGGTAAATTCTCCGGGCGTGATCCAGGGGCCAATCCTGTTTCATCGCCTCGAAGGAGCATGCCAGCCACCGCCACTCCGCCTCTTCGCGGCAGGCGGCGTAGGCCGTATCGTAAAGTTCATCGTCGAGGCCGGCATTGCCGCTTTTGATGAACGGCAGGACCTCCTCAAGGAGTTCCCGGCGAACCTCGTGCGAGACATTCCCGTCGGTGAGTTTCTCCCGCATCTGCCCCAGCAGGTCGCCCACGTGATCCGCAACATGATAATCACCCCCGCCGCAGTCATCCATCTCCTCGAGGTCCGGGTAAAGTTCCTCCCAGAGCGCCAGAACAACCTCCCCATCGGAGGTTTGCTTCTGCGTCGTGGAAAGGGGGGCATGCGCCTTCAGGTACTCGAAGCATGTGCGCCGAACTTCAGGATCCTGGAAGGCGAGCGAGGAAACAAGATCCCGGAGGATCTCCGGTCCGGCGGACGCAAGCAGGTTGTTCAGAGCATTGTCCGTTTGTTTTTTATTGGCCATTTGGATACTCCGTGACACAATTGGAGGAGGATGGTGGGGTAGCGGGACTTATGACTCAAGTGCTTCCCGAAGATTGTCCCGGGCCTCCTCGATTGTATCGCCCTGACTGGCGATATCGAGTTCGGGGCAGAGCGATACATACCCGGACCCTTCACGCTCGATAAATGCTGTCAATTGTTTTTGCATAAGACACTTCGATTTCCATACGCTGGAGTTTTGGTCAACTGTCCTTTACAATTAGACTTTTCCATAACACTGCATGAATATGAAGTCAAGGCAAAGGCGGCTGAGAGGATCAGGCGCTCCGGGTTGCCCAGATGAAGATCATGGCGGAGCTAGCACCTATCCATCGTTCGCCAGGGCATAACTTGTGCTGCGACAGCCTCCCGGCTCTTTCATCAAAACACCACGCTTCACCAGATCATCAATATCCCTCAGGGCGGTATCCTGCGAGCATTTGGCCAGTTTGGCCCATTTGGAAGAGGTCAACTTGCCTTCAAAACCGTCGCCCATCACCACACAGGTAGCCCTGGAGGTGATGGGGCTTGAATCCGCGGAATACATTCTGATCGGCGACCGGCTGGAAACGGATATCCTCATGGGGCTGGAGGCGGGCATGAAGACGGCCCTCGTCATGACCTGCGTGACCGACCAGAAAACCCTGGAGGCCTCCCCGGTCCGTCCCGACCATGTTCTTAAGAGCATTGCCGATTTGGGAAGTCTTATCCAGGCTTAGAGGAATTCCTGGCCAATGAAAACTCCCTCCAAAAATTAACCTGTTATAAAACCTCCTGCCTGATAAAATCTCCTTGACACACCAGACCCCTTTCCGTAACCTCAGTTCGTCTAAGAGCAACTTCTTATCTGTCATCAAATCGGACCCCGCACGTTGGGTCATTTCCCTTTGTGCGGCCCTGCCTTTCCGTCTCGCGAGAACGGAAAAAGGCCATCGGGAACCGAAGCGGCAGCCGTTTTGTTCGGGGAAAGCCGGGAAGAAGAAAATGTTCACTGAGGCCGATTTTCTGATCAGCAGCAAGGCATACGACTGGACGTCTTGGGTTCTGACACTCCTGGAGAAGGTGCTCAAGGTCAACATCAAGCTTCACGGGGAGAAGGGCCGGATCGAAGAGGGGGACATCTTCGTCTTCAATCACTTTGCGCGGTTCGAAACCTTCATCCCCCAATATCTCATCCATCAGGCTACCGGTGCGTTCTCCCGCTCGGTTGCCTCGCCCGAGTTCTTCGGCGACGACGCCTTTACCCGCTACCTGCTCAGCCTCGGCGCTCTGCCCAACGACTACAAGGGGCTCCTCCCGTTCCTGGCCGCCGAGATACTGAGGGGTCGCAAGGTAGTGATCTTCCCCGAAGGAGGCATGGTCAAGGATCGCCGCGTGCTCGACCGCGCGGGCCGCTACAGCGTCTACTCGCGGTCAAGCGACGAGAGGCGCAAGCACCACACGGGCGCGGCCGTCGTCGCTCTCGCAATCGACGCCTTCAAGATAACGGTTCGAGACGCCGACAGCCGCGGCGAAGAGGAGCGGTTGAGCGCCTGGATCGAGCAACTCGGCCTTCCCGGCGTGGAAGAGCTGCGGCGCGTGGTCGCTCGCCCCACGACGATCGTCCCGTGCAACATCACCTTCTACCCCATTCGAATCAACGAAAATCCCCTCCAGCGCGTCGCCGAGCTCCTAAACCGCAACTTGAGCCCCCGCGCAATCGAAGAACTCCTCATTGAAGGGAACATTCTTCTGCGAGATACCGACATGGATCTGCGGATGGGCGACCCCGTGCGTCCCGCCGACCGGCGGACGTGGTGGGACCTGCTGCTCCTGCACAGTGTGGGACGCCGGGTACAGTCCTGGGGGGACTTCTTCTCGCTCCCCTCCGGCCCGGGTGGGTGGGACGGCCGCTGGCTCGACAAGCGGGACCACGCCCACGGTCTGGCTATCCGCGACGCATATATGGTGGGCGTCTACGCTTACGTCACCGTGAACTTGAGCCACCTGGCCTCCCAGATCATCTTGCGGATGCTCGACCGCGGGTTGGAGCGGGTGGATGCGGCCGACCTCCACCGGACCATCTATCTGGCGGTGAAACGGCTCCAGGGAGAGTCGTCGGTAAACCTCCACCGGAGTCTGCAGAACCCCGACGCGTACGCAAGCCTCCTCGACGGTCGCTGCCCCGCCTGGCGCCATTTTCTCGAGACCGCCTCAGCGGAGGGGCTCGTCGAGGCGAACGACGGGCACTATCACTTCCTGCCGAAACTGCGCGAGGAGCAGGCATTCGACAAGATCCGTCTCGAAAACCTGGTGAGCGTGTACGCCAACGAGGTGGCGCCCATCGCTGCGGTGACGCGTGCGGTCGGCTCTGCTCTGGATTTGGCGGGCAGCCTGCGGAAGGACGAGCTCGCGCAACTGCGCTTCGACGACCAACTTCGCGCCTATCGGTGGGACCTTGACGCCTTCCGCAAGCCCCGCCACGAGGCCATTAACCGGGATGAAAAGTTCACTGAGAACGCCGCGCCCTTCCTCTCGGTTCCCGCGAACGGCGCTCGCAAGCTCGGCGTGTTGCTCATTCACGGCTTCACCGCTTCGCCGGCCGAGGTCCGACCCTTTGCCGACCGCCTCGTATCCCTCGGCTACCCTTGCCTGGCCGTGCGGCTGAAGGGGCACGGCACCTCACCGTGGGACCTCCTCGAAAGGATCTGGCAGGACTGGTTCGCCTCAGTTCGAGAGGGCTACGAAATCCTATCGGCTTTCGCGGAGCGCATCTGCGTGGTCGGTTTCTCGGCGGGGGCCTCCCTGGGGCTTCTCCTGTCGGCCGATCATCCCCACGGGCTTGCCGGAATAGCCGCCGTTTGCGCTCCGCTCCTCTGGCGAGACAACGCCATGAAGCTCGTTCCCGTGGTTCACGGGGCCAATCGGTTCCTCAATCAATTCGGTGTGGCGGGGGGTGCTCTTCCTTTCCACCACGACGAACCCGAGCACCCCA
>MNZQ01000107.1:4021-6767 GCA_001873745.1 Syntrophaceae bacterium CG2_30_58_14
CTCTACGAGCTTCAGCAGCTTGTCGGCGAGATGAGAGGCGCCCTGCCCCAAGTGCGGTGCCCCGTGCTCCTGGTGCAGGCCACGGAGGACCCGGTGGTCGACCCGGAGAGCGCGGACCTCATCTATCAGGGCCTTTCCACAAGCCGGAAGAACCTCTTCCGGATTCCTTCGGCGCGACACGGCATCCTCTACGAAGGGGTGGGGGAGACCCACGAAAAGATCCTCGAGTTCGTTCGCCAAGTCGAGGCGGCAGAGGGATAAACGCCCGGGGTTAAAGAAAATCCTGACGCAGCGGCGTGAAGGAGTCGATCAGCCGGGCATGCGCAGTCAACAACTGTACCGTATGGGGCCGGTCGGGAGGAACGGCTACCACGTCTCCCGCCGCAAGGCGGGTGGATTCATCGCCCATGAAAAACAGGATCTCCCCCTCCGCCACATAGGTCACCTGTTCATGGGGGTGTGAATGCGGAGGGTCCGGCTGCGCGGCCGGGCCGTCTGTGAAATCGATGACCACCATCATCAAATGGTCGGTATGGAGGATGCGGCGCGTCCGACCCGGCTTGACCTCGAATGTCTTTGCTTCAGAGATTTTGCTAACATTCATTACACTCTTGCTCCTTTCCGGGAAATTCAAAGTTTGTAGGCCTGCTTTGCCAGGCGATACGCCAGATCGACCGCCGTCTCGGCCGCCTCGTCCTCGTCCAGTTGATGCCGACTGACCAGCCCCGCGAGGAAGGCGCAGTCGATCCGCCGGGCCATGTCGTGCCGGGCCGGGATCGAGAGGAAGGCCCGCGTATCGTCGTTGAAACCGACCGTGTTGTAGAAGCCGGCCGTCTCCACCACCAGGCATTTGAAGCGCATCATCCCTTCGGGGCTGTCGAAGAACCACCAGGGCGGTCCGAGCCGCAGGAGCGGGTAATGGCCGGCCAACGGGGCAAGCTCGCGGCTGTAGGCGGTCTCGTCCAGCGTGAACAGGACCACCGTCAGGTTGGGCTCGTTTCCGAAGCGGTCCAGAAGCGGTTTCAGGGAGTGAACGTAATCGGTCCGGACGGGGATGTCGGCCCCCTTGTCGCGGCCGAACCGCCGGAAGATCTCTTCGTTGTGGTTCCGGAAGGAACCGGGGTGGATCTGGATGACCAGGCCATCGTCGAGACTCATCCGGACCATCTCCGTGAGCATCTGGCCCCGGAAGAGTTCGGCCTCCTGCGCGTTCATTTCCCCCTTCAGCGCTTTTGCGAAAAGGATTCGGCATGAGGAAGCGTCGAGGTCGGCCGTCACGGCGCTGGGGTGGCCGTGGTCGGTGGAGGTGCAACCCATCTCCTTGAAGAACCGGCGGCGCGCCGCCAGGGCTCTGAGGTATCCCTCCCAGCCGGTCGTGTCCTCGCCGGTGATCTCGCCCAGGCGGGCGACGTTTTTCGCGAAGCCCGGGAACTCCGGATCGACCGCCAGGTCAGGCCGGAATGCGGGAATCACCTTTCCCTTCCAGTCGGAGGCGGCGATCTTCCGGTGGTGTTCGAGGGAATCCAGAGGGGTGTCCGTCGTGGCAAGCGCCTCGATGTTGAAGCGATCATAAAGCGCGCGCGGCCTGAATTCCTGCCGGAGAAGCGCCGCCGCGAGCCGGTCGTAGATCTCATCCGCGTTCGCCGGATCGAGGCGCTGATCGATGCCGAAGAGGAAAAAGAAGACATGCTCGAGCCACATCCGGGAGGGGGTGCCCCGGAAGAGATGGTAATGTTCCGCAAAAAGACGCCAGATCTTCCGGGGATCGGTTTCTACCGGACCTCCGTCCGCCCGGGGGACGCCCAGTTTTTCCAGCGGTACGCCCCGGCTGTAGAGCATCCGGAAGAGGTAGTGGTCTGGGATCAGGAACAGTTCGGAGGGGTTGGAAAAGGCGACGTCGTCCGCGTACCACCGGGGATCGGTGTGACCGTGGGGGCTGACGATGGGCAGGTTTCGGACCTCGCCGTACAGACGGCGGGCGATCTGCCGCTGGGTGGGGTCGCTGGGGAAAAGCCGATCCTCGTCCATGATGATGGTTCGTCCCATCACGTATTCCTCCCGTCATTCAATTACGGGCGGTTGAATATCACAAACCGGAGATAAAATGAACTAAAATGACCGCATCTTATATTGACACCCAAGACCGTTCTTCATATACTCCGGCCCTGAAAAAACAAAGCCTTATCAATTATCAATCCATTCCGGAGAGGGCCCTAATGAAAAATCCAATGCCGACCAAGCGGATTTTGGAGTTAAATATCCTTCCCACACGGGACGAAATGGGGAAAATGGCTGCCGGGGATGTCGCTCAGGCCATGAACCGTTTCATTAAAGAAAGAGGGAGCGTCAACATCGTCTTCGCCGCGGCCCCCTCGCAGGATGAATTTCTGGTTCATCTCGCAAAAAAAAGAAACATCGACTGGTCACGGGTGACCTGCTTCCACCTGGATGATTACGTCGATCTTCCCCGGAATCATCCGAAATGGGGTATCTCCTTAGCTCCAGTCGCCCCTATATGTTGTGGTTCTGGCGGCCAAGGCCGCGAATGCCCTTGATAACGTTCTTGTAGGGCGCAGGTGCTACGGCCATGGCGTTCTGCATCAGCCGGTAGAATAGCTTGCCTCGACTGCGCGATGTGCGCCGGTTAAACCGGAACGTGAACTCGTCAAGGTAACCATCCAGGTGCTCTGGACTGACCGCGCCCTGATGGGTGCCGAGAATCCACCGCTTTAGGAGCGACGCAACA
>MNZQ01000145.1 GCA_001873745.1 Syntrophaceae bacterium CG2_30_58_14
CGGGTCACGGCATTGTCGGCTTTATCACGAGCAACACCTACCTCGACGGCATCACCCACCGCCGCATGCGGGAATCCTTGATGCAGGCTTTCGACGAGATATACATCCTCGACCTGCACGGCAGTTCCAAAAAGAAGGAAAGAACGCCGGACGGCGGCAAAGACGAGAACGTCTTCGACATCACGGTGGGCGTGTCCATCCTGCTTGCCGTCAGACTCGCGGAGACAGCATCGCTTTCAGACGGAAGGGCGCCCGCCCGCGTCTTCCATGCCGAATTATGGGGTGCGCGAAAGGGCAAATATGACTGGCTCTGGCAGAACGACGCCAGCCAGACTACCTGGACCAAACTCGCGCCGACTGAACCGAACTTCTTCTTCGTTCCCAAGGACGGTGGCGGCCGGAGCGAGTACGAACAGGGATGGTCTATCCGCGACGCCTTCTTAGTTTCTGGAAACGCGGTCAAGACGGAGCGCGACGGTCTTTCCATCCACTTCACGGAAGACGGCATTCGGCGCATGGTCGAGGACTTCCGTACGCTTGACGAGAAGTCCATCCGTGAAAAGTATGCTCTCGAAACGGACAGCCGCGATTGGCAGGTGGCCAAGGCAAAAGCGGATGTAACGGCAAACCGGCAGGATACCTGTTTCCAGTTCATCCTCTACCGCCCTTTTGACATACGGCACACGTGGTATAGCGGTCAGTCACGGGGTTTCATCGGTACGCCCGCATTCCCGCTGATGCGGCATATGACTGCTGGTCGAAACATAGCGCTCACATGTCTGAGGCAAACACGACGCGGAGAAACGGGAACAGTCTTCGTTGGTCGCGGTTTGATTTGCAAAGACATCGTATCTCCCTACGACATCGGTACGGTTTTCCCGATCTACCTCTATCCCGCTGCCGACGAACTGGGCGCTTTCGCTGGCCGCCGTCCGAACATCAACCCCGAGTTCTTGAAGGCGCTGGCGGAAAAGTTGGGACTTTCGCAGGCCGGACCGCACGGGTTGCCGCAAGGCGTCACGCCCGAAGACATCTTCCACTACGCCTACGCCGTTTTTCACTCGCCGACCTATCGCACCCGGTACGCCGAGTTCCTGAAGATTGACTTCCCGCGTCTACCGCTCACGGGCAATCAGGATTTATTCTTCCGTCTGGCCGCCCTAGGCGGGGACCTTGTCGCCCTTCACCTCATGGAATCGCCGAAACTGAATAATCTGATCACCGAGTTTCCGGTGAAGGGAACGGATGCCGTCGAAAAGGTTCAGTACAACGACAAGGACGAGCGCGTCTGGATTAATCCTGATCAATACTTCGGAGGCGTGCCGGCGGCGATCTGGAACTTCCACATCGGCGGCTACCAGGTCTGCGAGAAATGGCTGAAGGACCGCAAAGGCCGAAAACTGACCTACGAAGACACCCGCCACTACCAGAGAATCGTTGTGGCCCTGAATGAGACCATCCGTGACATGACAGAGATAGACGAAGTCATCAGACAACACGGCGATTGGCCAGCCGCGTTTTCCGGGAACAACACATAGGAATGGCGAACAAAATTTGTGTCCCCTCTTCAAGCACTGGAACGGATGGAGGCACTTCATCTTAGCCAGTCTACACTATGTCGCCCCAAAGATGAAGCAATGGAAGACAGAGCCAAAATAATCAAGATCATTTGTGAGGCGCTATCATCTGGGGACACGACAGGCGCCTCAGCAATAGCGCGGCGGCAATATCCGTTTATTGCTCCGCCTGACGCGACTCGTAAATTCACTGAAGCGCAGGCGCTTCGAGTGTTCGTCCGCGATGGTTTCGTTGATCGCTATTCGGGGAATCGTCTCCTATTTCCGCCGGTTCTCCGCCTGCTGTCGCTTATGCTGCCGGACGCCTTCCCATTTCATCGCAACTGGAAAATGAACGAAACCCATCCGGCATATTGGGAACTGTTTCCCACTCTCGACCATATCGTTCCCGTTGCCCGCGGCGGCCCGGACCATGAAGACAACCTCGTATCGACGTCGATGCTACGAAACAGCGCAAAGGCGAATTGGACTTTGGAAGAGCTCGGGTGGTCGATCCATCCCTCCGGCGACATGAACCAATGGGACGGCATGCTGGCATGGTGCATGGAATTTATTAAGAAAGACGATGAAATCATTAAAGACAAGTATATCGGCCGATGGTATCGGGCGGCACTATCATCGAATGGCTGGCCGATGTCGCGGTGACCCGGGCGAGGGAATGGTGTATTTTTTTGTGAGCATTGTACTGCGTAAATAGAATTAAATAGGATACTTGACCGCAATTCATTTCTTGTTGCATTCAATAATGGCGGTCCATTCTATCTGGCCAAAAATATTTCGTCGTGCGCCAGTTTCTACTTTATTGACTCTGCCACCTTTTTCCCGAGGATGACTTCCGAATGTAGTCCAGCACCTCATTGAGGTTTTGAAAAAGCCCGAATCCGTTACCGGCATAAGCCATGTTCCAAGGGAACAACAACCCGGCTCCCAGTGCTCCACTTTCTATCGCTTTTTCAAGCGTCCGTGGCGCATCGTCCACGACGACGTCAGCCTTTGGAAAGAGAACGGTCTTGTCCAGAGAGAGGTGGAGTTCATCGTAGGGAAGCCTGTGCCGCGCGAGCCATCGTTCGGTCGGCTGTCTTGTTGTCGGCATGCGGTGGCTGGCGAGGATGATATGAAAACCATGTTCTTTGAGTGATAACAGGAATTCTTGTGATTCCGGGTAGGGTTTATATCGGTCGCTGTCCTGATTATGGTGAATCGAGTTGATCGCAGCGATAAAATCCACTTCCGTACAGTATCCCTCCCAAATGTCGGAGGTAAACCATTGATCGGGCGTTGGAAAATTCCTGTTGATTTTTTTCAACTCCAGATAGAAAGGGTCGCTGAATTGCCAGAGGGTGTTGTCTATATCAATTATCGCTATCTTGCTCACCGTCGTTTTATTCTCCGTATTATTGATATAGCTTCCACCAACTTCAGCTCATCGGGTCCCAGCCATGTGGCCGCGCCACGCCCCTGGACCGGCCCCCATCCGGAAACCACTTTAATGCATTAAAGTGACTTATGATAATGATATTATTAATGCTATAGCGACGCACCCGATCATTTTCACGTCAGCATTTGACCGCCTTGGGCCGCTCGGTCGAGGGCCTCGTCCAAGGTGTTCTTCAGAGAGGTCAATGCCTCTGTGCCGATCTTTTTGGGGAGGCCTTCGCGGCCTCCCCATTCTATCCTATTTGGCTTTTCCTTTCGCTTCCTTCGTCCGGAGCTTCAGATTTTTCTTTCGCCTTCGGCGCTTGCGGTCCAATTCCTTCTTCCGTTCGATCTTCTTGTGCTGGCTCATGATGCCTCCTTTGGTTCAGGATTGTGGTGAGGATTACCATTGAAAATCAGGTCCCTCAAGTTGAAAACCCTTCTCCCGAAATAATCTTAGACAGGCGTCTGCGACAGCATCGTCGTAAAAGATTCCTCTGTTCTTCTCGATTTCTGATAGAGCCAGATCGATACCCAAGCCAGGACGATAGGGTCTGTGTGAGGCCATAGCTTCCACCACATCGGCAACAGCAAGAATGCGGGCCTCGATGAGAATTTCCGTTCTTTTCAGATTTCGTGGATAACCGGAGCCATCCATACGCTCGTGATGCTGGCGGACAATCTCCGCCAGGGGCCAGGGGGATTCCACATTCTTGAGAATTTTGTACCCTTGCCGGGCGTGTTCTTTTATCAGGGAAAACTCGATTTCCGACAGTTTTGTCGGTTTGGACAATATTTCCGCGGGGATCGATAGTTTGCCAATATCATGGATGGAACCGGCCATGCGGATGCCCTCGATCTTATCCTGGGGAAGTCCCATCTCCGTGGCAATGGCTTGAGCGAGGTTTGCTGACCGGAGCTGGTGACCCGCTGTATAGGGATCTCGTGTTTCCACAGCGGATACCATGACCTGAACGGTCGCACTCACCGCCTTCCTGAGACTCTCAAGAGTCTGTTGGAGTTGTTCCTCCGCATGCTCGCGCTCCCTGATATCTGCCTGCAGCAGCTCATTCGCTTTTGCCAACTCAGCCGTTCGCACCCGCACCTGATCATCCAACTCATCGCGGGATTTTTTCAGCGCCGCAAGCGCAGCCTCCTTTTGGGTCTCTGCGCGCTTGCGTTCATCGTTGAGTTTCTTCACTTTCAACAGTATCTTTATTTTCGCGAGCAGTTCCGTCCGGTCAAAAGGCTTTGAAAAATAATCCTCTACCCCGGCCTCGATTCCGCGAACACGGTCTTTCTGGGAGGCCAATCCCGTAACCATGATGATCGGTATGTCACTGAGCTTTTGGTCTTCCTTGATCTGTCGGCATACCTCAAAGCCATCCATCCCCGGCATTCTGATGTCCAGAAGTACGAGGTCAACTGTCTGACTTTTGATTTTCAGCAAAGCGTCTTTCCCGCTTGCGGCGTTGACCGCTTGATAGCCACCGAGAACGAGTATATCTTCGAGCAGATTGAGACTTGCCTCGTCATCGTCAACGCAGAGAATGACCGGATTTTGTGAATTCATGATTACACCCTCAGCGAGAACTGAATCTGTAAACTTTTTATATTACTCATAATTATTCCTACTGGACGGTGTTTCTGGGATACGATCCGCTCCTGGAAAAGGACCCGGAACAAAGCCTGAAGGGTCTTGACGGGCCGCGTACAACCTCCTTCAGGAGCGGATGATGAGAAGTAGTCCGACATGAACATATCCTCCAAATACTGCATATTCTTTGACAACAAGCGTTGTTCGACTCTGCCGGATGTTTCGGCATTTGTCAAGAAGGTTCGTTATCTCTGTCAAGGCGTTATCCATAGCCGCCAGCTTTTTCGCGGAGCGCCGCGGGGCGCCCGTTCGGTTACGGGAGAACCTTCATCGACTTGATGACGGCCAATGTTTCCGGGACGTCCCGGAAACCCTTTTGCGTGCCGGTCTTGACGGCGGCGATCTTGTCCACTACCTCCATCCCCTCAGCATGATTGCCTCTGACACGTTCATGTCAACCGCCGGATAGGGTTTCAATATCGAAAGCAGATCCCGAGAATTGTGACTGCTCGGATCAATCCAGAAATCTTCGAGCTCTTTTTTGGTTCTGTCCTGGAAAGATGTTGCCGCCGGGCTTATATTCGGCGGCGACCTCTCCGATGCGGAACGATTCCACGATTACGGATAAATCGGTCAAGAGGATAAAGCGGCCGCACATGGTTTCCTTGAGAGCGTTGAGATTCGAAGCCTCCCCAATGATCCCGGGCGGCATCGGGCATCTTTGCCTGCGTCTGCTCCGGCGCTTCTACCCGGCTGCTTCCCGGATGCGGAACGACAGGACAGTCCCCGTATGTTCGCAGCGATTCAGGTCTGCGTCGCTGCGATGTCGGCCAGAAGCCGCACCAGGTCCGTCTTTCGGTCCTCGGGAATTGTGCTGGCGGCGGCAAAACGGTGGCAGGCCTCGGCAAAGCCTCCGACCTGATGCACGGCCTGAGGAACCAGCCGCATCAGGTCCGGTCTTTCACCCTTTTCAATGGACCGCTTCAATCCGGGCGTCACACGGAAGGAAACCTTCGCCTCCCTACCGGAAAATTCGCCCAAATATGGATTTTCGCCAGGAAAATGCTGAAAACCGACCACGTAATGATCACCGCCCGTGGCGCCGTCCCGGATGATCGCCTCACAGAACAGGCCGATGGCCTTGAGCCCAAGAGGATCAAAGCGGCCCTCGACATCGGTCCAGACGATCAGGCCGTCCCGGGCAAGGCCCGCCTCGTGAATCCGGGCCATTTCCCGTCCGAAGCGATCCTGCTGAATCCCCGCCATTTCGACGCTGAAGGCCAGCGCCCGGTCATCCGGACCGTTCAGACAGGCCTCAAGCGCCAGATCGGCGCCGTGGAGATAGTAACCATTGACGGCCAGGGCCGTGATCAGACGGTCCGCTTCCCGGAGATTCCGGTCCTGAAAACGGGGAAAGAGCCAGCCGGCGGCCTCATCGGCGCCGTCCGGTCTCAGAGCTCCCTGCCTGACGGCCATTTCGAGCAGGAAACCATTGAGACCGGCAAAGCGGCCCTCCACCATCTGGTGATCGCCCACCGCCCCCAGAACCGCCAGCGCCGCCAGATCTTCATTTTCGCCGCCCAGCGCCAGGGCGAAGAAGCAGGCTGCCGCGGCCGCCGCGCACTCGCTGTCCCCATCGATGCCGAAGCGTTCCGGATTGACCTGGAGGAGACGGGAAAACGAGCCTGCGGCGGGCAGGTGGTGATCGAGGATGATCACCCGGCATCCTTCCGGAATATGGCGACTGATCACATCCGCCACTTGGCCGCCCAGGTCGGCGTAGAGGATGAGCCGCCGACCGGGTGTATGAATAGCCGGCAGAAAGGCGGGGTGGACCCTCTCGATGGGAATGTTCTCCACCGAAAATCCCGCCCGCATCAGGGATTTACGGAGAATGGCGCCGGCCGTGATCCCATCGGTGTCGTTGTGGTGGATCAGGGTGATTCCCCTGCACGGCGCATCGGTCAGCGACGCCGCCGCCGCCTTCATCGCCTCGCGAAACTTTTCCATCCGGATTGCATCCATGTTCATTCCCGCCCGGTATCGATGCGGTCTCCCCCATCACGGTGGAAATAGCTGACCGCCTCGGGGACAAACCTCATGCAGAGATTATCCCCAACATCGGAGGAGGTCTCTCCCATCACGCGAACGTTGAAGATCCGGCCCTTCCGGCGGACCTGGACGATCGTCTCCGATCCCGCCGGGAGGACCGCATAGACTTCCCCCGAAACGGCGTCGCCGTTTTCCCCCGTTTCAATCCGGATCTCCTCCGGGCGGATGGCCGCCGTCACCAGGGCGCCTGCATAGGCCGCAAGCGCCGGCGCGGGAAGCGAGAGCGCCTCCCCCTCGAAGAAAATCCCCTCGTTTTTCCTCACGATCCGCCCAGGGATCAGGTTGATCGTGGGGCTCCCGATGAAATCGGCCACGAAGAGGCAGGCCGGCCTCCGGTAGATCTCCCGGGGCGGGGCGACCTGCACGAGCTTCCCCCCCTCCATGACCGCCACCCGGCTGGAGAGGGTGAGGGCCTCGGTCTGGTCGTGGGTCACGTAAACGGTCGTGGCGTGCGCCTCCCGGTGGAGCCGTTTGATCTCCGCCCGCATCTCGATCCGGAGCTTGGCGTCGAGGTTGGAGAGAGGTTCGTCCATCAGAAAGACCCCGGGGCGGGCGACCAGCATCCGGGCCAGGGCGACGCGCTGCTGCTGGCCGCCGCTCATCTGCTGGGGATAGCGATTTTCCATCTCTTCGAGGTGCATATAGGCGAGCGCTTCGGCGACCTGCCGCTTCATCTTCTCCGGCGCCACCTTCTGGATCTCAAGACTGAAGGCCACGTTCTGATAGACGCTCATGTGGGGCCAGAGGGCGTAGGACTGGAAGACGAGGCCGATCCCCCTCTTTCCCGGGGAGACAAAAAGGCCCCGCTGCGCGGAGAAAACGGTCTTTCCCCCGATCCGGATCTCCCCGGCGTCGGGGACTTCGAGGCCCGCGATCATCCGGAGGACCGTCGTCTTCCCACACCCCGAAGGCCCCAGGAGCGTGAGAAATTCCCCCGCATCCACCGCGAGGCTCAGGTCATCGACGGCGGCGACGCTGCCGAAGTGTTTGGTAAGCCCTTCGATTTCGATCATTGCCATTTCAAATCGTCTCCCTTTTACCGCCGATGCGTCTGGCCAGAAACTCTCCCCCGACGACCAGGATCACGATAAGCAGGATGATGGCGTCGGCAAACTGCGAATACCCCTGTTCCACATACCGGAAGGTCATGGTCGTGAGCGTCCGGGTCTCGGGCGTGATGAGCAGGATGATCAGCGACAGCTCCCGCATCGTGGCGATGAATGCCAGGATAAAACCCGAAAGGGCGCCGGCCATCGTGAGCGGCAGGATGATCCGTCTGAACCGCCGGAACCACGAAGCGCCGGCCATCATCGCCGCCTCCTCCAATTCCGCGGCCACCTGCAGCATGGAGGAGATCCCCGACCGGGCCGAAAAGGGGAGGTTCTTCGCCACGCAGACCATGACAAGCAGGACAAAGGTCCCGTAGAGCGGCGGCAGCGGTCCGATGGACCGGGAGAAGAGCGACAGGTAGATCGCCCCGAAGGCGATGCTGGGAATCAGGTAGGGAAGGAAGGACCCCTGTTCGAGCACGGCAGCAAGCCGGGTCCTTCTCCCCTTGACCACTGCATAGCCGATCAGGATGCCCGCGATCCCCGTGGTCAGGGCGACGATCACGGAGAGGCGGATGCTGTTCCATGCGGCGCCCAGGATCTGGGCGTTCCGGAGGATCCCGCTCTCCCCCTCGGCCAGGGCGGCCTGGCTCTTTCCGATCCAGTAGTGGAGGGTCAGGTTCCCCAGGGAGTAGTCGTTGGGATAGAGCATCAACGTCTGCCAGAGGAGGAGCAGAAGCGGGATGAAGACGGCAAGGCCGATCAGCGAGGCCATGAGGGCCACCGCCGGATAACGCCACCGCCCCAGGGGGGTCTGGCGCCGGCGGAAACCTTTCCCGGCGATGGTGACGAAGCTCTTGTCGCCGATCACCCGCTGGTTCATGATGATAATGAACATGGAGATCAGGATCAGCACCAGGGCGCCGATGTAGGCGACGGCCGGCGTCCGGTTGACAATGCTCGTGAAGATCGTCGTGGCCAGCGTAAAATACCGCACCGGCGCCCCCAGGAAGTAGGGGGTTCCGAAGGTCCCCACGGCGCGGGAAAAGGTGAGGATGAAGGCCGAGATCAGGGCCGGCAGCACCAGGGGAAAGGTAATGCGCCTGAGGATCCGGAACCGCCCCGCCCCGAGAACCTCCCCCGCCTCCTCCAGATTGGAATCCAGCGAGACGAGCGCCCCGGAGACGAGGAGATAGGTGAAGGGGTAGTAGTGGAGCGAAAGTGTGATGACGATGGGAATAAAACCGTAGGCGAGCCAGTCCGGAGGAGAGACGCCGAAGAGGTACGCGCAGATGCCTGCGGCGCCGCCGATCCGCTCGTTCTTGAAGAAGTCAAGCCAGGCCAGGGCCAGGGTGTAGGAGGGCAGGACATAGGGAATGACCGCGAAGATCCCGATCGTTTTCCGAAATGGCATGTCGGTCCGGACGACGAGCCAAGCCATCAGCGTCCCCAGAAGCATCGCCGCGAGTGAGATGGTCAGCGAGGTGGCCAAGGAATGGAGAAGGGGCCGGTAGAAGATATTGACGCTCAGCGGGCTCGCAAAGACCCGCAGATAGTGGAAGAAGGTCCAGCCCCCCGGCTCGGCGGAGCGGATGATGCGGCGGTCCGCCTCCTGCCAGACCGCCGTGTCGTGGACCAGTTGCAGAAAGGGAACCACCACGAATGCCGTAAGGATCGCCACGAGGATCAGCCCCAGGATTACCTGGGGCTGCCTCAGTTTTATGCTTAGACGGTTGATGAATGCCTTTGCCGATGCGCTCATGCCGGAACCGTAAACGGACGGCCGTTATTTCAGATTCGCCAGCCAGAAATCGCGGATCTCCTGGCCGTAATCCCAGACATAGGCCGGATCGGCCATCCAGACGTTCATCTTCGCCAGGGTCCGGGAACCCTTCGGCGCCAACTGATCCGTCCGCACCGGGACATCCCCGAGGACAAAGTATGGCTTGTAGCCTTGACCGCCCTTCTCGTCGCCCATCATCCAGCGGGTCATCAGTTTCGCCGCGTTCGGATGCTTCGCCTGGTTCACGATGGCGATGACCACCTCCGTGGCAATCCCCAGGACCGGCTTTGCGTCATAGGCCACGTCGAAGACCAGCTTCGGATTCTTCTCCTTGTCCCGCAGACGGGAAAAGGCCGTGATTCCCACGGGCGGCTTTTGCTGCCCCGGCTGCCCCACGGCGTTGGAGACGTCGTTGGTCGAACCGGCGATGACGGCATCGTTCTTCAGGACCCGGAGGATCCACTCGTACCCGGCGTTCTTCACCCCTTTGCTCAATTGAATGGGCTTTCCGAAAACACGCTGGTACTCTTTGGCCATCTCGTCCCCATGCTGGACGACGGTAGCGAGGAACTCGATGAACTCCGGCATCTTCACCGGATCGGGAAAGCTGACCCGCGACTTCCACTCGGGCTTAGTCAGGTCCCAGAGACTCTGAACGGGGGCTGTCTTGTTCGCCTCCATATTGTAGATGAGAACATCGAGACTGACGTGGTGGACGAGGAAGGGTTTCTGGAAGCGGTCGGGGAGGACGGATTTCAGGTCCGGGGGAACATAGGTGAAGGCCAGCCCTTTCTGGAGCAACTCGTGGTGAACGGTGGAAGGATCCTTCAGGAAGATGACGTCGGCCGCAAAGTTCCCCGCCTTCTGCTCGGCCAGGACCTTCGTCACGATCTCTGTGGAATCCATGTCGAAGCCTTTCACCCTGATGCCGGGATACTGCTGCTCGAATGTCTTTCCAAACTGGTGGACGCGCGACGAATAGGAATAGACGGACACCTCCTTCTCCAGCTTGGCCTTCTCGTAGAGCTGCTTTTCGTCATAACCTCGGGTTTCGTAAGGACCAAGCTCCGACTTTTTCAGCCACTCCTCGGTTTCTTTGGAAAACTTCCCCTGCCCCCACAGAATGCCGGTGGCCAGGGTGGACAAAAAGACGATTGCGCATGCGAGAATCAAGGATCTTTTCATGATATGACCTCCTTTAATCTGTTCTGTGAACTTCATCTGAGCGGTTGTCAACTCTTGTGTGTGTATCGGTGCTTTTTTATGAACCGGAAGGATAAGAATTCCCCTTCGGGCGAAGCGACTATAAGAAAGTCCCCTTTTTGTGTCAACGGTTTTCTAAATGGATGACATACCCCATGCGGGGTCAGCGCATCATCACGCAGCGCATATGGAGGCGGGAGGCCACATCCGCCTTCGTCAATGGAACCTGGAAGATCTCTTTGATCTCCCGGCACGGGGCCTCGTCATTGCGGTAGATAACCCCGATCGGGATCTTCTCCCCCCAGAGATCGGCCGTCCGGATCGCCTCGTAACGGTCAGTCAGGGGCCTTTCCAGCTTGAAGACCCGCTCCCGGTACCAGGCGTAGGTGTTGATCTTGTTGAAGCTGACGCAGGGCTGGAGGATGTCCACGACGGCCGTTCCCTTGAAGAGGATCGCCTCCCGAATGAGCGCCTTCAGGTGTTCCTTGTCGCCGGCAAAACCGCGGGCCACGAAGGGGGCGCCCATCGTGACGGCGAGGGCAAGCGGATTCAAGGGGAGGTTCGGATTTCCGCCGGGGCTCAGGTCGTTTTTCACGGCAAGGGCCGTCGTGGGGGAGCTCTGGCCTTTTGTCAGGCCGTACACCTGATTTTCGGAGACCAGGATCGTGATGTCCAGCCGCCGGCGGAGGGTCTGGATGAAGTGGTTCCCCCCTTCGCCGTACATGCAGCCGTCTCCGGAATAGGCGATGACGGTCAGGTCGGGACGGGCGAGCTTGATCCCGACGGCGGGCGGCAGGGAGCGGCCGTGGAGGCCGTTGAAATAGTTCACGTCTAGATACTGGGGCATCTTGGCGGCCTGGCCGATCCCCGACGTCAGGACGATCTTGTTCCGCAAAATGGGCAGATCCGCAAAGACCTTCTCCAGAACGTCGCGGATCGCGAAATTGCCGCAGCCGGGGCACCAGCCGGTTTCGATTTTCGGTTCCATCTCTCCCCTCCTCAGGTCAGCAGGCCTTTCAGTGTCCGATAGAGCTCCAGGACGGTGAAGCAGTCGCCGTCGCATTTCAGCACTTTGTGATCGACGGCGAGGCCGAGCTCCCGCTTCAGCAATCCGGTAAACTGGCCCGTTGCGTTGTTCTCCACGCAGATCCGCTTCTTCGCCTCCAGACGGTAAGGGGCGATCATCGCGGGCGTCAGCGGATAGACCTGCCCGAAGTGGAGCGCGCAAACCGAAAGGCCGGCGGCGTTGAGCCGCTCCACGGCCTCCTTCACGATCAGACGGTTCGACCCCCAGCAGAGGACAACGGCGGCGGCGTCCATTGCGCCGCAGAACGTCGGCAAAACGGCCTCCTGTTTCAGAAGCCCCATCTTCTTCAGGCGCTTGTCCATCATCCGTTTCCGCAGCTCCGGATCTTCGGTGATCTTCCCCTCTTCGTCGTGCTCGTCCGAATCGAGCTTGACCAGCGCGTCGGAGAGCCCCGGGAAGGTCAACGGAGAGATTCCGTTCCCCGTCAGGCGGTACCGTTTGTAGGTTTCGTCGAAGACCGGGCATTCGCGAGCGATAACATCCAGCGGGATCTCCTCCTCTTCGATGACATGGACGGAGTCGGCGAAATACTGGTCCGTCAGCAGAAAGACGGGAATCTGATAGCGATCGGAAAGATCGAACGCCTTTCGGGCCAGTTCAATCGTCTCGACAATGGAGCCGGGGGCGAAGAGGACCCGTGGGAATTCCCCGTGGCCGGCATGGAGGATGAAGTTCAGATCCCCCTGTTCGGTCCGGGTGGGAAGCCCGGTGGCCGGACCGGGCCGCTGGGCGACGGCGATCACAATCGGCGTTTCCGTCATCCCCGCGAGCGACACCCCCTCCTGCATGAGCGCGAAGCCGCCGCCGGAGGTGGCCGCCATCGACCGGACGCCGGCGTAGGAGGCGCCCAGGGCCATGTTGATCGCGGCGATTTCGTCCTCCGCCTGCTCGAAATGAACAGGAAGGTCCTCTGCGGCCTCGGAGAAGTAGTGCAGGATGGAGGTGGCCGGCGTCATCGGGTAGCCGGCCAGGAACCGGCAGCCGCCCAAGAGCGCCCCGAAGGCCAAGGCCTGGTTGCCGTCGAATTTGGCCGGGCAGACGGCGGCCGCGGAAACGGGGAACGCCCCGGCGATACCCCACCGCACAGCGAAATCACCGCTCTTCTTCAGCCACTCCGCTTTCCCCGGTTCGGCCGCCTCCGCCATTTTTTCCGGCGTTACGCCGATCACGGTTAGAATGATTCCGACCAAAGCCGTGTTGGCGGCTCGGATCTCCCCGAAGAGCTTCTTGCTCTCGGCGCCGATCTCTTTCGTCCTCTCCCGCGAAAGGAAGATGCCGTCCTCGCGGAGGTCCGGTTTGTGGAGTGCCTCCGTTTCATCGTCGAGGGCGGCGATCATCTCCCATTTCCCCCCGTTCAGCGCATGGACCGGATGATCGGCGATACGGACCATGTGGAAGTTGTGACCGCCCCGGATGCGGGACATGTAGTGCTTCGTGGCGAAAAAGTGATAATTGAGCCTCGTCAGGATTTCCGTCAGCTCCAGTTCGACGGAAAAAGCGCCCTGCCCTCCCTCTCCGCCGATCAGGACGTTGAATTCCATGCTTCCCCCTCCTGGTGCGAACCAAAAATGTTCATCCCCTTCATCTTTTAGATATTCGGACGACAGTTGTGCCATTCCGTCGCTTGTTCAAAGGCGTGACCCGCCTGCAACGCTTTTGCTTCTCCCCAATGCCTTGAGATAATCTGCAACCCGATGGGCAAATTCCCGCCTGTAAACCCGCACGGGACTGACAACGCCGGGAGACCGGCCAGGTTGAAGGGCGCGGTAAAGCGCGTCAACTGGCGGGCGGCTTCGATGGCTTGAGTCCCCTCGATGGGCGGCGCGGGGATGGGGGTGGTTGGCAGCACTAAAATATCAAATTTTTCAAAGAACATCTCGAAGCGGCGGCGACCTTCAGTCTGCGTCCGCCGCGCAAGCGCATACTCGCTGGAAGTTAACGCAGCGCCGGTCTCCAGCCGCTGACGGACATCCGCACCGAACCAGTCGGGGCGCTCCGCCAGCCGCTCGCGGTGAAAAGCCGCCCCATCGGCCTGGGTCATGCGGCCATTCGCCAGTGCCAGATCCGCGAGCCAGGACATGTCCACCTTCTCCACCTGCGCGCCCAAATCGATGAAAACTTGCGCGGCTTCGGACACGCCTCCCAGCACTTGCGGGTCGGATGCTTCGACGTACTCCCCTGCCGCCAGCGCCACGCGCCAACCCCTGACGCCGTCTTCGAGATGGACGAGATAATCTTCCACGGGAATATCCGCCGAAGCAGGATCATGCGGGTCAAACCCGGCCATCGCCGCAAGCATCATCGCCGCGTCCCGCGCTGTGCGCGTCAGCGGGCCAACATGGTCAAGGTTCCATGAGAGCGGGACTACCCCACGGGTGCTAACCCGTCCATAAGTCGGTTTGAGTCCGACCACACCGCACAAAGAAGCCGGGATGCGGATCGAGCCGCCCGTATCGGTGCCGAGGGCAGTTAGACACATCCCCGTCGCCACCGCCGCCGCCGACCCGGACGAGGAGCCGCCGGTCACACGCTTTAAATCCCAGGGATTCTTAACCGCCCCGTAATGCGGGTTGACACCCGTCACACCCAGGGCGATTTCGTGCATGTTGGCTTTTCCTAAAACCACCCCGCCGGAGAGTTTGAGTTTCAGCACCACCTGTGCATCTTCCCTAGGGATGTGATCGGCAAAAAACTTCGAGCCGGCTGTGGTACGGATGCCCGCCGTCTCGAAAAGGTCTTTCAGAGCAATGGGCATTCCCAGCAATGCAAATTGCTCCAGGTTGGACGGTTGGACCGTAAGCAGTGCGCCGGCCTGCAAGGCCCCCAGGCGGGCTAATTCGGGCGTCGGGGTGATAAAGGCGTTGATTGTCGGGTTGAGGCGCTCAATTTGACGGAGACAGGCTTCGGTCAATTCGAGCGCGGAAAACTCCCGGCGGCAAAGTTGCTCAAGAGCGGTAAACAGGTTGATGGTAGAAAGGTCCGGTTTCATGTTCCCTATTCTCCCTTCGCCCGATTCGGGGCCGTGGGCGGCTCTTTTCCTTTTCCCAGCATATAGGCGTCGATCACGGAAAAGAGCCAGCAAACGACGATCATCGGCACGATGAGGGGGGAATACCAGTCACCGGATGCGGAAGAGGCCGCCGCACGATTGGCAACGGCGTTCAGATCCACGAGACCGCCCTGGCTCTGCATTTTATCGAGCTCCTGAAGAGCGCCGACCGTCGCCTGCACAATCAGAACGCCCATGCCGGTCAGGGTGAGAACCATCGGGATAAGCCCCCGCACATACCGCTTGAGGTACATCTGTCCCGTACCTGGAAAAACCAGGGCCGACAACAGCGCGGCTTTGATTGCCGTTTTCATGACCCACCTCCCGCCAATGATGATGCCCTGGTAGCCGCCGATGGTATAGTTCCACACCGTTTCGGGAACGTTCCGCCAGAATGCGACGTTGTTGAGGAAGATGTCGTCCCGGCGGATCAGCTTCCCCTTGCCCGGCATGGTCACGCCATCCATTGTGCAGACAGTAGCACCAAACCAGGGTGATTTCAAATCATCTTTGACCGCCGAATTGCCTCAAAAAATGTTATAGAGCGGCGGGAGGTAGATGGAAAATCATCCGAAAAGCTGCGGCAATGAATCAATTTTCAATAATTTTGTCAATGACTTTAGGAGGGATGTCATTTTTTCCGATACTTTTTTCTTGACAACCCGGGAAAGCTGTGTTTCTATTCCACCCCAGTTCACAGGAAGCATCTAAGGCGGGCAGAAAAGAGATGGCAACAAAAATTTTATCCAACAACGGGTACTGGTTTTATTACTTTTATGCATCGGTCTGCCCGCTGCTTAGGAGGACGTAAGGGAAACCCCACAATGTAGTTAAACTAAGCCATGGACAGACCTTAAAAACGCTGCCCATGGCTTTTTTGTTTTTTGGCCGTGGCGGCGCCGAGATAACCACGGCCTTTTGATTCAAGCGAGGTGGAAGATGATTATTCTGATGAAAAAAAATGCGACGGAAGAACAGATCAACCATGTAACCGAATGGATCGCGTCGGTGGGGTACCAGACCCACCTTTCCCAAAGCGTGGAGCGGACGATCATCGGCGCCATCGGGGACGACCGGGACCGAATCCATCTGAAATCGGCGGCCTTCCTCCCCGGCGTGGAAAAGGTCATGCCGATCCTGAAACCCTACAAGCTTGCCGGACGGGAGTTCCAGGAGAAGGACACGGTCATCCAGGTCGGCGAGGTCCGGATCGGCGGTCCCGAGTTCACCGTCATGGCCGGCCCCTGCTCGGTCGAAAGCGAAGAGCAGATGATGGAATGCGGCTACGTCGCCAAAAAGGCGGGGGCGAAGATCCTCCGCGGCGGCGCTTTCAAGCCGCGAACGTCGCCCTACAGCTTCCAGGGGATGGAGGAGGAGGGGCTGAAGATCCTCAAGAAGGTCGGGGAAAAAACGGGGATGCCCGTCGTGACGGAGGTGATGAACACGACGGACGTGGATATGATCGAGGAGTACAGCGACATCCTTCAGATCGGCGCCCGCAACGTCCAGAATTTTGCGCTGCTCAAGAAGGTCGGCCGCAGCCATCGGCCGATCCTCCTCAAACGGGGGATGATGACGACGATCGAGGAGCTTCTCATGTCGGCGGAATACATCCTCTCCTCGGGAAACGGGCAGGTCATCCTCTGCGAACGGGGGATCCGTACCTTCGAGACGGCGACCCGGAACACGCTCGACATCAGCGCCGTTCCCGTGCTCAAGGAGCTGACCCACCTGCCGGTCATCATCGATCCGAGCCACGCCTCCGGCCATGCGAAATACATCATCCCCTTGACACGGGCGGCCGTGGCCGTGGGAGCGGACGGCGTCATCGTCGAGATCCATCCGGAGCCGGAAAAGGCATTCTCGGACGGCGCCCAGTCGCTGAGACCGGAACAGTTCTATCGGCTCATGGACGAGGTCAACATCCTGGAAGCCGCGATGCGGGATGGAATCGGAGGACTCCAATGAATCAGATGAACGTGAATATCGGCGGGAAGGCCGACCGTTCTTACGAAATATACATCGGCGAGGAGATCCTGGACCGCGTGGGAATGATCCTGGCCAGGGACGGCCGGGCGCAGCGCTATGTCATCGTCACGGATACCCACATCGACGCCCTTCATGGGGCGCGGGTGCAGGCCGCGCTCGAAAAGCTGGATCTCCGGGTTGACCGGATCACGGTGCCGCCGGGTGAAGAGGCCAAGGGAATCGAGACCGTGCTGACCGTCACCGAGCGCCTGACCGCCCTCGGAGCGGACCGGCAAACCGTCCTGATCGCGCTGGGCGGCGGCGTCGTCGGCGACCTGACCGGTTTCGCCGCCTCAATCTACCTGCGGGGAATCCCCGTGATCCAGCTCCCGACGACCCTCCTCGCCCAGGTGGACAGCAGCATCGGCGGCAAGACCGGGGTGGACACCGCCGCCGGAAAGAACCTCCTCGGGACGTTCAACCAGCCCAAGGGGGTCTTTATCGACATCGCCTTTCTCAAGACGCTGCCCGACGAACAGATCCGGAGCGGCCTCGCCGAGGTGATCAAATACGGGATCATCGAATCGCCCGAACTGTTGGACGACCTGGAAGGGGCGGTGGCAAAGGGCAACCTGCGGGAGACCGCCTTCCTTGAACGGATCATCGCGGCGGCCTGCCGGATCAAGAAGGGAATCGTAGAGCTTGACGAACGGGACCGGGGGCTCCGGCGGATTCTGAACTTCGGCCACACGGTCGGTCACGCCGTCGAGGCGGCCTCCGGCTATGCGCTTTCCCACGGCGAGTCCGTGGCCATCGGAATGGTTGCGGCGGCGCGCCTCTCCGAGAGGCTTCATGGCCTGCCGGCGGGCGACGCAGCGCGAATCTCCGCGATCATCCGGTCCGTCGGACTACCCGACCGCATCCCCGCGGAGATGGATCTGGAAGACATTTTCTCGCGGCTATCCGTGGATAAGAAGAAGGAGGGTGGAATGATCCACTTCGTCATGATCCGGAAACTGGGAACCCCCTTTGTGAACGGGGGCATCCCGGAGGGAATCCTGCGGGATGCGCTGAAAGGACTGAAACCATGAGCCAGGACCCCCTGCAGGAACTCAGAGAGAAGATCGAACAAACGGACCGGGAGATCGTCCGCCTCCTCAACGAGCGGGCGGCCGTCTCGGTCGAGATCGGAAAGGCCAAGCGCACGGAAGGCCGGGAGGTGTACGACCCCTCCCGGGAGGCGATGGTCTATCGGCATCTGGAAACACTCAACGACGGCATCCTTTCCGAGGCGGCCCTCCGGGGGGTTTTCCGGGAGATCCTCTCCGCCTCCCGCTTCCTCCAGACGCCGACCACCGTCGCCTTCTTGGGGCCGGAGGCCTCTTTCAGCCACCAGGCCGCCCTGGCCCACTTCGGCG
>MNZQ01000038.1 GCA_001873745.1 Syntrophaceae bacterium CG2_30_58_14
CCAGGCGTCCATCGCGTATCAAGTCTATTAAAACGCTGGATTCTTGGCACACACCAAGGATCTGTGGTTCCTGAACACCTCCAATCTTATCTGGAGGAGTTCACTTTCAGATTCAACAGACGTGCATCAGGGAGCCGTGGCCTTGTGTTCAGAAGACTACTTGAACGGGCTGTTGCAACTGGCCCGATTACCGAACGTGACGTGACACATGGATATGAATGGGGATAATCAGACAGGTGACGCTAACCGACTACCCCCTATAAAAAAATTAAAGGGGAAGATTGTTATTAAAGTCATGTGACTCCGGGAAAAGATGCGCTTTGGAAGGGAGGGGTCGGTGCGGAGAAGAAAAAGGCCTCGATCCGTTTTTGCGTCGGATCGAGGCCCTTGGTTTTGTGTTACCGATGGTTGAAGAGGCCATTCGGGTGAATGGCCGAGGATTCCCTAAATCGCAGCCGTCTGATCGAACGCGTCGGAAATCAAGCCTTCGCTTTTGGGAAAAATCCCGTCTGTGTCAGGACCTTCCGGAGCTCCTCCCGGTCCGCCTCCTTCAGGGGCATCAGTGGCGGGCGAGGGTCTCCGCCGTAAAGGCCGATCATCTCCATCGCGGCTTTGAGTCCGGGGATGCCCCACCGGGCCGTCACCGCATTGTTGCTGTCGATGAGGTTCATCTGCAGATCCCGGGCCTCCCGGATCTTTCCGGCATCGAAGAGCGTCTGCAGGCGGGCGCACTCGTTCGGGAAGATGTTGGCCAGGGCGAGGGTGCCCCCCGTTGCGCCGAGGACCAGGCTGGCGTAAAGAAAACTCGCCGATCCGGCAAATACGGAGAAATCCGCCGGGGCATTGCGGATGATGTCCGCGATCTGGACGATGTTGCCGCCGCTATCCTTGACGCCGATGATTTTCGGGTGTCGCGCCAGCTCGATGGCAAGCTTGGCGGAGATATTGATCCCCGCGTTGCGGGGCATGTTGTAGAGGATGACCGGCAGTGGAGAGGCTTCGGCCACGTCCGTGTAGAAGCGGGCCAGGACCGGATCGGTCATGCTCCCCTTGTAGTAATTCGGGGTGACGACGAGGACCGCATCCGCCCCCGCAAGGGCGGCCTTTTCATTGAGGCGCATCGTTTCCGCCGTTGACTCGGCGCCTGTTCCGGCGATGACCGGCTTTTTCCCTTTCGCCCGAGCGCAGACGAACCGCATCAGATCTTCTTTTTCCGCAGGCGAAAGCAGGACGAACTCCCCGTTGGAGCCCATGACCACGATCCCTTCCAGATCGGATCCCAGCCAGAAACTTAGATTCTTTTCCAGCTTGTCATAGGCGATCTCCCCTCCCGCAAACGGCGTTGCGATGGGGGCGTAGATACCGTGAAGCTTGAACATCAGACATACCTCCTTATGATTAATGGATCGATTGTTCGATCGGGCCGGTGTTTCAAATGAGACCCGGCATAGGCGCCTTTTTCAACAGGCTCCTATATCCGCGTGATGCAGAACAGCTCGTCGTGTCCGAGCAGCTCCGCCCGTGACGGCTCTCCGGAGCTGATCCGGAGGACCTTTTTCAACAGCTCCGCGCCCACCTCCGCAATGGGTGTTCCTTCCACGATTTCCCCGGCGTTGAAATCGAGGTTAAATCTCATCCGTTCATAGGTCGCGCGGTTTCCGGTGATCTCGATCACCGGCACGCCGGGGAATCCGGTCGGCGTTCCGCGGCCTGTCGTGAAGACGACCGCCTGACAGCCGGACGCGACAAGACCCGTAACCGCCTCCCCGTCGTGGCCGACGCAGTCTAAAAGATAGAGACCCGGACCTTCCGGATATTCGCCGTAGTCGACGCAGCCGCTGATCGGCCGCCAGGTTCGCGAGTGCGATCTTGTGTCCGAATGCGATCTCCTGCCGCGCCTGAATATGGATCACCTCCGCACCGGTCGCCGCATCGACCGTCTCGCCGGACCGGATGTCCGCGAGGAGCACGGCGACGTTATCGCGGGGGTTGATTTTCAATGCCTTGGCCACCAGCTTCTTACTCCTTTCCCCTGGGGATTAGTCGAATCAATTCTCCAGTATGGCGCCTTTGTCCGCCTGCGCCGCGTGACGGCAGTAGAGGCCAAGAAAACCGGTATCGATCGGCGCCGGCCGCTGCGGAATGGCCTTCAGGCGGGCGGCGATCTCCTCGTCCGAAATGAGCAGGTTCAGTTTCTTGTGCGGAATGTCGATTTCGATCTGATCACCGTCGCGGACCGCCGCGATCGGTCCGCACACCTGCGCCTCCGGCGCGACGTGGCCGATGCAGAAACCGCGCGTGGCGCCGGAGTATCGTCCATCGGTGACCATGGCGACGCTGTCGCCCAGCCCCATGCCGATCAGGATGCCCGCGGGAATCGACATCTCCCTCATTCCGGGTCCGCCGCGCGGCCCTTCGTAACGGATTACAAGGATGTCCCCGGGACAAATCGACTTGCCCATGATCTGCTTCATCACATCTTCCTCGGAGTCGAAGGTCTTGGCCGTTCCCACGTGGCGCGGCTTGACGCTCCGGATGCCGCTGACCTTTACGACCGCGCCGTCCGGCGCGAGGTTGCCGCGAAGGATGACGATGCCGCCCTGCGGCTGCAGAGGGTTTTCCAGCGTCCGGATGACCTCGCGGTCCTTCACGGCCCCGAAATAGCTTTCAATCGTTTGACCCGTGACCGTCATGACCCCCGGATTGAGAAGGGTTTTTAGTTCCCCGAGGACGGCGCCTACGCCGCCAGCCCGGAAGAAATCCCACAATGTATATGGGCTGGAAGGCTTGAATTTGGCGATGCAAGGGGTCTCGGTGGAGATTTCGTCGATCTCCTTCAGTGTGAGTTCAAAACCCGCTTCCCGGGCGATGGCCGGAAGGTGAAGGAGGGCGTTGGTCGAACCGCCGATTGCCATCAGGAAACGGACGGCGTTTAGCAGATTTCCCCGGGTCAGGATGGCGCGGGGGAGGGCCTTTTCCCGGACCAGGGCGACGACCCGCTCCCCGGTGAGCTTGGCCTGGCGTCTCTTTGCGGCATAGACGGCCGGGGTGGTCGCCGTGCCCGGGAGGCTCATCCCCAGGGCCTCGATGATGCAACCCATCGTATTTCCCGTTCCCATCATGCCGCAGACGCCGGCGGTGGCGCAGGCATCATCCTCAATCGCCGCGAACTCCGCCGCGTCGATCTTTTCATCTTTGAGGGCCCCCATCGCCTCCTTGATGTCGCACAGGACGAGTTGTTCGCCATTCCGGACAGGGGAGAGCATCGGCCCCGGGGGGAGGAAGATGGTCGGAATGTTGAGGCGCGCCGCCGCCATAAGCATTCCCCCAGGCGATTTGTCGCAGGAGGGGATGAGGACAAGGCCGTCGAAGCCGCCCGCCCCGACCATGACTTCGATCTCCGCCGCCACGACCTCGCGGCTGGGGAGGACGTAATGCATCCCGTTCCCCTGAGCGATGGCGTCGCAGACCGCAATCGTATGAAATTCGACCGGCGTCCCCCCGGCGGACCAGATTCCCGCCTTGACGAACTGGGCCAATTCCTTGTTGGAATAGCTGCCCGGGTGCATCTCCGACCAGGAACTGACGACGCCGATCACCGGCTTTTTCAGTTCATTGCGATGATACCCCACCGATTTGAACATCGACCGGGGGTAGGCGCCGGTGATCCCGGCAAAAAGCTCGGCCGAGCTTCGGATCTTCTTTTCCATCCATTCTTCCCCTGTCTTTCAACGCGCACCCGAATGGGCGATTATTTTCATGCGTGCTCTCTAATCCGCCCCGGCCCGCTTGTCAAGAGCTATCCCCGCGAGCGGATCATTTCCGCTCCGTCGCAAATCCACAGGTGAAAGGATTTCGGGCCGTGAACGCCGATTTTTCGGACCTTGCCGGAAATGGCTTATTTCGGCTCGGAAAGGGTTTTGTTTTTCCCGTGGGTTTCAACCGTGAAGAAGTAGAGACCCAAGGTTAAAACCAGACACGCGGCACAGAAAAAAAACGCAACCCTGAAGGCGGGAGCGCCGAACGACTCGCCCGGATAGAGGTACTGCATGAGGCCGCCCAGTCCCTGAAGAAATGCGGCAACCCCCATCATGGTAAAGAAATTGATCCCGGTCATGGCCGTTCCGGCTTGTTCAACGGGCATCCTTTCCTTGATGTGGGCGTACATGACCTGCCCGGAACTGGTAAAAAAGCCGAAACCGAAAAAGAGGACGGACAAAACGGTCAGGTTTGTCCCCGGAGAAAGGCAGGCCAGGATGGCAAGCACCAGGATCATGCCGACCAATCCCGTAATAATAACCCCTTTCCGGGTTTTGAATAAAGAGTCGGAAAACCAGCCGCAGACCGGACTGCCCGTAATCATGCCGATACCCATCAACAGCAGCATGTTGCCGGTTGCCACCGGTGAAATTCCGATGACCGTCATCAGATAGGGGCCGGCCCACAGGGTTTGCACCGCGGCGAAGATTCCGTATCGACAAAAGGTTCCCAGAGAAATGATCCAGTAGTCCTTTTCCCGGATCAGGTCGCGAAGGTTCGCCAGGATTTTCTTCAGGTTGGTGGAGACGGCCGGGGGGATTTCACCGTAACCCGGGTCCTGCGGCCGATCTCGGACGACGACGAAAAACAGGATCGTCAGCAAAAGGTTGATTCCGGAAAAGACGATAAAGGTCATTCGCCATCCCATGGATTGCGCCATCAATACCAGCGGGGTTGCCGCCGTCATGTTTCCCAGGGTTCCGAAGGAAAGCGCCAGGGCCGACATCGTGGCGAACCGGAGCGGTCCGAACCATAAGGTGATCAGCTTCAGGGTGCCCATCAGATTGCAGGCCATCCCGGCGCCGAGAAGAAGTCTCCCGGCCACCAGCGCTCCGGTTGATTCCCCGAAGGCAAAGACCAATGCCCCGGCCACTCCCAGAAGCGACAGTGCGGTCATGGCAATCCTCGGCCCGATCGCATCGAGGTACATGCTGATGGGAATCTGCATGACGGCAAAGGTATAGAAAAAAGATGCAGAAATGAGGCTCAGCCCGCGGGTATCCAGCCCGAGATCCGAAATCAGGTCTGGCGCGATCACCGCAATCGAGGCCCGGTAAAACTGAGAGAGCACGAACAACAAGCAGGCCGTGAAGAAGATCATCCAGCGGCGGGAGATTGCGAATCTCATGAGATTCCTTTGGATAAGACATAGCTTTTGGAGGGGCCTATAAGCAGAACGGACCTGTATGTCAAGGGAATACTGACCGTAAAATGACGGGGTGCGATTTCTCTCGCCAGGATCAGGCGCGGCCCGGCCTTTCTTTGCAGGGGATGACAAAGACCGGGATTGGACTTTGTCTGATGGTCTTTTCGGCGACGCTTCCTAAAAAGACATGTTTTATTCCCGTTCTTCCGTGCGTGCTCATCACGATAATATCGATATTTTCCTTCCGGGCGAACTTAAGGATTTCCTCATCTTCACGGCCGGATTTGATGACGATTTTGACTTTGGTCTTATCCTTGATCTGGCTTAGATATTGATCGTTGTATTTCTGAGCCAGATCTTCCTGAATGGCCGCCTTTATCTTGTCAAAATTCTCTTTGTTGGAGTATAGCTCCGCATAGTACTGATTGGGGATGGTCGGTATCACGTGCAGGATGTAGAGAACGCCCTCGTCTCGCTTGGCAACGCCAAAGGCATAATCGAAAGCGCAATCCGAATTTTTAGAGAAATCGGTACAGAAGAGAACTTTTTTGTATTTTGGATACTCAATCATTTTATTTCTCCTTTCGCGGGCATTCCCGCTCAAATGCGAGTGGTCATTTGGGCATCCAGCCCAGTCCCTTGGCGTGCAGACTCTGGATGAAAAGCCGGTCGGCGGTCTCCGTCACTGCCGTCGTTTCCGGGTAAGCGCCGCTCGGGTCCTGCAAATCGGCCACTACCCTGCCGTCTTCCGTGAACGCCATCACATGGCCGTAGGCCTTCGGAATCGGCCACATCGCACGCGGCAGGCGCAACGTGAGCTTGCGCATGAACGGCTTGGCGGCCAGTTTGTCGATGGTTGGGTTACGAGGCTTGGCGAAGCCCAGCCAGATCTTCCCGTCAAGTCCACGCATCAGGTTGTCCGGATAACCGGGCAGGTTGTCAAACAGCGGTTTGGCCTGGTCGTTCGGGGTAGTAATATCCAGATCTCTCGCGTTCACAGATATTTTCCACACACGGTATTTACCGGTTTCATTGACGAACAGCGTTTGTTCATCCCGGCTCAGGGCGACGCCGTTGGCAAAACTCAGCCCTTTTACGACGACACGGGTCGTTTTGTTTGCCGGGTCGTATTCCAGAATACGGCCGGTGGATGACTGCTCCAGAATGTCCAGCACGCTCGCCTCAAACGTCCCCCCCCAATCTTTGGGCGCAAAGCGGGTTGACGCATCGCTCAAATAGATCCTGCCGGACTTGGCCGCCACCACCGCGTCGGCATAGCGGATCGGATCTCCGTTTACCCGGTCGGTCAACATCGTGATCTTTCGGTCGGGGCTGATCGACAGCAGGCCCTTCATGGCGTCGGCGGCGATCAGGTTTCCGGCTGCGTCAAAGTCAAAGCCCAGCACCCGCCCCCCGGTGTTGACAAAAACCTCTTGCGCACCGCCGTCCGGATTCATCCGCAGGATGTTGCCGCTGGCAACCGTGGTGTAAAGCCTGCCGTCTTTGCCGATGGCGATGTGCTCGGGTCCCTCTTCCGTGCCGAGGGAAATCATCTTCAGGTTGGCCAGCCGGGTGTTTACTGCGTGAGGGCCGGCGTAGCCGGGCGGCATGGGCGCAGTCCAACGGACAGGCTCAATTGGCACCGGCCAGAGGGTCAGATAAGCGGCCAGCAGCAGCAGAAGGGCAACTATCGTCAGAACCAGTTTCTTCATGATATCTCCTCCATGATTTTTTGGACCGCCGGGTCCGTCGTACTCGCATTGCCGACCTTGTTGATTTGATAAGAACTTGCTTTTTCGTCGTATAGATTTAGGGAAGAGTGGGTTGTGTGTCAAGAAAAATTTTCCACAATGTTCAAAAAGGCCCTCTTCACCTTTTCCTTCGAGCGGCTGAACGTCTTCGGACGCTATTCCTTGCCCCGAATCTAAAAAGAGAGGATCCCCCCGGGAAGCATCACTTCCAGGAAATGGACAAACAGGTAATAGATAAGGATGCTGAACGGAATGCCCACCGCCAGGTTCCGGATCCACTTGCCCTTCTCGAAGAGTTGTGCCTGCCAGACGATCAGACCTGACGTGCTGATGATGAATCCCACGGGAACAAGCATGACGGCGTACAGTACCAACCCCAGGAGAACCATGCCCATGATCTTGTATTGTTCGGCAGAGGTCTGTAACGACGGTTCGGCCAGGACCGCGTCGGCATCCCCCGTTTTCCGTTCCGTCCGCAGGGATGTGAAAAGGATCAACAGCGCCGAGAAGATCAGGGCAACAAGGATGGCAATGGGCATGAAGCTGGGTCCGATGGTCTGCTGGATGTTCGGATTGGGCATGTTGTATTCGTTGTGGATGAGAAATAGGGCGATCAGGATCGAGGTCAGGGCGACCATGCGATCGAAGGTGAATATGGAATTTCTTCCGCCTGTCTCTTTCATTTTTTGCTCTCCTCAATCGAATGATTCAACGGCCTCGAGGCGCCTCTTCCCGGCAGGGGTGATCCATCATGCAGCCGGCGGCTGAAAATACGATTCGGGACCTGTTTTTTCACTTACGCCAGCCTCTTTTTTCCCCGCAGATATTTTATCACGGAGTATAACAGGGACAGGGCGGAGATGCTCAGAAGCCCCAGGCTGATCGGCCGGGTGACGAAAACGGTCCAATCCCCGTTGGAAAGGGTCAAGGCCCGGCGGAGCCCCTGTTCCATCATCTCTCCCAGGACCAGCGCAAGCAGCAAGGGGGCCGCCGGGTAGTCGTGCTTGCGCATGAAATATCCGACGATTCCGAAAATGATCATCAGAAACACGTCGAATACGGCGAAACGGATGCTGTAAACGCCGATGGTGCAGAAGGTCAGCACCATGGAAGACAGCAGGGCGGCGGGCAGATCCAGCAGTTTGGCGAAAATATTGACCAACGGCAGGTTCAGGATGAGCAGGATGATGTTTCCGATATACATGCTGGCAATGATCGTCCAGACGAATGCCGGATCCTTCTCGAAGAGCAGCGGGCCCGGCTGAATCCCGTAGATCATGAACGCGCCCAGCATGACCGCCGTGGTGGCGCTGCCCGGAATGCCCAACGTCAGCAGGGGGACCAGCGCCCCCTGGTTTGCCGCATTGTTGGCCGCCTCGGGTCCCGCCACCCCCTCGATGGCCCCTTTGCCGAACCGCTCCGGATGTTTCGAGCTCTTTTTTTCTACGGCGTAAGAAAAGAAGGTTGCGGGGGTGGATCCCGCCCCAGGGAGGACGCCAATCAGGAACCCGATGACGGTTCCCCGGACATACGGCATGAAGGACTGCTTCAACTCCTCCATGGTGATCCAGTAGCGTCCGCTGATCTGTTCCCGCTTCTGCAGTCCGAACTTTTGGACCAGTTCCGCCTGGACGAGCACTTCCGAAATCGCAAACAGGCCGATGGCGACGACGATGAAATCGACCCCTTCGATCAGCCACTGGGAACCGAAGGCAAACCGGACGCGACCGGTCTGCAGATCCATGCCGACCGTGGAGAGCAACAGGCCCACGAGGGTGGTGAAAAGACCCTTCACGGGGGATTCGGTCGTCAGGGTGCCCACCATGGTCAAGGCCAGCAGAAGAAGCGAGAAATATTCGGCCGGCGTGAACTTGATCCCCAGACGGGCAATGGGCATCGCAAGGAACATGATGGCCACGGTAGCGAGTGTGCCGGCGAAAAAAGAGCCGATGGCGGCCGTCGCCAGCGCCGCCTTTGCCCTTCCCTGCACGGCCATCTGGTATCCGTCGAAGCAGGTGACCACCGCAGAGGACTCGCCCGGTGTGTTGACGAGAATCGAGCAGGTGGAGCCGCCATACGCGGAACCGTAATAGATTCCCGCCAGCATGACGACCGCGGAAACCGGGGGGAGGGAGTAAGTGATGGGAAGGAGGATCGAGATTCCGACCAGCGGCCCGATTCCCGGCAGAACGCCGATGACGGTGCCATAGAGCGCTCCGATAAAACAGTACGCCAAGTTCTGGAGGGAAATCGCCTGGCTGAAACCCAAAGAGATATTGGTCCACAGGTCCATAATGGATGCTCCTAAGATGAACTGCCGTTTTTATGAAGCGGTTCGGCTGATCTTATATTTCGCTCCCCGCAGCCGGTTCCCCCTCCTGCGGCGCCGGACCCCGCGTGAACGGAAACATCTTTTCGGTTCACGTGAGGGTCCGGCGTGAGCGGGGACCGACTATTTTTTCGCCTTCTTGTCCATCCCCAATTTCTTGACCACGTCGGTGATCACGACCTGTTTTTCATCCAGAAATTTGTCGATCCCCTCCACCAGTAAGGAATCCCCCCAACGGTACTTTTTGATCATCCCCTGCCAGGTTGGCGTCTTGACCATTTTCGTCAGCGTCCCCTGCCAGTATTTCACCGCGTAATCGGGCATTCCTTTTCCCCCTAGGATATAACGGAAGTTGTCCCACTCCAGATCGACCCCCGCCTCCCGGAATGTCGGGATGTCTTTCAACAGAGGACCTTCCATTCTCTTGCCGGGACTAACGGCCAGCAGCCGAAGCTGTTTCGACTCGAGGAGGCCCATCACGTCGTCGATCGTCGATACCAGGGCCTTGGCCGACCCCTCCAGGACCACCCCGGCGGACTCGACGCCGCCGGCGAAGGCGGCATAATTGATCTTCGTGATGTCGACCCCCGCCTTGGAGAAGAGCGCCCCGTAGCAGAGCCGGTCGTCGCTGTAACCGCCGCTCAGCGGGGTCCCTCCGGGATTGTTCTTCAGATCCTTGATGAGATCCCCGAGGTTTTTGTAGGGGGAATCCTGTCGCACGAAGATGCCGTAATAGGCCGAGATCAGGCGGGCGATCGGCTTCCAGTCCTTGTGGTAGTAAGGCGAAAGGCCCGTTGCGTAATTGAGCGACCCGGTGGTGGACATCACGGCGATCATGTTGGGATCGTTGGAGTAGCGCAGGACGATCTGGGCCGTTCCCGGGACCGAGCCGGCCATGTTCATGACGGTCATCGGCGCCTGGACCAGTTTCTCCTGGGTCAGCGCGAGCACGACGGCGCGCATGGTGGTATCGAATCCGCTGCCCGGTTTGGACGGAGCGATCATGAGCATCGATTTCCCCGGATAGTCGGCGGCCAAGACCGCGCCGGCCGCCCCCATCCCGATTCCTATCAATAATAACGCCGCAACGATCCAAACCCGATACACCCTGTGCTGAACTGTTTTCATGGTTGCCTCCTTATTTAAGTTGCGTGGGTTGATCATTTATCCGGGGGTAACCCCTGAGGGTTCTCCGCTGGAAGCCTATCCGATTTTGGTCTGACAATCAGGGGCCTTCGCCAGAATCCACGGTTTGCCGGCCTTCAGGAGCGCGCTGTTGAGCGGATGCGGAATGACCTGACGGACCATTTCGGCCACCTGCAGGAGTGCATCCAGATCGACCCCGGTTTCGATTCCCATCTCCGCCAGCATGTTCACCAGGTCTTCCGTGGCGACGTTGCCGGCCGCATTCGGGGCGTACGGGCATCCCCCCAGCCCGCCGATGGCCGCGTCGAATTGGGTGATCCCCGCCTGCATCGCCGCAAGGATATTGGCCAAAGCCAGGTCCCGATGGTTGTGGAGATGGAGAAGCCACTGCACATCCGGATATTTATCCAGCAGATGCGCCACGGTGTCGTACACCTGTTTCGGACTGGCGAAGCCGACCGTATCCGCCAGTCCGACACCCTTGATGCCGATGGCCACATACCGGTCCGCCACCCGCTCGAGCTGCGCGACGGCCACTTTCCCTTCAAAGGGACAGCCGAAGCCGCAGGCCATACCGCCGCTCACCGCGATTCCTTTTTCCAGGATCATCGGGACCAGGGTTTCGAACTCCTTGAGGGATTCCTCGATCGAGCGATTGGCGTTGGAGCGGTTATGGGATTCCGTGACCGACATCATCAGGTTGATCTTGTCGGGCTTGAGTGCAAGCGCCCGTTGAACCCCTTTCATGTTCGGGGCCAGAAGCCGATACGAAACCCCCGGAAGCCGGTCGATCTTCGCCATCACTTCATCGGCGTCGGCCAGTTGCGGAACCGCCTTGGGGTGGACGACCGAGGAGACCTGGATATTCATGAGACCAGCCCTTGCCAGTGCGTTGACGATTTCAATCTTCTTCTCCGTTGGGATGAATTGTCTTTCATTCTGGAAGCCGTCCCGCGGTCCCACCTCGACGATCGTCACTTTTTTCGGAAGATTCATGGGGAAAATCCTTTCATGATGTTTTTTAATCGCTGGCCGTTGTGGCGGTCCGGCATTTCCGGATCAAACGAACCGTCGGATCCTGCATTCACAGCGGACCGACGATCCCCTCTTTCTTGAGCGCCGCGATCCGCTCCCGGTCCAATCCCAACGAGAGAAGCAGCTCTTCGCTTCCCTCCCCGAGGCGGGGCGGATCGTTGCGAAGGCCGAAATCGCAGTCGTTCAGCCTCACCGGAATCCTCGGGAGTCTCGTTTTTCTCCCATCGGGAAGGGTGGTCTCCAGCAACCCGTCCGACGCCTTCAGATGGGGATCGTCGAAGAGCTCCTCGGGCCGGGCGACGGGGGCAAACGGAATGCTGGCCTCCTCCGCCTTCTGCATGATCTCGGCCCTGGTCCATTGCCCGAGCCGGCGCCGCAGCTCCGGAATGAACCACTCTCGCTCATCGACGCGGCTGTTGTTGGTGGTCAGCCTGCCGTCCGCAAGGAGATCGTCATAACCGAAACTCTTGCAGAACCGCTGCCAATGGGCGTCGCTGGTAATCCCCACGAACACCTTGTTTCCGTCGGAGGTTTCGAAGAGGTCATAGACCGACCAGGAGCGGCCGCGCTCCGGCATGGGGGGCGGCGCCTCTCCCGTGATGGCGGCCACGGCCATGTTCTGGGCCATCAGCAGGACGACCGATTCGAACAGGGTGGCCAGCACATGCCGACCCCGGCCGGTCCGTTCCCGTTCGTAGAGCGCCGTCAGGACGCCGATCACGCCGTAGCTTCCCCCCATGATGTCCACGACCGAGGCCCCGGCCCGCAGCGGTCTTCCCGCGGGACCGGTCATGTAGGCCAGCCCGCCCATCATCTGGCACACCTCGTCGAGGGCCGGCCGTTTCTCATATGGACCCGGCATGAAACCCTTGAGCGAACAGAAGATCATGCGGGGGTTGATCCCGCTCACCCGGTCGTAGCCGAAGCCCAGCCGGTCGATCGTGCCCGGCGCGTAATTTTCCACGAGCACGTCCGCGGTTTTGATGAGGCGCTCCATGATCGCCTTTCCCCCGGGGCTCTTGAGGTTCAGGACCAGACTTTTCTTGTTTCTGTTGAAGGCTGGGAAAAAGCCCGTTCCGAACCCCTTGATTCGCCGTGTTTCGTCTCCCTGCGGGGTCGGCTCGATCTTGATGACCTCCGCCCCCATATCGGCCAGGATCAAACCCGCCGTCGGTCCCATGACCGCCAGCGACAATTCCAGAACCCGAATTCCGGTCAGGGGCAACGGCGCAGTTTCATGCCTCATGGATTTATTGTCCTCCTGTAACAACCGATGCGTCGCTGTTTTTTCAATCCGCTCGCCATATCCGCCAAGCGTCTCCACCACTTTGGCGTAATGGCCGGAAAGCCGATGGATGCCGAAGAGCTTCGTGGCGATCGGCTCCTGGTTCGAGGTCAGCCGGGGCATCCAAGTTTGACAAGGACTTGCTTTTTCGTCGTATAGATTTAGGGAAGAGTGGGTTGTGTGTCAAGAAAAATTTGCCACAATGTTCAAAAAGGCCCTCTTCACCTTTTCCTCAATCTTCATGGACACGCTGGGGTTTTGCTTTTTCGACCGGGTGTGCTATGATGAAGACCATGCAGCCACGCATCATTCCCAGAGAGGAACACGGTATATCCCGGAAGCAGATCAGCCCGAACGCGCTGCGGACGCTCTACCGACTCCATGACAATGGATTCATCGCCTACCTGGCCGGGGGGTGCGTCCGCGACCTGCTCCTGGAGCGAACCCCCAAGGATTTCGACATCACGACAGATGCGGCGCCCGGTCAGATCAAGCGGCTCTTTCGCAACTGCCGTCTCGTAGGCCGCCGTTTCCGGTTGGCCCATCTCCACTTCCCGAACGAAATCCTGGAGGTCTCCACGTTCCGGGCTGCTGCCCCTCCCGATGGCGAGAAGACGGGTGAGACAGACCACAACCAATACCCCCGTCATCTCAAGGACGAGGATGGAATGGTTCTACGCGACAACGTCTTCGGCACACCGGAGGAGGATGCGCTTCGCCGTGACTTCACCATCAACGCCCTTGCCTACAATATCGCGGATTTTTCGGTGATCGACTACAGCACCGGCCTAAGCGATCTCACGCAGCGGCTCATTCGTCCGATCGGCGACCCTTTTGTCCGCTTTACGGAAGACCCGGTGCGAATGATCCGCGCCGTCCGCTTTGCCGCATCCCATGACCTGGTCATCGAACCGGCTGCGTGGGAGATCCTCTGCGAGCTCTCCTCCACCATTACCCGCGCCGCGCCGGCAAGGCTCTACGAAGAGATGCTGAAACTCTTCATGCTCGGATCCGCCAGACCGGTTTTCCCGCTGTTAGAGGCGAGCGGACTCCTGGACGCCCTCTTCCTCGGGCTCAGCAAGAAACTCCATGGAAACGGCGATCTTCGGAAGGCGCTGCAGACAAACCTGGAATGCCTCGATCGATTATCCCGAAGGGGATTGCCCCCCTCTCCGGCGCTCTTCCTGGCGGCGCTTTTCGGTCCCGGCCTGGAGGAAGAGGCGCTTGCACGCCATCGTGACGGCATTCCCCACCAGCAGGCGCTGGATGCCGCATGCGCCGTTTTCCTGGAAGGGTTCTGCAAGATCGTCTGCATCCCGGGACGGGTCGGCGGTCAACTGCGCCGCATCCTCGCCTTTCAGCCCTTGCTTCACCGAATGCCGCCGCGACGCCCCTCTTCCCTGGTCAGCAGGCCTGACTTTGCAGACGCAATGTCATACCTCTATATGATGGCAAAGACGGGAGAAAAGGATAAAACCGCCCTGGAATGGTGGAACCTCTTCCTTTCAGAGGCCCCTTCCGCAATCCCTTCGGAACCGCCGACCGATGAATCCCCGGCAAAACGACGAAGAAAGAGGCGGCGCAGACGTCGCCCTGCCGCTCAGGCGGCCGTCTGACCGTGTAACGCAATGGAAAATGTGTGACTATATCATCTTATGAATTCTCTTGATGTTTATCCATGAGATCATTATCAATGAGATATATGCCAAGTAACCAATTAACTGCAACAGTGACGGGCTCGCATCGTACCCGATAAGGCTATGCAGTATGCTCCCGATAAAGCCTTCTTGGTGCATGATGGGATAAGTACCGCCGATTTTGACTTGAGGGTTTATGTTCCAAACATGTTCAATAGTTTCTGGAAGTATTCCCGCTTCCTGAAATTCGTGAATACTGCTTGACACCAGGCCTGCCGCGAACAATATCAGAAACACTGAGGTAACGTTGAAAAATATCTTGATATTTATCTTCTTGCCGGCAATGAAAATGAAGTAGGCTATGATAATTACAGTGGCAATGCCTAAGAGCGCACCAAGGATATTGTTTTGTCCCGCCGATACGAATGTCGTCGCGCCAAGGAAAATTACAGTTTCTATGCCTTCTCTCAGAACAGAAGCGAATACCACTAAAAAGAGCCCGACCTTGTGTTGCTCATTGAGTTCCATCTCAACTTTCTGATGCAACTCAGCGGCTATGTGCTTTTGGTTCATCATCCATAAAATCATGTATGTCAGCATAATAACGGCGAATAACATTGAAGCGCCTTCAAATATTTGTTCCGCTCTTCCTTCGAATCCTCCTGCTAAAACGTTAAAGAGATAAGCGCCGATCAGGCTAACAACGATCGCAGAAGCCACTCCAAGATAAACCACGTTGTTGTGCTGTGTCCTCTGTGTCTTGACTAAATACGATAGTACAATACCAACCACCAAAGCGGCCTCAAGTGTTTCTCTGAATGTAATTATAAAGCTGGATATCACTGTTTCACCTTTTGTTGTCTAAAGCGATCACCGATAATAATATTACATAACGATTACGTGTGTTTCGGTATTTCCTGCTTGGAACTTTAAAGAGCCAAGATATCCTTCCGTTATTCATATTTCTTCTCTACCTTTCCATTTATTCCGGTCTACAAGGCTCTCCTGGTGTAGAGCCCTGTATAGCCTCCCCAAAATACTCTTCCTCGAGAATTTTTGACTGGTGGTGCCCCTGCCGCGATTCGAACGCGGGGCCTGCGGATTAGGAATCCGTCGCTCTATCCGTCTGAGCTACAGGGGCAATCCGATGGCAGAGCCCGTCTAACACGCTTTGCGGCGGGTGTCAATATCTGATCTCCCCGCCAACGAATCCGGGAAGCCGGCGGTCGGATGATGCGGATCTCTCCGGCGTCCCGTTTTTAAAACCCGTACCGTGTCGCCCCTTGGTCAACGGGACACCGTCCCGCTTATACTCTTGAGGATGATGCGGACGTCCGCCACCACGCAGCGGCCGGCGGAGCAGAGAAGCGGATTGATGTCGATGGATTCGATTCGGCCCTCCAGTTCCATGACGAGAGAAGAGAAGATCCGGATGGTTTCCGTCAGCTTGCCCCGATCCACCGGCGCTGCGCCCCGGTACCCCTCGAGCAACCGGCGGGCCTTGAGGCCGTCGATCATCGCCAGGGCGTCCTTTTCGGTGAGGGGCGCCATCCTCAGGGCGACGTCCCGGTAGATCTCCACGCCGGTGCCTCCCATTCCCAGCAGGATCATCGGGCCGAACTGCACGTCGATCTTCGCCCCCAGAATGAGCTCGATTCCGGAGAGCATCTCCTCCACGAGGACGCCCTGGAAGCCGTCCAGGCCCCGAAAGCGTTCAAAGACCTCCGCCAGGCGCCCGTCGTTGCCGATCCCCACGGCCACGCCGCCCACATCCGATTTGTGGAGGATGCGGGGGGAGACGATCTTGGCGACCACGGGATACCCGATTTCACCGGCGAAGCGGTGCGCCTCCTCCGTGGTCCGGGCCAGGGCAAAACGGGGAACGGCGAATCCGGCCAGGGAGAAGAGCTGCTTCGCGGCGGCCTCGAGGACCCAGCCGTCGCCGCGGGCCTCCTCGATGATCCGGAGGATGTCGGGATGGGATTCTAACATGGCCTGTTCCTCCTGAGCGCCTCAACCATGAGCACCGCGCCTTCGATGGAGGGTGATACGGGGGCGCCGTTGAGTTCAAACCCCTCGATCAGCATGGCGTACTTCTCCACGTGGGGTACGTAGGCGATCAAAGGCTTGCCGCTCCGGGTCGCGACGCTGCTGAGCTTGGCGCCGAGATCGGCGGTGATTCCCGGAATATAGGGGAGCAGAAGCGCCAGCACGCAGTCAATCTCCTCCATGGCAAAGAGGGTTTCCGCGGTGGCGACGAAGTCGTCGTCGATTCCGCTTCCGGTGAGGTCGATCGGGTTTGCGAGCGAGGCGATCTCCCGGACGCTTGGGCTGAGGTTCTTGCGGAGCGCTTCTCGGACATCTTCGGGAAGCGCGGGAACGACGATCCCGTGAGCGGTACAGGCATCGATGGCCATCGCGCCGTGCCCGCCGCTGACCGTAACGATTCCGACCCTGCCCTGGATCGGCTTGGCGTAGGCGCTCAACGATTCGCAGAAGGAGATCAGTTCCAGTTCGTTTGCCGCCTCCACGATCCCGTACTGGGAAAGGGCCGCGGAAAAGCTTGCGTAGTCTCCCGCGAGCGATGCCGTATGGCTGGAGACGGCCCGGCTCCCGCCCGCACTCTTTCCGGACTTGAGAACGATGATCGGTTTGCCGCACTTGCCGGCGTTCTGCACGAAGGCCCTTCCCTCGTTTGGGCCGAAGCCTTCGATATAGAAGACGATCACCCGGGTGGCCGGGTCCTGGGCAAGATAGTCGAGGAGATCCAGTTCGCCCAGCAGGGCCTTGTTCCCGATGCTGATCGCCTTGGCAAGCCCCACGCCCTCGCCGGCGAACTTGATCAGATGGTCCACAAGGATGCCCCCGCTCTGGCTTACGAAGGATACGTTCCCGATGGCGGGTTTTACCATGCGTTCGCCCGGCAGGAAGAAGGTGTCCACATGAGAGGGGACGTAGATCCCGAGACAGTTGGGTCCGACAAAGGGGAACGAAGCCTCCTGCGCGATCGCGACGATTCGCTCCTGCAGGTCCCGCTTGCCGGCCTCCGCAAACCCCCCCGAGATGACGGTTGCGGAGCGGGCCTTCGCCCGGATGCATTCGGACAGCACATCCGGCACGAAATCGGCCCGGACCGCGATGACCGCGAGGTCAATCGGTTCGGGGATCTCCGAGATGCTCCGGTGAATCGACTGGCCGTTTACGGTTCCACCGCGGGGGTTGACCCCGTAGACCTTCACCGGGTAGCGAAGAAGGTTCTTCGTGAAGATCTCGTTCGCCGGATGGCGGTAGTTGGTCGATGAGACCCCGAATACCGCCATGGTCCGGGGCTCGAAGAGGGGTTTGAGATCCATGATGCCCTCCCTGTCAGAAAAGATGCCGTTAGAGAGTTATAGAGGAAGGCGCTCCGGGTGTCAATTGAATAGGGCGCACCCCGGCCGAGTATCTGCGAAGAAAAGGTGGTGGGGCGCCTCAGCGGCCGTCCGGTGCGAAGAGGGCCTCGACGAACTCCTCGGCCCGGAAGGGGCGAAGGTCGTCCAACTGCTCTCCGACGCCGATGTAGCGGAGCGGAATCCCCAGCTCTTTTGCAATCCGGACGACGACGCCCCCCTTTGAAGTCCCGTCCAACTTCGTCAGGATGAGGCCCGTGACGCCGATCTCGTCCTTGAACATCTTCGCCTGGGCGATCGCGTTCTGGCCGGTCGTCGCGTCGAGGACGAGCAGGACCTCCTCGGGCGCGCCGGGGAGCTCCCGCGCCATGATCCGCTTCATTTTCTTGAGCTCCTCCATCAGGTTTACTTTCGTATAGAGGCGGCCTGCCGTGTCG
>MNZQ01000030.1:0-4122 GCA_001873745.1 Syntrophaceae bacterium CG2_30_58_14
TATCCAGTGCAGCTATCCCGACCGGCCGCTGATTAAAATCATAACGGTTTATGAGCCTGATAAAGACCTATGGATCGACTATAAGGTCAGGAGGAAGTAACGATGGGAAGCGCAATTAGGGAAACATACAGCGAGCAGCACGTGACGTATACACTGGAAATGGATGGGAAATTCTACATCGTAGAGCATGTGCCGGCCAGGGTGTGTCTGGAGACGGGGGAACAGTATTTTGCCCCGGAGACGGTTGAAAATATTCAGAAAATCATTTGGGGACAAAGAAAGCCGGTCAAGGTGATTGAAACCCCTGTTTATGAATTCGGATTAGTCGCTACGCACCCCTAAATACAGCCAAGCTAAAAACATGGATGTAAAACAGTTGGCGGCGATCATACAGCAGAAACTGGGGCTGGAGGATCAGGAGCTCTCTCTCGTTCGGGAGAGCCCCAAGTTCCAGCGCCTCATCGAGAACGCCGCAAAAGGGGTACGATACCGACTGGTGGCCGAGGTGATGGAATCCAAGGGCTGCCACTCAGGACACCATGTGGGCCAGAAACTGGTCTTTGACTCGGCAGGAAACCTTTTAAACCGGGAGTGCCCGGAGCGGATCTGCGCCTTCCTGATGCCAAAACTTACGGTGCTCATCAATGCCTTCTTCGAAAACCTCATTAACGGTCGGGACCCCAACGAGGTGATGTTCAACCGCACCGGCCGCTTTGATGTGAGGCATGCCTGCGGAGGGTGGGGTCACGTGACCGTGGAGATGCGGGCCGAACTGCGCTGACCGACGCCCCTCCTCCTTCTTTTGTTACGTTTAAATACAAGTGTGCAGGGCGGCTGCTCGAGACAGGTCACTGAATTCTGGTTGAAATGAGGAAATACTGGACAGCCTTGTTACGTTCGCGTATGACAAAACACGCAAGGCTGAATTATTCTCCCGCTCAAGGGGGCATGGGAGGTTAAAATGAAAATATTCAATAGAAAAAGAGTCGCCTTTGGCCTTATTGTCATTCTTATTATTGCCACTTTTTTTGGATACAAGAACAAAGAATACATCCAACAGCTCCCGATCGGCTCAGCCTTCAAGACTAAGGCTCTATGTGCGGCTGTCTTCGTTTCGGGTCGTGACCCAGTGACTACCGAGCGTGAAGATATCGGCTTCAACCCAATCTTCAAAATATTCAAGGCGAAAATTGACCGGGGTGAAAAAAGCGTTACCTGCTCACTCTTGGGGATCGGTCTATTCGAGAAGAAAGCGGTATATGTTGACCAAATGGGTTGCGTGCTCCTTTCCGGTGTCGCCGAAGAAACTATCCGTGCTCGAAAACCGGGGATTCCTCGTCCTGAACCCGCCAATCCTGAGGCCATTCCCTGGCCCATGGGTGACCGCATGCCCGACGGCCCGCCGCCCGTAAATATCGATATGGCGAAGATTAACTCAGCCATCGGCAAACTCTTCATCGAATCAAATCCTGATAAAAAACTCTATACCCGGGCAATGCTCATTGTCCACAACGGGCGCCTCATCGCCGAGAGCTACGGACCAGGGATCACGAAAGACACCCCTCTTCTCAGCTGGTCTATGGCCAAAAGTGTCACTAATGCCATCGTCGGGATCCTGGCGATGAAAGGAAAGATCTCTCTTAAGGGGCCGGCGCCCGTATCCGAATGGCAAAAAGCCAATGATCCGAGGCAAGCCATCACCTTGGACCAGCTCCTACGGATGAGTTCGGGTCTGGAGTGGGTTGAGGCTTATGCGGAGCGTCCCGTTTCAGATGTCAACGTCATGTTGCTTCTAAAGCCCGACATGGCGACCTACGTGGCTTCCAAACCTTTGTCCGTAAAACCGGACACCGTCTGGCGCTACTCATCAGGAACAACCAACCTTATCCAACGGATCATACGTGACACCCTCGGAAACCGGGAGACCTATTGGGAATTCCCTCGGTGTGAATTGTTTAATAAAATCGGTATGCGCAGTGCCATCTGGGAAACAGACGCCTCGGGAACATTTATCGGGTCTTCCTACCTTTATGCAACCACCCGCGACTATGCCCGCTTCGGTCTACTATACTTGAATGATGGTGTCTGGGAGGGAGAACGGATCCTGCCTGAAGGTTGGGTTGCCTATAGCACTACCCCGACACCTGCCGCCCCCAAAGGCCAATATGGCGCACATTTTTGGCTGAATGGGGGTAAAGATACGAATCCCAAAGACCGCCCGTATCCGCTACTACCAGGCGACACATTCTTTGCCCGGGGGTATCAGGGCCAAATAATCGCCATTATCCCTTCCAGCAAGCTCGTTGTCGTTCGATTGGGCATGACCTACGATGAGAACTGGGGAATGGAGTTGTTCATTAAAAACGTCCTCGATGCAATTCGTTGACACACCTCCCGGTATGTGGGTCCGCAATTAAAATAGGAGAAACATATGGATCTTAAAATTTTTGAAAAGATGGATGCCCCTGAACTTAAGAATTATATCCAATTTTTGCTTTGGCACTACCGAGTCATGGACGCCTTCTGGTTTTTATCTGTGGCTAAAATGTTCGATCAACCCACAGCGGAAAGGCTCAATGAACAGGTGTGGGGTCGTGTGGGCGGAATGGCTGCGAAAGATCTGATCCAGCGCTTTGGAGTCAAAGAAAAAGGGCTTAAGGGTTTTGTGGAAGCTTTGAGGTATTTCCCCTGGACCATCCTGGTGGGCTATCAGATCGAGGAGAAGGAGGACGAAGTGATCATCACCGTTCCCATCTGCCCGACCCAGGAGGCACGCCTAAAAAGAGGATTGGGAGAGTTTGTGTGCAAAGAAATGCACCGGGGTGAGTTTGAGAGTTATGCACGGGAGATTGACCCGAGTATTGAAGTGCAATGTCTGTTTGCACCACCCGATCCCCATCCCAAGGATTTGTATTGCAAGTGGCGATTCACGTTGAAGGTATGAAGCTATTCCGTGGTTGCATTTGAACCAAGGAATTTCTCATCGGTCACATGTCATTTTACGTGAATTGCAATCGCTCGACTGCAATAAATATGTCATAATCTCTCGACGATCCGGATTTCTGTCTCCGTCAGGTCGTAGACCAAGCCGTCGATCCGGCGGAGTTTTTCAAAGAGGTCGACGCGGCCGCCTCCTCGCCCGCGACAAAGCCGGTGGAGAAGGCCGCCTGAAGGTTGTAGCCGCCCGTGTCGGCGTCGATATCCATCACCTCCCCGCAGAAGAAAAGGCCGGGAACGAGGCGGGAGGCCATCGTCCGGGGATCGATCTCCGCAAGCTCAACCCCGCCCGCCGTAACGATCGCCGCGGTCAGCGGAAGCGCCCCGCGGATGTTGAAGCGGAGGGCCTTGAGGAGGCCGAGGAGCTTCTCCCGCTCCGCGGCGCTGATCTGATGGCCCGGCCGGTCCGCGGGGATGCCGGTCATCTCGATAAAAGGTTCGATCATCTTGCGGGGGAGGAGCCCCGTTAGCAGGCTGCGAAAACCCCGTTTGCCGAAGCTGTCGAAATCCCGCTGGAGACGGAGTCGGAGCGCTTCCGCCGTGAGGGCCGGTTTCAGGTCGATCGCGACGCTGACCGGGCCTTCCGCGAGGGCATCCACAACGGAAAGGCTCATCAGGAGCGTGATCGGGCCGCCGATCCCGAAGTGTGTAAAGAGCATCTCCCCCATCCGGCTCTCGATGACGGGACCTTTCTTCCGCCGCTGCCCCAGCCCCCGGCCGGCCTCCTTCGAGGGGGTCAGGGCGGGGTCCATCGCCCTCGCCGGACCGCGGAAGGCCGTGAGCCGGACGTTTCGGAGGCTGACCCCCTGCATCGACTTCGCCCGTTCGACCTCGATAACGACCAGCGGCACAAGGGCGGGCCGGAGCTTCGTCACGGTGTGGCCGACGGCGGCCGCCATCCGATAGCCGTCGCCGGTCGAACCGGTCGCCGGCCAGGTGGCGCCGCCGGTCGCCAGGATGACGGCAACGGCGGGAAGGAGTCCCTCCTGCGTCCGGACCCCCTCGACGCGGCCGTCGCGGACGGCAATCCCTTTCACCGAAACCCCGGTCCGAAGCTTCACGCCGTGATCCGCAAGATAGCGGCGAAACGCCTTCACGACGTCCGCCGCATCGTTGGAGAGCGGA
>MNZQ01000030.1:4141-17721 GCA_001873745.1 Syntrophaceae bacterium CG2_30_58_14
CGACCTTCGTCTCCACGCCGTAAAGACTCAGAAAGGCGAGGAGGTCGTCCCGGAAGAAGCGGTGAAAGGCGCCGTGCAGGAACCGGCCGTTCGGATCATACATGGCAAAAAAATCCTTGAGGTCGCGCGCGTTCGTCAGATTGCAGCGGCTTTTCCCGCTGACGAGGATCTTCTTCCCCGGACCGTCCGTCTTTTCCAACAGGAGGACTTTTGCACCCATTTCCGCGGCCCGCCCCGCGGCCATCATCCCGCCGGCGCCGGCGCCGACGACGATCACGCGGCCGTACTCCCCTCCCGGCTTCGCAAAAGCGGAGGGAGCTGAATGCGGAAATGGTCGTTCCATCGTTAGCGCCTCCCGTAAAAAGTCCCGCAAACGGTCATATCGGCGAATCCCGGATCAGGGTCCGGGACAGGCGCCGGTATCCAGAACTACTTTAAAACACTGGATTCCGAATCAAGCCCGGAATGACAAAAGAGGCAAATGACGACTTATTGCGAGTTCGTCATCGTTAGACGCCTCCCGCCCCATCCCGAATCATTCGGCGGAGCCGCTCCCAGTCGATATCGTTGTTCAGGCAGTCGTAGCGGGCCGTCACGATCACCTGCGGGATCACCTTCCTCTGCTTCAGACGGACCCCCCGGAGGGTGATTCGGGTCGAGCGGATCCCCTTTTCGATCTCAAAATCACAGGCGGCGCCGACCGCCGCGTGGATCCCCTTCCTCTGGACAAGGCGTTTCGTGAAATTCGTGCTGGGAGAGATGTAGAACTGCCACCCCTTCTCCTCGCAGAGAAGGCGAATCTCCCCGCAGCGGCAGTCTTTGCAATTCACGCAGAGAACCCCGTCTTTCTTGGAAAAACGCGCCTTGCATTTCTCCCCGATCAGGCAGTGGGGAAGAATGACTGCCTTTTCGGCCGCGGAAACCCGATCAAACTCCTCCTGGTAGTAGGCATTGGCGATCTTGGAGATATCGTAACGCAGACCGATCCGCCCCAGCAGGGAACGCATCGGAAAGAAGAAGAAGGCGGAAACGAATTTAATTCTGCTGCAATTCTGTGTCATGGAACCCGGTCCTGATCGGTCTGGTCTCCCGGCGGGGATGGAGATCCCCGGGAAAGCGTTCTCCCGGCTTTCATAAGACGGATATCAAAAAGCCTTCCGGAAAGCAATTCTTTTGCGTCTTTTTTGAGCTACCGGAATCAAAATATCCGTGCTATACTCCCCCCGCTTTTCCCACACGGATACTCACGATAAAGCCCAAGGGCGCGGGAGGTGGAACTTGGTTTTTCAAAAAACCGTCTTCGTGGTGAATCCCCATGCGGGGAACGGGGCGACGGGCAAAGAGTGGCCCCGGATCAGCAAAATGGCCGGCGATCTTCTGGGTCCCTTTGAAACCTGCCTGACCGAAGGACCGGGCGACGCCACCTGGATGACCCGGGAACATCTCCTCCAGGGCGCCGACCGGATCGTCTGCGTGGGTGGGGACGGCACACTCAACGAGGTGGTCAACGGCTTCTTTGACGAAAGCGGCCCCATCCGCAAGGATGCGGTCCTCGGCTTCCTCCCCAACGGCACCGGTTGCGATTTCTGCCGGACCATGCCCATCCCGTCCGGGATCGGACCCTCTCTCCAGACCATCCGGGAGGGTTACGTCCGGACGATCGATCTCGGACGCATCCGTTTCCGAAACCATCAGGGCGGCGTCAGCACAAGATACTTTCACAATATCGCGAGTTTTGGCCTCGGCGGGGAGGTCGTGGACCGGGTCAACCGGACGAGCAAGATCTGCGGACCGTTCATCACCTTCATCTGGGGCACGATCGTCTCTCTGTTCGCCTACGGGAAAAAGCGGATCCGCCTCCGGGTGGACGACGGGGACGAGCGGACGGTGGATGTGCTCAACATCGCCATCGCGAACGGACGTTATCACGGCGGCGGCATGCTGGTCGCCCCGGACGCCGTGACCGACGACGGCCTCTTCCATGTGACCGTGATCGGCGCCATGAGCCTCCCGCTGGTCTTCTGGCGCCTCCCCAAACTTTACACCGGGAAGATCAAGAGCATCCGCCAGGTTTCCATGCAAACGGGCAAGCGAGTGACCGCTGCTTCGGAGCAGCGGGTTCTCCTCGATATCGACGGGGAGCAGCCGGGCGTTCTCCCGGCCGAGATGGAGATCGTCCCGGGGGCGCTCACCATGATCCTGAAAGCCTGACGCACTGCGAAAACCCCTGGTAAGCGACTTCTTTCGTCATCATTCCCTGCCGCCGGTCCTGGGATGATGGCGCGGCGCGCTCGCCCCATCATCCCAGGACCATCTGATGAAAAATTCCCCAGCCGTTGAGTAAGATTTCAACAATACTCCCTCCCGAAAGCACGAAACGGCACGGTCGGTCCAAAGCGATTCAAGCCGTTTTTACGTCGTTTTATTCCATTACGGCTGGTTTTTTACCATTGGCACATACATTGCTTATAAGGTCGCGTCCGGAAAGACCGGGACGAAGAAGGGGTTGTTGAATGAAACGTTTTCTGACATTGGCGGCAATCTTGATGTTTCTCTGTTTCACGCTCGTATTTGCCGCGGAGAAACCGCGGTCCGCCCCACCCCTTCCCCCCCGGATTCCGGAGATGAGCGCCGCCGGGACGGTGCTGGAGATATCCGGCACGAGCCTGAAAATCGAACGCACATTGAAAGGGAAAGCGGAGATTATGGAGTTTATCCTGGAGAAACCCTTTCCCAATATCGCGACGGGTGATCCGGTCAAGGTCAGCTACCATGAAAAGGATGGTCGGAACGTGCTGATCCGGGTGGCGCCGGCAAAGAAAACCGCGGTCAAGAAGGCGGTCAAGAAGGAGCTCCCGAAGGAGATGAAACCGGTCGCGCCACCGGCGGCGGCGGTCACGAAATAGTTTTTTACCCTTCACAATCGTTGATGAAGGTAAATAAGGGCAGATTCCCGCGATCGCCGGTTGTCGGTTGATCGGAAGGGGACTGATAAAAAACAAAAATAGAAATAGGAGGAAGTTAAGATGAAACGTTTCATGGTATGGACAATCGCGTTGGTTTTCCTGTTCTGCACATCCGCAATCGCGGCCACCACCCCGGCAGCACCCGCCCCGGGAGCACCCGTAGCGGAGAAGAAGGAAGTGAAGAAGGCCGAAAAGAAGGACGTGAAGAAGAAGACCGAAAAGAAGACCGCCGGAAAAGTGTTGGAGATATCCGATAAAACCTTGAAGATCGAGCGCATGCTGAAAGGGAAGGCAGAAACCATTGAATTTTCCCTGGAGAAACCCTTCGCCAATATTAAAGTGGGAGATCAGCTGAAGGTCAGTTATATCGAAAAGGATGGTCAGAACGTCCTGCTCAAGGTGGCTCCGGCCCAAAAAGCGGCTGTCAAGAAGTCAAAGATGGAAACCCCGAAGACGGCGAAACCGGTTGCGACACCGGCGGCGCCGGTCACGAAATAGCTTCGGGGAATAAATGTTTTTACCCCGAAGAAGGCCGAGAAGTCGGAAGCAAAGTAATCTTTCCCCCAGTTAAAGGAAGGCTTTGCGGGGTGCGGGGAGTAACCTCCGCACCCCCTTCTTTTTTATCGAATCAATCCCTGACGTGCATTTATCCCCCGGTTCGGTCTATAATGGCCGCAAGCGGAGACCCGGGGTTTCCGGAAATCACCCGCTGGGGAGTGATCCATGACCGTCCGCACACGCCTGATGATCCTCACAGTCTTGGGGCTGGTCGTCACGATGGCCGTCTGGGGCTGGGTTCAGATCCGGGCGCTGGACCAGATCCTGGTCGAACAGCAGGGGAAACGCCTCTCCAGCGTCGCCGAGACGGTCAGCACCTACTATACCCATTTCCCGACCGGTCAGGGTCTCTCCGCGCTCGACACCACGCTGAAGGAACAGATCCAGACCGATATCCGTCTGGCCCGCATCGACATCTTCACCGTCGTCAATTACGATATCGATTACATCGAATATATCGCCGGGGCGAGCCGCGTCCGCTACGAGTGGCCCGAGAGCTTAGTCAGCTCGGTGGCGGCCTCCCGTAAACCTCAGTACGTCCGCCTCCAGATGGAAGATGGGCCCGCCGTGGGGCTGCTTTATCCGGTCATATCCGAGAAATCAAAGAACACGCAGTTTGTCGTAGGGGTGATCACCTTCAGCCGGGCCAATGCGGAAATCCTCTCCCGGGCGCAGCGCCTGCTTGTCATCAGCACCGCCTGGCTCCTCGTCATCATCCTGCTCGTCCTCGCAGCGAGCTACCGGTGGCTTATCACCCGGCCGCTTGGCGTTATCATCCATACGATCGACGCGTTCCAGACCGGGCAATATGTAAAGCGGATTCCGATCGTCCGCCGTGATGAATGGGGACATCTGGCCGAACATTTCAATTCGATGGCCGATGAAATTGAACAGGTCCTGATGAGAAATCAGGACCTGACCCGGAGCCTCGAGGATCGCGTCCGCGAGGCGACCCGCAAGGCGGTTGAGCTCCAGAAGCAGGTCAACCAGCTCCAGCAGCTCACCGCGATGGGATACCTGACCGCCACGCTCGCCCACGACCTCGGAACGCCGCTCCATTCCATCGCGGGTCTCGCAAGCCTCCTGCTGGAAAAGGGAAACTGGCCGCCGGACGTCGCCCGCAAATTGGAGCTCATCGTCCAGCAGACCCAGCGTCTCAATACCGTCATCCAGAACGTCCGGCGCGCGACCCGCCCGCCCGAGGCCCATTTCGAGACCGTCACCGTCCAGGGGTTGTTGAATGAGACCCTCTTGCTCGTGGAACCCCTCATACGCAAGGCGGGGATAGAGCTCCAGGTCGATTTGGACGAGAAGATGCCGGGCATCCATGCGGACCGTTCCCGCGTCCAGACCGCCCTGTTCAACCTGATCCAGAATGCCCTCGAGGCGATGCCGGCCGGGGGCCGGATCACCGTTTCCACCGCGGCGGCGCCGGACCGGGGCGAGGTGGAAATCTCCGTCGCCGACACCGGAAAAGGGATCCCGCCGGAGCTGATGGAGAGGATCTGCGAACCGTTTTTCAGCACCCACCAGGAGGAGGGAATGCGGGGGTTGGGGCTGGCCATCGTCCAGGATATCGTCAAGATGCATGGGGGGCGGATGGAGATCCAAAGCGCTCCGGGCAAAGGAACGAAGGTCGTCCTCTGCTTCCCCGCGGCTGCTAATAAATAGGGACAGCGCCCTATTATTTCCGGAAATAATAGGGCGCTGTCCCTATTTATTTTCCCAGACCGTAACGGAGGATCTTGGTCCGCAGGGTCTTCCGATCGATCCCCAGCCGCTGGGCGGCCCGGCTCTGATTCCAGGCGGTGGTCGAAAGGGCCTGGAGGATCTGCTGTCGTTCCGCCGTCTCGAGCGGCGAAAGAAGGGACGGCTCGACGGTGCAGACCGGGCGGAACTTTCCGGGGAGGTTTTCCGGCAGGATCACGGCAAACGGGGAGAGGAGCAGGGTCTGCCGCAGGACATTCTCCAGTTCGCGGACATTCCCCGGCCAGTCATAACCCATGAAAAGCTCCATTGCCTCGTCGGAGATGCGCACCGTAGGGTATCCCCACTTCTTCAGGAAAGACTCGATGAGCTGCGGGATGTCCTCCCTGTGCGCCCGAAGCGGCGGCACCTGGAGACGAACCACAAAGCGGTAGAGCAGATCGGACCGGAACCGTCCGGCGCCGGCCTCCGTGTCGATGTCGCGGTTCGCCGCCGCGACCACCCGGACCCCCACATGCCTCGCCTCATGGCCGCCAAGCCGTCTCACCTCCCCGTTCTGCATGAAGCGGAGGAGCTTTCCCTGGAGCGCCGGCGACATCTCGGTGATCTCATCCAGAAAGATCGTCCCGTGCTGGGCCGCCTCCAGGAGCCCGGCATGAACGTGGTCGGCCCCGGTGAAGGCCCCCTTCTCGAACCCGAAGAGTTCCGACTCCAACAGGGTCTCCGGAATGGCGCCGCAGTTGACGGCGAGAAAGGGTTGATCACGCCGGGCGCTCAACTGGTGCAGGGAATGGGCCGTCAGTTCCTTGCCCGTCCCGCTCTCCCCGCTGATCAGAACGCTCGCCGAGGCGTCGGCCACCCGGGCGATCTGCTTGTAGAAATCGACCATTACGGCGGATGAACCGATGAACTGGGGCTCTTCCCGGATCTCCCCCTGGCCCTGCGTCCGGAGCTGCCGAAGTTCCCGAACATCGAGCACCTTCCGGACCAGCGACCGGATCGCGTCCGGCGAGAAGGGTTTGCTGATGTAATCCGATGCGCCGAACCGCAGCGCCTCCATCGTCGTCTCGAGCGAACCGAAGGCCGTCATCAGGATCACGGGCAGTTCCGGCCGCCGTTCGTGAACCTTCCGGAGGAACTCGAGACCGTCAATTTCCGGCATCCGGATGTCGGACAACAGGAGATCGTACCTGGAAAGATCCTCCTTCAGGGCCTCCCGCGCGGAGGTGAAGGGCTCGACCTCGTAACCGGCCCTGAGGAGCGCCTCCTGGAGGAACTCGCAGGCCACGGCGTCATCGTCGATGACCAGGATGCGGATTTTCGCGCCGTTTTTACCCAAGCCCCTTCCCCCCGATGTATTGGGCCAGATCCGCCACCCGGCAGGAGTAGCCCCACTCGTTGTCGTACCAGGCCACGACCTTCGCCATGTTGTCGCGGAGCACCTGTGTGAATTCGATATCCACGATCGAGGAGTGGGCGTCCCCCTTGAAGTCCATGGAGACCAGACCGGCCTCCTCGCAGGCCATGATCCCTTTGAGCCGCTTCTTCGCGGCGTCGCGGAGAACCCTCCTGAGCTCCTCCGTCGTCGTCTTCGTCTTGAGCTCGGCCGTAAAATCGACGATGGAGACCGTCGGCGTCGGCACGCGGAGCGAGTAGCCGTCGAAACGACCCGCCAGATCGGGAATGACGAGGGCAAGGGCCTTCGCCGCGCCGGTCGTCGTCGGAATGATGTTCATCGCCGCCGCACGGGCGCGCCGGAGATCCTTGTGGGGCATGTCGAGAATGCGCTGGTCGTTCGTATAGGAGTGAACCGTCGTCATCATCCCCTTTTCGATGCCGAACGCCTCGTGAACGACCATCACCGGCGGCGCGAGGCAATTCGTCGTGCAGGAGGCGTTGGAGATGATATGATGTTTCCGGGGTCTGTACTCCTTGTGGTTGACCCCCATCACGACCGTCAGGTCCTCCTCCTTGGCCGGGGCGCTGATGATCACCTTCTTCGCCCCGGCCTGGAGATGGGCGGCGGCCTTCGGACCGGTCAGGAAGAGACCGGTGCTCTCGATCACGATATCGACCCCTTCGTCGTCCCAGGGGATGGACGCGGGATCGCGAAAGGCCAGGCTTCTGATCGGTTTCCCGTCGATGATGAAGCGGTCTTTTCGGACGCCGACCTTCCCCGGATAGCGGCCGTAGTTCGTGTCGTACTGGAACAGGTGGGCGTTCGTTTGCACATCGAAGAGGTCATTGACCGCCACGACCTGAAGGGACTCGGGGTATCGGGTCAGGACGGCCTTCAGAACCTGCCGTCCGATCCGGCCAAAACCGTTGATGCCCAGGCGAATCATAAAAAACCTCCTTATTCAATTGTCGTCGATGCGGTATTTGTGCGCCGCCATCAGATCGCAGCGGGTCTGGAGCGTTTCGTGCATGCGGGCGTTGTCGAGGGCGATCGCGCTTAAGTTGGCCACCGCTTTGAGGAATTTGATTTCTTCATCCCGGAATTTCCGGATCCGGTCCGCATAGACCCGCAGGACGCCGATCGCCTTCTTCTCCAGCATGAGCGGCACGACGAGGACGGACTTGATCCCCTCCGCCTTCGCCATCACCCCATACTGGAAATCCTTGGCTGTCTGCGCGTTCGAAAGCCAGATGGACCGGCCCTTGAGCACCTTGCGATCGAGACCGCTCTCCTCGATCAGGATGGGGCCCTTGCGGACATACCCCTTGGACAAACCGCAAGCCGCCCCCATTACCAGCATCCGCTCCCGGGAGTCGAGGAGCCGGATGCTGCCAGCCTTGACATCCATGGCCTTGACCACGCACTGCACGATCTTCTCCAGGACCTTCAACGGATCCAGGGAGGCATTGATCACCTTCGCCACATCGTACAGGGCAACGAAATAATCGACATCCTTCCCTTTCATGGTCTCACCTCCTCAAATCTTGACGCATCTGTTTAAAAATGGGCGCTTAACGCACCAAACCTGTTAGCAAAATCCCGAGACCGGCGAGCCAGCCGATCAGAGGCTTTACCTGCCGCGACTCCTCGCGGCTCGCATAGAGCAGGATGTACCCGGGAACGATGGCGCATAAAATCCCATCCCGGACGCTCCTCTTGAAAGCCTTTACCGCCACAAGATCCTGGCAGACAAGGATGATCAGAAAGCCCACCAGAATCATATTCGCGTTCATATCACTCAAGGTTTTGCGCCTCCTTTTTCCCCCCCGGAAGGGGTGTTGTGACGCGGCAACTTCCGCCGCGTGGCGACGGATTATACAGGAAGGAAAAGCAGATATCCAGCAGCAACTGGAAGATGCGAAGAAAGATGTTGACAAGCGCACGTTCTGCCGTTAGTCTTCCGCTAAAATCTCATGAGGAGGAAGAACAATTACAAAGAAAATCATTGTTCCCTTCGCACTCCTGCTGATCCTCCTGCTCGCGTCAAATCTTTCGGCGCGGGGGGACGGCGATCTGCGGCTCACCGTCCGTTCGGCCATCCTGATGAATATGACGACCGGCAGGATCCTCCTCTCCCGCAACGCCGACGACCCGCTTCAGCCCGCCTCCATCACCAAGGTCCTCTCCCTCTACCTCGCCGACGAGGCGATCCGCGACGGCAAGGTTCGTCCCACGGATCCGGTGAAGATCAGCCAAAAGGCGGGGCGAACGGGAGGATCCAGGATGTTCCTCCAGGCAGGGAGTGAAATCCCGCTCGCAGAGCTGCTCAAGGGCATGGCCGTGGTTTCGGCCAATGACGCCTCCGTGGCCGTCGCCGAATACATCGGAGGCAATGTTGAGGATTTCGTGAAACAGATGAACGGAAAGGCCCACGAGTTAGGGATGAACAACAGCTTCTTCAAAAACCCCAACGGCCTGCCTGCCCGGGGACAGTTCACGACGGCGCGCGATATCCTGATCCTGGCCTGCGACTATCTCCGGCGGTTTCCCGAATCCCTGGATCTCCACTCCCAGCAGTACTACACCTACCGCGACATCACCCAGCGCAACCGGAACAGCCTCCTGCGGCACTACCCCAACGCGGACGGTCTGAAGACCGGCTGGGTCGTTCAGTCCGGATACCACATCGTGGCCACGGCCAAACGGGGGAACACCCGCCTGCTCGCCGTCGTCATGGGCGCAAAAACCCCCGCGATCCGGGCCAGGGAGACGGAAAAACTATTAGATGAGGGGTTCATGATGGTCCGGGAAGATCCGCGCCAGGGGTAAAAATAGTGCTGAGTGCTGAGGACTGAACCCTTAGCACTCAGTCCTTAGCCCTCAACCCTCAGCCATCAGCGCCCCGCTGTAAACTACTCGAGAAAATTGTCCGGCGGGATGCGGAAGAGCTGCTTCAGGATCTCGTCAAAGTAGTCCGGCAGGTAACGGTTCCAGATCTTGATCGGCAACTCCCCCAGTTCCCGCCGATGAGAAGCGGGAAAGGCGAAAAGGTATTCCAGCAGGCACTGAATGTTCCGGGCGAGCGGCCCCCGGTACTGCTGGCAGAGCCTCTGTTCGATAATCCGATCCTCGTGGATGCAAAGACCGACCTCGCTTTCCAGCATCTCCTGGTAATTGGAGACGATGATCTCCACCAGGACATCTTCTTCCCCCGAACGGACGAATTCGACAAAGGACCGGTTCGCTTCGTAGGGGGAAAACCCCCGCGACTGCATGATATTCAGGATCCCCGGGCCGAGAGGACGAGTCAGGATCTCCTCCCGGGGGGGCCGAAAGCGGACGATCAGATTCGTGGCATTGTATCGGCCTGCATGGACCTCCTCTTCGACAACCTCACAGCCCGGCATTTGGCCGAGGAGCGTCATCAGCTTCCGTTGTTCCGGCGCCTCCTGGATAACCTTCACGCCGGCGACGTCGTTGATCACGAGGGGCTCTTTGTCACCCGCAATCGGCCTTTTGTTACGCAGGTCGTCCAACAGCCGGTTTTCCGCCCTCAGGAACTCCTCCGTCATGTCCGCGGGCGTCGTCAGGAGCCTCTCCCGCGGGATGCCGAGAAGTCGCGCCCGCTCATCCGCCAGGGTTTCGGCATGCCTTTTGATCGTGTCGAAGATCCGGTCGATGATCCGGCGGGCCGATTTCTCCGCAAGACGCCGGACGCGTTTGATCCGGCTCGATCCGACATAGGCCGAAAAACCATTGCGCCGGGTGAAGTAAAGCGTTCCGTGAAAAGGGGTCTCCCGGTAGAAGCGGCCAGGGTTTTGATGGTAATCCCGGATCAGTTCGTCGATTCGCTCATTGCGATAAGGGAGCGAAAAAAAGAGGGCGTCCTTCAGATCTCCCTTGATCTGGACCGAACGGGAAGAGAGGGCGCCCGGATGAAGCCCCCGGAAGATCTTTCCGGCAAAGAGATCCAGGTAGCGGGCCGCGAAGATATGGTTGAAATGGACCAGCCGCGTGATCAGATCCGCGTCCGACGGGCGCGCCTCATCGTACATCCAGCGGCGGATGATATCGTTCAGAACCTCACGGTGCAGAAAGCTGTTGATCGTGATCATGATCCAGTATTCTGACCCCACGATATGCGGAAACAGCGGGCAGGATTGGGGTCATGGGCGTGATGGCCCGTCCAACCCGGGTCTCTAAAATCACGTTGGCGGCTCTCCCTCCCGTTGCATCAGCCTCCCGATTCACCGCGCAGAAGCTTTGCCAAACGTTCATCGAACGCCTTTCCCAGCTCCTCGTGGAGGCTCCGCCCATGGGCGTCCATCGTGACGATCCCCGGGAAACGATGGAAACGGATCTTCCAGAAGGCCTCCGGCAGACCGAACTCCTCCTTCTTGAACACGTCGATGACCTCGACCATCGCCGCGGCGCCGGTCACACCCGCCCCGCCGATGGCGTGAACGTAAACGGCCTTGCGGGCCTTGCAGGCGGCGAGCGTCCGGGGTCCCATCCCCCCCTTGCCGATGACGACCCGGAGGCCGAAGGCGGCGATCACCCTCTCCTCGTAAATCTCTTCGCGAATGCTCGTCGTCGGTCCCGCGGAGACCATGCTCCACTCCCCGCCCGTGTTGCGGACGATGGGGCCGCAGTGGTAAATCGCCCCGCCGCGGTAAACCGCCTTCAGTTCGTCGAAAAGACGCTGATCCTCCGGCGGGAGGGGACCTGGGGCCTCGATCAGGCGTTCCACCATGTATTTGTGGGCGGCATCCCGGCCCGTCGTCGCGATCCCGGAGATCGCCACGGCGTCGCCGGCATGAAGCGACAGGATCTTCTCTTCGGAAATGGGAATTGTCAGCTCGATCATTTTACCGCCTCATCGGGTAAAGCGCCAGGTCCCGTCGGCGTCGATCCGGATCTCCCGGCGGCGGTATTCCCAGCACATGTAGGTTACGGTGACGAAATAACAGGCGGGGACGCGGTGGAGCGCGCCGACCTTGGCCCCCAACAGGGTCGTTTCCCCGCCGAGGCCCAGGGGACCGATCCCCAGCGTGTTCGCCTCCCGGAGGATCCGTTTTTCGAGATCAGCGAGCGCGGGATCGGGATTCACGTCGTCTATGGGACGCAGGAGCTGGTGTTTGGAGTGGAGGTAGCCCGAGCCGCGGTCGCCGCCAATGCAGATCCCCAGTACCCCCGGGGCGCAGCCCTTTCCCTCCGCCTGGCGGACGGCGTCCAGGGATGCCCGCCGAACCCCCTCCAGATCGCGTCCCGCCTTCAGGGCGTCGTCGGGCAGGCTGTACTGCCGGCCCACGTTCTCGCTGCCGCCGCCCTTGAGCATCAGGACCACGGAGACCGCCTCGTCATCCCCCTCCTCGAAATAAACCCCGGGGATGCCCGCGCCGACGCTGTTCCCGCTGTTGCGCCCGGTGACGGGATCGACGGCGTTTGGCCTCAGATACTGCTCCCGCGTCGCCCGCGCCACGGCCTCCTCGCATGCCTTCACCGTCGCGCGCCGGGAGAGGCCGGGCGGGTGATGAATTAAAAAAAACGGCAACCCCGTGTCCTGGCAGAGGGGAACCTGCTTTTCCCGGGCCAGCGCGACGTTTTCCAGAAAAAGTGAAAGGATCGTCCGCGCCCGCGAATCCGGCGCCTCTTCATCATGGGCCCGTCTCAGCGCCCGCTCAACATCCGCGGGCAGATCGCAGGCCGTCCGGCGGATGAGATCAAAGAGGGCCTCGCCGAAGGCGGGCTCATTCAACCTGTTTTTCGAATCGCTTTGCACGTTCATCTCTCCATGATTAACTCAGACGGACAAGCGGTCACCCCACCCGGAACCGTTGGATGATTTCCTCGGGAATCTCCAGACCCAACCCCGGTTTCTGCGGCGGCAACATCTGGCCGTTTTTGATCTGCATGGGCTCCGCAAACGCGCCCGCCAACCAGGGCATGTATTCGATGGCGCCGGATTCCATGACGCCGCAGGCGACCTGAATCGCGCTTTCCATCATGTGGTGCGGCTCTACCGGCAGATTGGCGACGTCGGCCATGGTCGTCACCTTGACCATTTCGGTGATGCCGCCGACCCGGATGATGTCCGGCTGCAGGATATCCACCGCATTGGCCCGCAGGTAGGCGTCGAATTCGAAACGCGACCCCAATGTCTCTCCCATGGCGATGGGGATATCCAATGCCGCCGCGAGTCTTGCGTGACCCTGAATATCCTCGCACAACAGCGGCTCTTCAAACCAGGCAACTCCCAGTTGTTCAAGCTCGCGCCCCACCCTCATGGCCGTCGGGAAGTCCCATTTCTGGTTGGCGTCAACGGCGATCCATGCCTTGTCGCCCAGGACCTTGCGGACCTCCCGGACCCGCTGGATGTCGGTCCGGTAATCCGGACGACCGATCTTCATCTTGACGCCGAACATCCCCTGGGCCAGGTATTCCTCAAACGCCGCCACCATCTCGGAAACGCTCATGTAGAGCCATCCGCCATCGGAGTAATAGACCGGCGCGCTTTCCCGGCGGCCGCCCAGGAGCTTGTAGATCGGCAACCCGGCCATTTTCCCCTTGATGTCCCACAGGGCCAGGTCCACCGCCGCCTGGGCCTGGGTGACCAGGCCGCGTCGCCCCCCCGTCTGCATTCGCCTGTAAAGCTTGTGCCACAGGCGTTCATGGTCGAGGGCGTCCTCGTCGATCAAGAGCGGCGCAAAATCGTCCTGAAGGATGCAGCGGGTGGCCGTGTCGCCCCCCAGCAGGCTCCAGGAGTATCCGACCCCCGTCGTCCCGTCTTCGGTGGTGATGAAGACAACCGGCATGTTCACTTTGCTGACCGGACCGCCTTTCTTGCCGCTGGAGGAGGCCGCCTGCATCGGACGCGGCAGCGGCATGCGCAGCAGTTCGGTCCTGACTTCGGTAATTTTCATGATGATCTTTTACTCCCTTATCGGCTC
>MNZQ01000030.1:17738-28140 GCA_001873745.1 Syntrophaceae bacterium CG2_30_58_14
GTTTGGACGGGGAGCCGACGGTAGTGCTCTCCACGGCAAGCCGTGCATGATTTTCAATCCGTGAACGGACCTTCTCTATTTCTTGATCCGCCCCAACTCCTTCATGATCTGCTCGTATTCGACCATCTTCTTCTTCACCAAGGCCAGGGAGGCCTCGGGACCCATGAACTCCGTCTTGAAGGCGTTCTGATCCATCTTTTTCTTGACCTCCGGGTCTTTCATGACCTTATCGAAGGCATCTGCGAGAATCTTGACGATCTCATCCGGCGTTCCCGGAGGGGCGGCGACACCCCGGTAGGCGCCTTCCACGACATCGTATCCCTGTTCCCTAAAGGTCGGCAAATCGGGGAGAATCTCCATCCGTTTCTCCGTCGCGATGGCCAGGGCGCGGAACTGTTCCTTTTGCTGTACCGCCATTGTGGAATAGCTCATCAGCGCAGTGACATGGCCTCCCAGAAGAGCGGGGATCGCCGAACCGGTCCCGCCGAAGGGAATGTAGGTCAGTTTGATGCCCGCGGCCTTGTTGAGCATGCTGGTTCCCAGATCGTTTGCCGAAGAGCTGGCGCTGCCCCCGCACGTGAAGACGCCGGCGGGTTGCTTTTTGGCGGCCTCGACGAAGTCCTTCAGGGTCTTGTAGGGGCTATCTTTGCGGACGAACAGCACGTCTGGGGTGCTCTCAAACATATAGATTTGCTTGAGATCCAGTGTCTTGTACCCGGCACTGCCCATCTCCATCGGCTGGACAACTGTATGGGGTAGGTTGTGGCCGGCGATCGTGTAACCGTCGGGCTTGGTCCGGGTCAGTTCCGCCCAGCAGAGCGCCCCGCCGCCGCCGACCTGGTAGGTGATGGAGACATCCACGCCGAGGGCCTTCTTCAGTGCCGCCTCCTGGAACCGGGCGGTGATGTCCGATTCCCCGCCGGGGTTGAAACAGATTTTGTACGTGATCCGTTTGCTCGGGAACTTGTCCGCCGCAGTGGCCGAAGTGACCAAAACCAGAGACACGACGGCGCAAAGAACAATAAACCCGATGGCAATCTTTTTCATCTTTCCCCTCCTGAAAAAAGTTTGATGTTCCGATATCCCAGGTGCCCTTCGTTCTTTCGGGCATCCGCCTATGAATCCACCCGCCTTACGACAGGGATGCGTTCCCCGGTCGCTGCGCGGGATACTCTCAAAAAAATGTCCTCTACCCTTAGAAAACACTCCCGTTCCAAGCCGGATCAATATTCCGCGTCGTCCGTGACCACCTCGGGGGCTTTGGCTTTGATCTGAGCCCAGACCCCCCGTCCGATGGACAGGAAGGCCAGCACCATGAATACCAGGGAGATGGGGCGGGTGAAGAAGATCCACGGCGACCCCCACGAGATGAGCAACGACTGCCCGAGGGACGTCTCCAGCATCTGCGCCAGGACGCTCGCCAGGACCATCGGGGCGATGGGGAAGCCAAGTTTCCGCATAAAGTATCCGATCACCCCGAAAAGGAGCATAATCCAGATGTCGAAGGTCTGGAACCGGACGCTGTAGGTTCCGACGAGGGCGCAAAAGACGATCAGCGGCCCCAGGATATAGAACGGGATGCGGACGATCCGGACCCACAACCCGATCAGCGGCAGATTGAGGACCAGGAGCATCACGTTCCCGATATACATGCTGGCGATGACCGCCCAGACAAAATCCGGGTTCTGGACGAAGAGCATCGGTCCGGGCTGGAGGCCATACATCATCAGCCCTCCGAGCAGCACCGCCATCGACGGCGCCGTGGGAAGCCCGAAGGAGAAGAGCGGCACGAACCCGGCGGTGGAGGTCGCGTTGTTCGACGCCTCCGTAGCGGCGAGCCCGTCCATCGCCCCGTGGCTGAACAGTTCGGGATGTTTGGAGAACCTTTTCTCGACATCGTAGGCCACAAAGGAGGTGACCGACGGGGCGCATCCGGGGAGGAGCCCCAGCAGGAACCCGACCGTAGAGGCGCGAAGCGTTGCCCCCGTGCACTGCTTAATATCGGTCCAGGTCGGCATCCAGCTCTTGACCTCCATTTTGCTGATAGAGGAGAGTCGCTGCTCCACATTGATCATCACCTCGCTGATGGCAAACAGGCCCACGATGATGGCGATGAAATCGACGCCGACCGTCAGCGTGACGGATCCGAAGGTCAGCCGTTCCGCCCCGGTGAGTGGGTCCTGACCGATCAGGCCGGCCGTGAGCCCCAGGGCCATGGAGATGATCCCCTTCAGGAGGGCGCGTCCCGAGAGGCTGATCACCAGACTCAGTCCCATGAACATCAGCGCGAAATACTCCGGTGGGCCGAAGACCACGGCAAACTTGGCCAGCGTCGGGGCGAAAAAGGTCAGCGCGATCACGCTGAGCGTTCCCGCGACAAAGGAGGCAATGGCCGCGATGGCCAGGGCCGGCCCTGCCCTTCCCTGCTTGGCCAGCTCGTAGCCTTCCATCGCGGTCGGGACGGAGGAGGCCTCCCCGGGGATGTTGACGACGATCGCCGTCGTTGAACCCCCGTACATGGCGCCATAGTAGATCGACGCCATCATGATGATCGCCGAAGTTGCGGGCAGCACCGTCGTTAAGGGGAGCAGGATGGCGATCCCGGAGACGGGTCCGATGCCGGGAAGGACACCGACCAGCGTCCCGATGAAACAGCCCACCGCAGCCCAGAAGAGATTCTGCCAGGTCAGGGCGATGGAAAATCCCTGGAAGAGATAATCAAAGGAAAACCCCATATCGTGCTCCTATTCTAAGAAGGGACCCGCCGGGAACGAAAGCGCCAGCAGACGGATGAACAGAAAATAAGAGATCGCCGCGGTGATCAGGCTGATCACGATCGCCAGCAGCCATTTCGACCGCTTCAGGTACCAGATCGAAAAGGTGATGTAGAGAAATGAGGCGATCGGCAGACCGAGCCTATTAAGCAAAACAATATAACACGCGATACTCGCAATGACGACAAAAAGCGTCCGGACCCCTTCCCCGTCCGGCCAAGGGATTGTGAAATCCACTCCCCGTATCGCCCAGGACTTCAGGGCAAGTCCGCTTCCGCATAACAGGAGCAGAATGCCGACGACCATCGGGAAGGTTTGGGGCGGCAGTTTATGAGGGGTGCCACTGGTGATCAATGTCGATGCGTAGATGATAAGGATGCCGAACAGGGCGATGCCGCACCCCACGACGATATCGGCGACTCTTTGTGTCTTCACAACCACCTCCTGGTGCGCTGAGTTTTTCAGAAGGACGGTGCCTCCTGAGGGTTGAATCCGCTATTGTTATGGTAGATCGACAACTATCTCCCTATCTCCCTAATCTTGCCAGGATGGGCAAAACCGACCGTCGGTCCTGTAGCATCAATACAAGGGAAAGACAAGGATAATGCCAATTGCCAGAATCAATGAAATTCGCCTTTCCGGCTTCGGCATCGAATCCCGGCCGCCCGGGGGGAGCTTCTGTGCGACTGCGAACTCGACCCCCGGGAAGCCGTGGATGCGATCCTCCGCTTATGGCTTAAGCTTGAGCAAACGCTCTGCGATGGCGTCGCCCATGTCGCTGCACGTCGACTTGCCGCCAATGTCAAAGGTGCGGACCTTTCCGGCCTCCAGGACGTCCTCGGTCGCCTGTTCAACCAGCTCGGCCGCGCGGTCTTCGCCCAGATGCTCCAGCATGAGCTTCCCGGCAAGGATCTGGGCGATCGGGTTGGCCTTGTTGAGGCTTTGTACTTCGGGGCCGAACCGGAGATCGGTTCGAACATCGAGACCCCCGCCTTCCGGTCCGGGTTGATGTTGCCGCCCGGTGCGAATCCCAAACCGCCCACGGTCGCCGCGGCGAGGTCGGAAAGGATGTCGCCGAACAGGTTCGGCGCCACAATGACCTGGAAATGCTCAGGCCGCCGGACGAGCCACATGGTGGTCGCATCGGCGATGGCGAAATCCAGTGCGATGCCGGGATAGTCCTTGGCCACTTGCTCGGCTTTCTCGATCCACAGCCCATAGACCTTCGTCAGCACGTTGGCCTTGTGAACGACCGTAACGCGGGTCATCTTCTTCTTTTCAGCCAACTCGAAGCCGTAGCGGAGGACCCGCTCGGAAGCCTTCTCCGTCACGACCCCGATCTGGTATGCAAAATCACCCGCCGGCTCCACGTCAACATCAACCTTGAAGCGAGCCTTGTAGAGCTTCCGCTTCAACTCCATAGTCTCGCTGCTCTTATTCCCGGTGAAGCGAGCCCCGAGGCCGATGTAGAAGTCCTCGCTGTTCTCGCGGATCATATAGATGTTGATGTCGTGGGGCTTCTTCCCTTTCAGCGGCGACTCGACACCGCGCAGGAGTTTGGCCGGCCGCAGGTTGATGTATTGGTCGAAGTAGAAGCGCATCCAGAGGAGCGCCCCCGCCTGTCCAACAGACTCCGGCCCCGTGGATCACCAACGGAACCGAAGTAAACAGCGTCATGGGTGCCCAGCTCGGCCATCTCCTCTTCCCTCAGGAGAGTGGGCTCACCCTTCCGGTATTGCAGCCAATGTTCGGCGCCGTAGGGGTACTCCTTCCATTGCCAGGTGATCCCTGCCACCTCGGCAGCGGCATCCATCACTTTTTTGCCTTCCCTCAGAATTTCGGGGCCGATGCCGTCCCCCCCAATCAAGGCGATACTATACGTGCTCATGTGAACCTCCTTGGTGAAAATGATTTTTCTTTCATTGTACGTATCACAAATATCATGCCATGTGAACCCGTAAGAAGAGGTTCTATAATCATCTGTATTCCCTTGCGGTTTTTTTACAGTCCTTACGCCATCCTGGGAAAGGATGGGATCATCGAGTCCGCTCGGCCCGGTTCGACCCTCATCGACATGAGTTCGATCGCCCCGCTCGTCAGCCGCGAAGTCGCCAACAGGCTCGCCGAAAAGAAGATCCGGATGCTGGACGCTTCAGTCAGCGGCGGCGAACCCATGGCGATCGGCGGGACGCTGTCGATCATGGTCGGCGGCAGCAAATCAGATTTCGACGAGTTCTACCCCCTCTTGAAGGCGATGGGCGCTTCGGTGGTCCTCTGCGAGGCGATCGTGGCCGGAAACGTGGCGAAACTGGCCAACCAGATCGTTGTGGCCGCAAACATCGCCGTCGTCTCCGAGGCCCTCGTCATGGCCGCCAAGGCGGGAGTGAATCCCGATCTCGTATATCAGGCGATCCGCGGTGGGCTTGCCGGCAGCGCGGTCCTCGACGCCAAGGCCCCGCTGATGATGGACCGGAAATTCAAACCCGGTTTCCGGATCAACCTTCACGGCAATAAAATTGCCCTTTGGCTCCATTCGCATTTGGCTTGACAATCCCGAAAATTCCTGTTAGCAGTTTTCCATAAGCATTGAATATCATCGATATTTCATGTACATCAAGACAACGTGCACCGCTTTTTGGAAATGTATGGACCTGCAAACGGAAGTACTGATCATCGGCGGCGGCGCAACCGGAACCGGCATTGCGCGGGACCTTTCCTTGCGCGGCATCCCCTCGCTGCTTGTTGAAAAGGGGGACTTCACCTCCGGCGCCTCCGGCCGCAACCAGGGGCTCCTCCACAGCGGCGGCCGCTACGCGGTCAACGACCCCGACGCGGCCCGGGAGTGCATCGCCGAAAACCGCATCCTCCGGCGGATCGCCCCCCACTGCATCGAACCCACGGACGGCCTGTTCGTCTCCCTTCCGGAAGACGGCCCGGAGTACCGGGCGAACTTCATCCGGGCGTGCGGGGCGGCGGGGATCGACACCTTGCCGCTCTCCCCCCGGGAGGCGCTGGCGATGGAACCGCGCCTGAGCCCAAGGATCATCGGCGCCGTCCAGGTTCCCGACGGGGCGATTGACCCGTTCACGCTCGTCGTTGAAAACGCCCGGGACGCCGAATCCCGCGGGGCGCGGATTCTGATCCACACGGAGGTCACCGGCCTGATTCGCGACGGCCTCCGGATCGCCGGGGTCCGCGTCCGCGACCGGATTACCGCCGAGGCGTTCGCCATCGCCGCGACCTGGGTGATCAACGCAACCGGCGCCTGGGCCAACCATATCCTCCGGATGGCCGGCCTGCAAATCGGCCTCGCCCTCTCCAAGGGCTCCATGCTGATCACCAACACCCGCCTGAGCGAGCGGGTCCTCAACCGCTGTCGCCCCCCTGCCAGCGGCGACATCATCGTCCCCAACGACACCGTCTCCATCCTCGGCACCACTTCCCTGCGGGCGGAGGATCCGGAGCATTATGAGGTCACCCCCGCAGAGGTCACCTTCCTGGTCGACGAACTCTCCCGGATGATCCCTGACCTGAAGGGGGAGCGCTTCACGAGGGCCTATGCCGGCGTTCGCCCTCTCCTGCAATCGGAGGGGACCAACGATGACCGAACGATCAGCCGCGGCTTCGCGCTGATCGACCACGGGAGCTGCAGCGGCCCCGCGGGGCTTGTCACGATCACCGGCGGGAAACTGATGACCTACCGGCTGATGGCGGAAAAAACGGCCGATTTCATTTGCGAACGGATGGGGCTGCACGTCCCCTGTTCGACCCACGTTCAACGTCTCCCCGGCGCCGGCCACGGACACACCCTGAAGGACCGCCTCCTTCGGCTGAGGCGACAGACCCCGGCGGCCAAAGGGGAGATCCTCTGCGACTGCGAGCTCGTCCCCAGGGAGGCCGTGGATGCGATCCTGCGGGAGGGCAAGGTGCGCGAGCTCCAGGACATCCTCCACCGCACCCGCCTCGCCAAAGGGACCTGCCAGGGGGGGTTCTGCGTTTACCGCCTCCTCGGACTTCTCAACGAACGGAGCAAAGCGGATCATCGCGGCGGCTCCAACCGCATTCTCAAGGGTTTTCTCGAAGAGCGCTGGAAGGGCATCCGCCCCGTCCTCTGGGGGAGATCCCTCAAGGAGGAGGAGCTGATCGAGTCGATCTATAAGGGGCTGTTCAACCTGACCCCCGCAGAACCCGGCGGACCGGGCGGGGGTGAGGCGTGAAGCGCTTCGACCTCATCGTCATCGGAACCGGCCTCGCCGGGCTCACGGCCGCCCGGACGGCAATCGGAATGGGCGCGAAGGTCCTCATTGTCGGCCGGGGGATGGGCGCGCTCACCCTCTTCGGGAATACGGTGGACCTTCTCGGGGAGATCCCGCCCGACACGGAGATGGAGGAGGGGATCTCCCGTTGGATCGCGTCCCACCCGGAACACCCCTACGCCCGAACGGGATGGGAGGGGATCGAAAGCGCCATCGCCGCATTCCAAGAACTCTTCCCGCCGCCCTACAATTTCGCCGCCGCTGGCCGGGGGAACTCTCTTCTCCCCACAGGCGCGGGGACGATGCGCCCCACCTGGCTCATCCCCGTCACGATGGCCGCCGGCGCCGCGATGACCCCGGCCGAGACGTTGATCGTCGGCTTCCGCGGCTTCAAGGATTTTCAAGGCGATACGGTGTCGCTCCACATGAAATGCCGGGGGGTGACCCTGCCGCTCCCCCGCTACGGCCTGGAGGGTCTGACCGCACCCGCACTCGCCCGCCTGATGGACGAGACCTCCTTCCGGGAGCGTCTCGGCGAAGCGATCCGCCAGCAGATGGCGGGAGAGCGGTTCATCGGCCTCCCTGCGGTTCTCGGCCTCCGGGACCCCGCCGCGGTCCTGAAAACGCTGGAGACCATCACCGGCGCCAGGGTTTTCGAGATCCCAATGCTCCCGCCGTCGATCCCCGGCACAAGAATCTTCCACCGCTTCCGGGAGGAGCTGATCGCGAAGGGGGCGACCTTTCGGATGGGGCATCCGGTATCCGGCGCGGTGGTCAAGGATGGCCGGTGTGAGGGGATCCGCATCGATAACCCGCCGCTCGTCGCCGAATACCGCGCGGATCGCTTCATTCTCGCCACCGGCCGCTTCCTGGGCGGCGGTCTCTGGGCGGAGATGGAGCGGATTATAGAACCCGTTTTCGACATTCCCGTCTTCCAGCCCGGAGAACGGGGCCAGTGGTTTGGGGAACGTTTCTTCGAACCGGAGGCGCATCCGATCCACCGCGCCGGGGTCGTCACCGACGCCGATCTCCGCCCGGTCGATACGTTGGGACGGGTCGTTCTCGCAAACCTCCGGGCGGCGGGATCGATCCTGGCCCATCACCAGGCCATCGAGGAGAAATCACGGGAAGGGATCGACATCGCCACGGGTTTCCTGGCCGCAAAGAAGGCGCTTGCATTATGACGAAAGAAGAAAAACCGGTCCCGCTCACGAAACTCCCGGACGTCTGCGTCCGGTGCGCGACCTGCATGGCCGCCTGCCCCGTCTCCCGGGTGACGCCCCGTTTCCCGGGACCGAAGCAGGCAGGGCCGGGGGCGCAGCGTTTCCGCTCGGCCGCCGAGGCCTCCGTGGACGACTGGATCGACCTCTGCACGGGCTGCCGCCTCTGCGACACGGTCTGCCCCGCCGGCGTACCCATCTCCGAAATGAACATGATGGCCAAGGCGAAATACTTGGACGAGCGCGGTCGGACCTTCCGGGACTGGCTCCTCGTCCGGAGCGACCTCTTCGGCGAAATGGCCGCCCGTTACTCGAAGATCGTCAACCCGCTGCTGAAGAAAAAGGTCGTCCGGTGGCTCCTCGACGCGCTGCTCCGGATCGACCGGCGACGGGCCCTCCCCGCCTACGAGCATCCCACCTTCCGCCGGTGGTTCCGCACCCGGCAGGCGCCGAAAGGCGGCGGCCCGGAGGTTGCCTATTTCTATGGCTGCTTCACGAACACGAACGAGACGGACGTGGGAAAGGCCGCCGTGGAGATCCTGGAGGCGCACGGTCTCAAGGTCGTCGTCCCGCCCCAGCGCTGCTGTGGGATCCCGCGCCTCGGCGTCGGGGATCTCCGGAGGGCGCGGGAGATGGGTCGCCGGAACGTCGATTTTCTGCTCCGAACAGTCCGGGGGCTCGACATTGTCTTCTCCTCGACGAGCTGCGGCCTGATGCTCCGCCACGAGTACGGCCCGCTCCTCCATCTCCCCGGCGCGGAGGAGCTCGCGCGACGCCTCTTCGACATCTGCGAGTACCTGCTTGGCCTCCACGAGGAGGGGAAACCGGCGGCAACCTTCCAGCCCATTCCGCTGAAGGCGGCCTACTTCGCCCCCTGCCACCTCCGCTCCCTCGACATCGGCCTGCCGGCGCTGGAACTGCTCCGTCGGGTCCCGGGGCTGGATGTAAGTCTGGTCGAGGCGGAGTGCTGCGGCCTGGGAGGGCTGTACGGTTTCAAGAAAGAGAAGTTCGCCATCGCCGAGGAGATCGGGAAGGATCTCACGGAGGCGATCGCCCGGATGAAGCCCGATATCATCCTGACGGATTGCGAAGGGTGCCGGATGCAGATCCGCCACCTGACCGGCCTTAAGGTCCTCCACCCCGTCCAACTCCTCCGCGATGCGCTGGAACGACAGGGAGAGGAAATTCACCGAGTTCCGGTTGAAAGTTTCAATTATTTAGGCTAACATTCTCACGCGATAGGGGGGATGCACTGCTTCCTGTAGTCAGTAAAGCGTTACCCTTCACGAAAATGCAAGATTTCAAGTCGTTATCAATGGCGTAATTTTACAGAATTTATGATATGGTCAAACCGCCACTTGCAAGTTGTTGGTCGACGCCCTTTGATAGACTCCGGAGAATTTTATGCCGATCCGCATAAGATGCCGTGATAAAACGCGATATACGGCACAACCAAATGAATATAAAGAGCTTAGTGCGTCTTTGACAATCTCTCTAATGGGCGTTATACCTCGCCCGTGCCGAAAGCGGTGCGGGGAGCCAAATGCGGTGAATCCTGCTTGACAATATGTAATCGAACGATTACACTTGTGTAATGTTCTCGATTAAGCCTTTGCCCGAATTCACAGAATGGCTGGACGGCCTGTCCGATGTGGCGGTGCGCGGGGTGGTGGTGGCGCGCATTAAGCGTCTGGAGCGTGGCTTGATGGGGGACGTGGAACCGGTTGGCGGGGGCGTGTTGGAGCTTCGTATTCATGTGGGCGCAGGCTGGCGCGTGTATTTCGTGCAGCGCGGCGCGCAGGTGATCGTGTTGCTCGCGGGCGGATCCAAGCGTACCCAGAAAACCGACATCAAGCGCGCCAAGGCACTGGCTGCGCGGCTGGATTGATTGAAGGAGACGACCATGACCCAACGCATCAAGGTGGCAGACCTGCCCGAGTTCGACGCAGCGCCGTATCTCGACAGCAAGGCGGCGATTGCGGCCTATCTGACGGACATTCTGGAGGCGAATGATCCGGCCTTGCTGGCGGCCGCATTGGGCGACATCGCCCGGGCGCGCGGCATGAACGAGATCGCCAAGGCATCTGGTCTCACCCGCGAAGCCCTGTACAAGGCGCTCAGGCCCAATGCGAAACCTCGCTACGACACCATC
>MNZQ01000056.1 GCA_001873745.1 Syntrophaceae bacterium CG2_30_58_14
CTCACTCTTTTGCCCACCCCTATAGCACCGGTTAAAACACCACGCAAATCCTTTCCCGGTAAACACCTTCAGAGCGGGGTAAATAACAGGGGCTGGAAGACGCCCTGGAAGTCCTGGGCATCGCCGAAATCATCGAGAGGGCCAGGGCCAAGTAAAGAGAGGAGACGGAATGGAAAAAGAAGATATCCTGGAAAAAGTCTATGAAACAGCCAAGCTGTCGCCGTGCCGCCGATGTGGTAGGGTCGCTTCGGGATCGGCTGGGGCATCGTGGGATACCGTCCCGCCACGGCCATGGGGGCCTTGGGAGAGGGACGCTACGACAGCGCCTTCGGTCTGCTGGGGATGATCCTCGGGGCGGGGCTCTACGCCGAGGCGTATCCCCTGATGAAGGAAACGGTCCTGACCTGGGGTGATTTCGGAAAGATCACCCTGCCAGCCGTTTTGGGGATCAACCACTGGATCGTCATCGTCATCCTGGTCGCGGCATTTATCGCCCTCTTCTACTGGTTCGAGAAGAAGGGGCTCTAACCCTCTGCACCCCGCTGCACCGGGCCGGCTCTTCCACCGGCCACGGTCTGCGGGGTATGCCGGGTCGGCACATTCACCCCGTCAGGGGGATTACAATGCTTTTTCCGGGCCCGGTGGGGAATAGACGATAATGTAAGTGAAGTCCTGCCCTTCATTGGCCCAGACATAATGCATCGCGCAGGTGGGAATAAACACAGCCGTATTCGGTCCGACATCGTATTTCACACCGTCCACCGATATGCCGCCGCTTCCCGAAAGGCCGAACAGGCAGTGCTCCTCTTCATGGCTGTGTCCGGCGCCGGTGACATTGCAATTCAACCCGGCCGTCATCGTGTTGACCAGCAGGGAGAAATTCTTCGCCCCGCAGCCGATCTCATCGATCAAGATCCTGACGGTGGCGGCGCCGCCGTGCGCGATTTTTCCTTCGACATCGGACACTTTAAACACCAACTTTTTTTCTGACATACCTGACCGCTTTCCTTTGCATGGTTATTGGGTCCCGCTCATCGCCGATGCGTCCGAGCCCCTGCGGGGTCACTATACCCCAACCGCAGGGTGATAGCAATTGCGCCGTCGATGGTGCATTCAGATCTTTTGCATAGGGGCGGCTGGAGGTCGCCCTTACCCCCAGCCTTAACCCCGGAAAAATTGCGCGCAACTCAGCCATGGCGGAAACGCAAGAACCTGCATCGCAAGCAGATCGGGAAATCACTCTACCGGATAGCCCGCCTTTTCCCATTCGATCCAGCCGCCATCCATATTGGTCACATTGTTATAGCCCATGTTCTGAAGTGTCTGCCCTGCGAGACATCCGCGTCCGCCGGTTTTGCAATACACTAGAATAGGTGTGGATTTGTCAGAAACTTTCCCACCGACTTGAAATTCCAGCAAACCCCTTGCAACATTGATCGCGCCGGGAATGTGTCCGGCTCGAAATTCGTTGGGTTCGCGAACGTCCAGAACGACTTTATACGCACCCTTTTCGATGTTCATTTTCGCCTGAGCAACCGTGAGTTGAGGAACCGCTGCTTTTGCTTGTGTCACCATTTGTTCGGTGGTTAATGGACCGGACACAACGGATTGTGTTGTAGCACAGCCTGTGAAAACCAACACTGCGGCCAGCATGAACATACTTGACCATAAACGCCAACTCTTCTTCATAACACTTTCCTCCTTTGGTTTTTTTATTGAACGATTAACTGACAAACATCGTTTCCGGGAAGCATTGTTTTAAACCTCCATCTATTGTTTGGGTGGAATTTCATCATCCCTAACAATAATTTTTGCATTTGCTTCTAATTCATTTGGCGAAACATCATCTTTTGTCAAAAATAGCTTTTTGTTCCCATGGCAATGGTTGCACGACGCTGTTTGCGGGGTCTTACGCTGTATGTTGTGCGGCGTAGCATACTTGAACGTCGGCACCCGGTTAAAATTCGGAAATGCATTTTTCACATAATAATCAAACAGATTTGGATTGGCCGGCACGTGCCGCACGAGCGCAAACGCATACGGACGATCCTTGGATTGCAAAATGTTCTTCCCGATCTTAAAAGCCATGTCTGTTTTGTCGATTTGATAGTACGGAACGCCCTGCGGATCCTTTCCAACATGACATCCATAGCAATTCTTGTAAGCCACGGAATGGCAAACCTGACAGGCCACTTTTTTCAGGTGCGTGCCGTGCATCTCGGAAGATTTTTTCAAAACAGTGTCCTTGTGGCAGTTCTCACATTTTTGATGTGTATCCGTCAGATAACGACTTTTCGCATGACCATTTGCGGAATGCATTTCTTTTGCAAAGTGGCATTTATTGCAGTTCATGTTTAACTTTGTATAATGGATATCGGCAGGGTAACCTTCATTTTTGCCCATATATTCATTTTGAATCCTGCTGCCGTGGCAAGCTGTACAATTTGCCTCCATGTCCGGGCGCTTTTTGAAAAAATGCCCGCTGACGAATCCCCCCTCGACCGAATCCGGACGGCTGATGTGGCATTGCCCGCAACTCGAATGGCAACTCGAACAGTGGTTATCGAATGCTTCGTTTACCTTGTTCAAGGTCGTCTGGCCAGTGGCGCCCATTCGGGTGTGCAAGACGTCCCAGTACGGCGCCAGCGTAACATGAAGGCTTTTGGGCGCTGCCGCTGCGATCTCCTCGTGGCACTTCCCGCAGGCAAGATCGGGTTTTGCAAAGGAAGGATCTTTTACAACAGCTTTATGTGCTGTCTTCCAATCGGGGTTGGAGGCATCGCCTCCATGGCATGAAGTACAGGCGAGTTCTCCATGGGGATCGTCCTTCAGAAAATCGATGTCTACAAAAATCTTTTCGTTTGGCTCCAACGGAGCCAAAGCGCCACCTCACCCCTCGCCTTTCGTCAATAGGGATTTTTGCGGCTTTGGAGTAGTTTGTCTTATGATTCTCGTAATTTCGAGAAGTTTCCGTGCATTCGTATGGCAGGCGATGCATTGGCTTTTTTCTTCTGTTTTGGAAAAGGCCGGCGTGGAAAAAAGAAGGAACCACAGCGGCAGAATCATAAAAAGAGACACCGACAGTCCAACAGGGTGGCGCAAGGCGCCTTTCCCTCTTCTCATGGGCACACCTCTGCTTTCTGCAATGTATGCATTATCTTACAGTCTCTCATCGTTATGGTCATACAACTTGAAAACCTTGCAATCCCGACATTCCCACTCGAAATCGAGGATCTTCCTGCACTGGGTGCCGGCAACCTCCCAGCAGGGCCGCTCCCGGTGCAAATAGGCCGTGCAATGCAGATGCATCTGTTCCGTGCACCCCAGAAAATCCCAGCAGGGGGTCTTTCCGTTCCAATAATCCACCATCGCTTCCTCAGGTCTCCTGTTTATCGCCGCAGCCGCTCCGTCGATCCAAACATCCTTCGGGGAACCAAGCCTATGGGATGCCGGTCACCTTCCTTGTCAGTGATCGCAGACATTGGCTCCGGTCGTCAGCTCGCCGCTGAGGTACTCGGCCACCACCTTTTCCGGGAGCTCCGACGAGGCGCCGGTGACCACGTGAATGCCTTTGCCGACAAACAGTTCCTGCGCCCTCGATCCCATGCCGCCGGCGATGATGAGATCGGCCCCCTGTTCCTGCAGCCACGTGGGCAAAAGCCCTGGCTCATGGGGCGGTGGGGTGACCATGGTCGTTTTCAGGATGGTTTTATTGTCCGCATCCACGTCGAACAGGGCGAACTGCTCACAATGGCCGAAGTGCTGGCACAGAGAGCCGGCCGCCGTGGGAACAGCGATCTTCAGTGTTTTCATTTCTTTCTCCTTGATGGGTTGAGGCATCCGGGAAATCCGGCCTGTCTCAGGTTTGCTTTGCTCCTGCAACTGCAAAACGGGCTGGATCGCCCGGATGAATGCCTGGGCGGACTCGGTCTCTCTGTGATGATAGACAAAGGGCTTTCCCTCATCGGACCCCCCGACGATCTGCGGGTCCATCGGGATTCGGCCGAGGAAGGGCACGCCCATCTCCTTGGCCATGGCTTCCCCTCCGCCGCTCTTGAAGACCTCAATCATTTTTTGGCAGTGCGGACACACAAGCCCGCTCATGTTTTCGATCACCCCCAGAACGGGAATCTTGAGCTGACGGCAGAAATTGATGGACTTCCGCACGTCCTGAAGGGAGAGATCCTGGGGCGTCGTGACGATTACGGCGCCGTCGCTTTCGGGGATGAGCTGCGCCACGGAAAGGGGTTCGTCCCCCGTTCCCGGCGGAAAATCGACGATCAGATAGTCCAGTTCGCCCCACTGCACATCCGAGATGAGCTGTTTGATGACACCCATCTTCATCGGGCCCCGCCAGATGACCGCCTCATCCGAATCGCCGAGGGCAAATCCGAGGGAAACGACCTTGATCCCATAGCTGCTTTCCACAGGCAGTATCCCGTCTCCGTCCGCCCCTTTGAAAAGCTCCCCCTTCAGGTGCAGGAGCATGGGAACGCTGGGGCCGTGGAAATCGACGTCCAGAAGACCCGTCTTCCAGCCTTCCATGGCCAAGGCTACGGCAAGATTCACGGCAACGGTGCTTTTCCCCACGCCGCCTTTTCCAGATAGAACCAGGATCTTGTGTTTGATCTTGGAGAGGCGACGGACAAGCGCCTCGTCCTCCGTGAACATCTTGAGTTTGTCATCGGCGGCATGTCCACCGACCGCTTCGCAACCGCTCTTCTTTTCTCCACAGTTCATCTCTCTTCAAACCTCCACAGTGTCTTATGATGAATGATTCGCCGCCGATCACCGGCGTCGTTTGAATATGCAGCGATAGCGGCGGAATAATCTCGTACCGACAGGGGGATAATCATAATCCATGCCAGGAACGACTTGTCTGTAAAATAGAGATAATCTTCACTGGATATCGGGAGATGAGCAAAAGGAGGCTTCACTCAAAAGAGTTGCGGACAGCATATCTGCTACCCGTATCCCCCTATTGTGTCGCAGAAATGCAATCAGTATGGGAACGGTAACCTTCGATGTGAAAAACCGGCCTTGGCGATTCGGCAGATAGCGTGCCAGGGTCGTTTTGCCCACACCTGTAGGTCCGTCAATGAAAGCGAGTGAACATCTCCCGCCCCTGGACCACCGTGCGGATGGTTTGTCAGCCATGGGCCGCGGGTCCGATAATCTGACCCAACCGGATCAGGGGCCACGAATAGGCGGCTCCTGATTGCGGAATTTTGTTCCATTTGCCTCTCAATCGGTCCATATCGTCTTTTCGCCACATAGCCCCTATAAATAATCCAATGGCGTCGGCATACTTGCCGATGGCTTGCCCGCCGATCACCTTGCCGTCCAGCAAAACAACCCGCAAGTAATCCTTTCCACTTTCCTTTTCGATAAGCTCGGATTTCCCCAGAAGGCACTCAGTCGCCCGCATGGTTTTTCCAAAGGTGGCGGCATGGGTATTAAAAAAATGTACTCGCGCGAACGCATAGGCGCCGAGGTATTTGATATTGTCTCCCAAAATGTTTTTTGCCACTATCTGCGCCTGCTCGATCGCGTTATGTTTCAACTGAAACATAACCACCTCGTCGGTGCAGGAATCAAAGGTTTCCACACAGTCCCCGCAGGCATAGATATCCGAAACGGTGGTTTCCATCTTTCTGTTGACTTGGATGCCGCGCCCCGTTTCTATCAACGCGGTTTTGGCCAGCGCCGTTCCCGGAACCACGCCCGTGGCAACTACAACCGTATCGCATTCGATCTCCCGTTTATCCGTTACGACGCCCGTAACTTTTGTATCCCCTTTAATCCGGAGAACCTTTTCACCGGTATGAACATGAATCCCATGCCTTTCCATCGCCGCTTCCAGTCTCCTGGCGGTGGGTTCATCAAACAGGACGGGCAGAATCCATCCGAGGAGCTCAATGATATGAACCTCATACCCCTTTTTCTTTAGTGCCTCCGCCGCCTCTATCCCGATAGCCCCGGATCCGATAACGACCGCTCTGCACCCGTTGTGAGATTCCAGCTTTTCGGTTTCGACCATCTGCTTGCAGCTAAATACGCCCGCGTTGCGAATCCCCTCAATCGGCGGAATAAAAAGATCGCCGCCATGGGCCAACACGAGTTTATCGTAGCCGATTTCCAACCCCTTATCGGTTGTGACGCATTTTGCCTCCGGAGCAATGGAAACAACCTTGCTATTGAACATAATATCAATGTTGAGCTGCTGATAATCCTCAATATTTTTTTTGAAAACATCCTTTTTTTCAATACTGCCGCCGAGAAAATACGGAAGCGAACACGGATCATATTCCGGAACTGTCTCAGCGGAAAGGATGCAAATCTCGGTTTCCTTGGCCCTTTCCCGCAGCGAAAGGGCCACTTGATTGCCAGCAATCCCATTCCCAATAATAACGACTTTCATGGTGTCTTCATCCTAATTATTTGGATATATAGCTCTTGATCGCCCCGCCCGCTCTCTTGCCACTCCCTTTGCTAGTGCATCGCTTTCACAGACCCTCATCGCCCCTTCGCGGCAGGCGATGACGCACCAGGGCCCGGCCTCATCGTCTTTGCACATATCGCAGGTCATTGTCTGATCTGTGTAAGGGTTTACCACTGGGCTGCCGACCGGACAGATATAAACGCATGCCCTGCAACTGATACAAACATCTGTATTCGTTACAACGGTTCCGTTTGTCTGCCGCACCCGCGCATTCATGGGGCACACCTTAATGCAGGGGGCGTCATCGCACGCCATGCAGATGACGGGAATGTTAAGCTTCTGGCTTTCAAGTCTGAGGATTTTGATCATGGCTAAATGTGGATTAACATTGCCATGGTGTTTCATCGAACAGGCAATCAAACATTGTTGACACCCGGTACATTTTTCTGGATCGACCAGCAATTGTTCCCGCCTTATTTCCATTACGCTGCCTTTGTGAAATCCAATAAAATAGTTTGTTTACATTTTGACCCGCTTCAGGTCGGACGGGACTGCGTATTAGATTTATTGCACTGGGGCGGTGCTACACTGAAGATATCCTGTTGTCAAGACAAAAAACAGGCGCTTTGAAAAAAATGGTTTGACATCGGAAAAAGCCTTAGTATAGTGAGCTCCTCTACGATGAGCTCTTACCAAAATTAACCACAAATCAAGGAGTGTGAATATGGCAAAAGAAAATGAAAAGTTTTCCGTATCGGAATCGCTTCGCAAGACACGGACATTTGGTAAGGTCAGATGCCATAACCCCAGTTGTATGGGGCGAATGGAGCCTGCCGCCGGAAGCCAGCAGATCACCTGCCCGACCTGTGGAATGGCTTATCGACTTTTCTGGGTGACGCCGGAACTGCCGAGAATTCGCGGCCCGGTCTGGGAAGTTAACCGCAAGTTAGCCGAAAACATACGGGCCCAAAAATTAGAAGCGTCTAAAGACGGTTCCAAATAGATTAAGGAGGAACGCGAAATGGCATTGGATCGGAAAATTGCATACATTGATCTCTCTACCGGCAAAACAGAGATTAAACCAATTCCTTTGGAAGTAAGAAAGAAATTCATAGGCGGCCGTGGTTTGGATGCCTATCTGCTTTACAACAACGCGCCGGAAGGCTGCGATCCGCTTAGCCCGGAAAACCCTTTAATCGTCAGCGGCGGCTTTCTGACCGCCACTTGCGCTTCCGCCACAGCGCGAACACACTTCATGGCCAAATCCCCTCTTACCGGTCTTTTGGGCAGCGCCAATATGGGGGGATTTTTCGCCCCGGAACTGGCGTGGGCCGGATTCCATCATCTGGTTATTACGGGTAAAGCGGAAAAACCGATTTATCTGTGGATACACAATGGCCAAATTGAAATCCGCGATGCCGCAAAACTGTGGGGAAGAACAACCACGGACACCCAATGGGCAATTCGCGATGAGTTGGGGGATCAAGAGGTTAAAAGCGCCGTCATCGGTCAGGCAGGTGAAAATCTTGTACGGTATGCCAATGTGATGACCGGAATTAAAAATGCCGGCGGTCGCACCGGCATGGGATGTGTGATGGGCTCGAAAAACCTCAAAGCTATCGCAACCCGCGGTACGATGGACATCAAAATTGCACACCCCCTTGAGGCGCTGGAGTTTAACAAAAAATTCATCGAACAGATCACCACCGCCAAGGTTAATAAAACCCAAGGCACATTGGGAACGCCTTTTATCTGGGGAGCGACCAATAGCTGGGGCGGCATTCGAACCCGTAACTTCCAGTTTAATCAGATGGAGAACGCCGACGAAATTGAACCGGAAGCAATTGATGACATCGCCACCAAAACCATTGGGCCGCATCACATGACAGGCTGTTTTGGCTGCCAGGTGCATTGCCGCGCCCAGTACAAGATTCCGTCAGGCCCTTATGCCGGGAAATACGGTGAGGGGCCGGAATATACGTCCCTTGGCGCCTTCGGCGGTGAGCCGGACTGCAAGAGCGCCGAAACGGTCCTGACTGGCAACCATCTGGTGAATCAGTACGGCGTCGACAACCTTGAAATCGGCAGTATAATCTCTTGGGCCATGGAGCTATACGAATTGGGGATCATCACAAATAAGGAAACCGATGGCCTTGAGCTTCGCTTCGGCAACGATGAAGCGTTACTGGAGATGGTCCACCGAATCTGCACCCGCAAAGGTTGGTTAGGCGATGTTCTTGCTGAAGGGGGCATTCCGGCAGCCCAAAAAATCGGGAAGAATTCTTTCGATTATCTCATCCAGGTCAAAGGAATGAGCAACCTCCATTCCGATGAGCGCGGAACGCCAGCTCTCGCCCTTAATGTGGCGACCGCTTCCCGCGGCTCCGACCATTTGCGGAGTCGACCAGCCATCGACCTGTATCATCTTCCCGAGAGTGTGCTGCGAAAGATTTACGGCAGCCCGGTTCCCTACGATGGCCCCCTGTCTTCGGACCACATGGAGTATATAGGGAAAGCATGGGAAGTTTTCTGGCAGGAGAACTGCTACATGGCGGTTGACTGTCTTGGAATTTGCAAATATCACACCGTGTTTTTAGGGGCGACATTGCCTAATTTCGAGGATTGGCCCAAGGCAATTTACTACAACACCGGTCTTGAGTTTACCCCCAAAGAGATTTGGGACGTTGCCGAGAGGTGTAACAACATCGAGAGACTTTTCAATCTGAGAGAGGGGCTTACACGCAACGACCTCGTCAAGGGCGATACGCTCAACCATCGGTATTTTGATGAGCCCTGCCGTCGGGGAGCGCCGGATATTATCGGCGCCAAGATTGACCGGGACAAGTTTAAAATCATGGTAGATGAGTTCTACAAACATCACGGCTGGGATAACGACGGTGTCCCGACGGCAGAAACTTTAAAGCGCCTGGGCCTGGACAAAGAACCTACCCATTTGCTTTAGATAAAAACAGAGGAGAGAAGAATGGAGAAATTTCTGACGGTTAATTCTGACAAATGCACCGGCTGTCGCCTCTGCGAACTCGTTTGTTCTGTTATGCATGAGGGTGTGTCAAACCCGGCAAAAAGTAGGATTCAAGTGGTTAAGTGGGAGGATGAAGGCCGATATATTCCGATGATCTGCCAGCAGTGCGAGGATGCGCCCTGTCAAAGTGTCTGCCCGGTGGGCGCCATTTCCAGAGATAAGGAATTCGGATTTTTAAAGGTTGATTACGATGTCTGTATCGGCTGTCGTTTGTGTGTCAGCATCTGTCCTTTCGGCGCGATGAATTACAATAAGACAACGCGAAAAGTCTTCAAATGTGATTTGTGCGGTGGAGATCCTCAATGTGTGCGTTTCTGTGAAGCAAACGCGATAGAGTTTGTCACTGCCGATGTTGTCAGCTCACTGAAGAAAAGAGAAGGCGCCACGCGTCAGTCTGCGGCAAGTAAACAATCTCTGGTAATTTGGGAACACGTCTGAGCGGAAGTCAATGAATAGCAATTAACGGGCGCTCATCCGGGAATGGCGGGTTTTGGCCGCTGTTTCCGGGCATTTGCTGGACGAGACACCGGTTGCCCCTCCCCGTTTTTCAGGTAGGCGCTGTAACTTTGCTTCGGGAGCTGACAATGTGCGACAGTAGGAAGACTTTTCAGGAGATTTCTGTCGGAGATGATGCCTGTTTTTCAAAAACAATCAGTGAGACTGAGCATATCAAACTATAAAACCTGGCCTGGCATGTCGGGGATAACAAGGAGGATTTTCTATGGATTATGAAGAGATACTTTTTTCCGCGGAAGGACCTGTCGGCTATATGACATTGAACAATCCGTCAAAAATCAATGCCCTGTCCAAAAAAATGATCGGTGAAATGATCCATTTGCTGACGGCCGTGTCATCGGAAGAATCGATCAAGGTCATCGTCATCCGGGCCACCGGAAAACATTTCTGCGCCGGACATGACCTATTCGAGATGCGGGGACAGGGCGCGAAGGAATACAAGTTTATTTTCGACCAGTGCACGCAGATGATGCAGATGATTCACGCTATCCCCCAGCCGGTCATTGCCCAGGTTCAGGGGGTTGCCACTGCTGCCGGTTGTCAGCTTGTGGCCTGGTGTGATCTGGCGGTGGCAGAGGAAGGTGCCAGGTTTGCCACGCCCGGCGTCAAAATCGGACTGTTCTGCACAACCCCCATGGTGGCCATAAGCCGTGCCATCGGGCGCAAGGCTGCCATGGAAATGCTGCTTACCGGCCGGTTTTTCCCGGCATCGGAAGCAAAGGAACTGGGCCTGATTAACCGCGTCGTGCCGCTTGAAGACCTGCCCGGAGAAACCCAAAAACTGGCCATTCAGATCGCCGAAGCCAGCCGCTTTGTGCTGGCCATCGGCAAGCAGGGTTTTTACGCCCAGATCGATCAGCCGGATGACCCTGCCATGAATTATGCCAAGCACACCATTGCCTTGAATCTTACGGCCGAAGATGCCCAGAACGGCATTGCAGCATTTATCGAAAAGAAACCGCTGGTGTGGAAAAATCGGTGAAGGATGCCAAATCAACACAACATGCGCTTTCAAACAGTAAACCCAGGATCTGAAGTAAGGTGCAAACCCCAGTTTAAATATTTCAGACCGGACAGGCGTTCGATATAGCCGAGATCATTACACATGCCCCGCGGGACGCCAGGTAAGAATAAGCCTCCTTGAGCGCGTCAAAGACCGCATCGGCTTCGCCATACAATATTGTTGACATCTTTCCAACTTCGCATTGCAGACCCTTTGCCCGGAGTATCTTTACAAATTCAGAAATATCCTCGGAAAGACTCTCTTTTCCGAGTGGATACAGGCTTATTTGAGCAGAGATTCCCATGACGCCCTCCTGTCAATTTTTATCTATCCTGAAGATCAGGAAAGCCCCCCAGAAAGGAACGAGGCTTCGGCAAACTTTTTCCACCAGTTTGCCCACGGATACGCAGAAGGCGTTGTTATAGGGCGGAACAAAGACAGCGCCTCTGATCGTTGTTGTTGATCCGAATTTGTCCGCCATATGCTTCAGTTCCCTGTATGAATAGAATCTGGCGTCTCTGAATACCGAATCAGGATCCCTGTGCAAGTCCCGCCTCCTCTTGAACGCCCACCATGAACCCGAACCGAGAGTCCCGACCACCACCCTTCCGCCTCTTTTGCAGACCCTCATCATTTCGGATAAGGACTTTTCGGGCTCGCGGAAGAACTCGAACGCGGTTATTGATATGACGAGATCAAAGGCCTCATCCGGAAAGTCGAGCGCGGCGGCGTCACCTGTAAAAACATTTGTCAGGCCCTTGGATCTCGCGATGTCGAGCATTTTTTCTGACACGTCCATACCGATAATATCCACCTGATATTTCAGTATCTCTGAGGCAAAAAAACCTGTGCCTATACCTACATCAAGTATCTTTTCTCCCGATTTCGGACCGGCAAGCTCCAGGATCAATTCTCTCTCGCAATCAGCCACAAATTTCCCCAGACATGTTTCGAACCATTTGTCATAATATTCGGCAAAATTGTCAAAGGTATGCATGGCGCTCCCCCACCCGCTCTATTTTGTTATCCCCGCGCAGGCTTGCGCCAGCATACCAACAGCCACATCCTTCCGCAGAAAACCGATGCCCAGGGCGGCAAGGCGACCAACCATACCGTGCCCGCCATCGATTTGAGCTATTCTCCCGCCCTCGCCGGGCTTCAGGTCTTCAAGAGTCTTTATCTGCATCGCTATCTCCTGATATGCATGTGACGCGAGCAAGAAGCTGTTGTTAATACAACTTTATGTGTTTCATATATTTTCACCCTTTTCCGCGTATATAAGTTTTGATTGTCCCGTCGGGCTCATCTCCTTGGCGATGTTTTTGAATCTTTTTCCGAATATGGATTCCTCGTTCCGAAGAAACTGCTTCACATCCCTTGAGCCAAGAAAGAAGAGACGAATATAAAAGAGCGCCCTTAAGAATAACTTCTCGGGTAGGACATGCTCCATCAAGCAGAATCTGCCTCCTTTTTCAAGAATGCGTGCCACCTCCTCGACGGCCATTTCTCTTTCGAAGCCTTTTAACTCATAGAAGGCATGGGAGCACGTGACGCCACGGAATGAGGAGTCCTTGAAGGGCAACCGCGCGGCGTTAGCCTGGACAAAACAAACCTGCGCAAGATTCAATTTCACCGACTTTTGTTTTGCCTTTTCAAGCATTCCGGAAGAAAAATCGAGTCCTACCACCAAACCGCCCTTCCCCACGCGCTCCGCCAGTTCGACGGCGACCGCGCCGGTTCCGGTGCAGAGGTCCAGTGCCCTGTCTCCTGCGGATACCCTCGTTCTGTCGGTGATGAACCTTCGGAGAGATCCTTGTCGATCCCGGGAATGCAAACGGATAATGTGGTCATAGATCCTGGAAAAGAGATTATAGTAGACCTGTCTTATTGCACCCATATTTATTCCCCTTGCCGGTTCTTTATCTGCCAGACGGGAGTATTCACCTTACTCTGATCGGGAATCCGCTCTTGTCTTTCGACTTCCGAGTCCTCTGCCGGATGCGGCGCTGTGATCGGCTCTATTTCGCCGTCGTAATAGCGCGCTATCATCTCGCGCACCGTTGCACCTGCCTCTACCCTGTAAATATCGATAAAATTCTCTTTCAGCATGTAAAAAGAGATTTCCCCGATTTGGGGGGTAAAAACGAGGCTCAGGTCATGCCTGATCACGGCCTTGATGACCTTGACCCCGATATGGATGCGATCCTTTTCGCCCAGGAAATCATTGTGATAGAAGTCTTCAATCTCCGCTCCCCCTTTGTCGTCCAGTTTCAGGATGATGAAGTATGGCGCTCTGCCAAAGTGGCCATGGATCTTTGAATCCAGCCCATTCATCTCTTCGACCGGTATAATAACGGACAGGGTATCAAACCTTACCGGTTCGACATGGACAAAAACGGACTCGATCTGGCTGTAATTCCTCGCTATGAGATTTTCGATGTTATCGGCAAGTTCATGCGCCTTGTATACGGAGGACGAGGGGCTCGTTGCAATGTTACATTCCACCATTTTATAGGGTCCGGACTGCCGTATCTTTACATCTCCCACACCCTTGACGCCGTCAACGGCGGAAATTTTCGCTTCGATCCCTGCCCGCAGTTCCGGGTCAAGGTTTGCGTCCAGAAGAATCAGAATCGGCGTCCAGACGTTTTTCGCCCCGAGCCTGAGGATGAGCAGGGCAATGAGCATCACGACGGCACCTTCGATATAGGGAATCTTCGCATACGCCAAGAGAATGCCTGCGAGAACGACCAATGAGGTGCCGATGTCGAGAAAGGCCTCGGATGCGTTAGCCTGAAGGGCGCCGGAACAGATCAAAGCGCCTGTCTTTTTTTCCATCCTTGCGACGATATACGATACGAAAACGGAAACGCCGCTTACCAGGACCGGCAGCATCGGGAATGCATGATGATGAGCCGGGAGAAAAAGCTTTCTGTACCCCTCAATCAGGTTTTCAAAACCAGCCCATATGACCAGAACGCCAATCAGAAGGGTAAAAAAGGTTTCGGCTTTGTACAGCCCATAGGGAAACCTGGCGCTCTCCTTGCGGGAGGCCAGCCAGAGACCGAACCAGGAAGCAAAAATAGCGAGTACGTCAACCCCGCTGTGAAAGGCGTCTGCAACGAGAATTCTGGAGTCAAAGAGATGGCCGATGACAAATTTGGCAATCGCAAGGAGGAGTACAACAATCGTTGCAATCAGGGCTACTCTTTGCCCCTGTTTGAGCAACGCTATGTGACTATTCGTGCTTTCCACGGCTCAGCCTACAGGCCATTCTGTTTGATCTTCAGAAATTGACGGGCCATAAAAGACCCACACTGCGGACATTTCCTCTGAAAACAGGGGATACCTGGCTCACGGGAAACGACAAGGCCACACTGGGGACAGATACAATTTGTGGGAGGCCCTCCGGGGCCAAAGCTTCCCATACCTCGTCTTTTTCCTGCCCCGCCTTTCTTGTCGATCCCGGCAGAGCATCTTCTCCTTCTGAAGCCAAATGGCACGGTCTCCTCCACTGTATATGGCTTTGTGTTATCCCTCTATGGTTTTCCCTGCTTTGATATCAATAAAGTTTCCCTTGCTGCCGTGTGATCAAGAGCACCGTACTCACAGACCGCTTCGGGAATCCGCTACGACGATGCGCCCATCGTCCAGCATCACCGCTTATTTCAGAGGCTTAACTCATGATAGGAAACGTCCATCCGAGCGGGCATCAATAACGCTGTCCGCCCGGTCGGTGAACCAACCGGTTCTGACGTCGGTTGCCGTATCGAACAAGGGGACATAGGGTTTGATATCCAGAAGAGGCGTCCCATCGACGATGTCCACATCCTCGATATAAAGGATAGACCCTTCTACACGGACGAGTTTCACAATCGATAAACCAATCGGGTTCGGGCGCTTGGGGGCTCGGCAGGCAAAGATGCCATGTACCTTATCGTCCATGAACGGCCTGACCTGAAGGGCATATCCATCGCAAAGGTGAAGATGATAAAGCAGAAAAACATGGGAGAATCCGCCAATATCTTTAAGCCCTTCCCGATAAGCTTCATCGACGACCACTCTGCCTGCGACCCCTTTGGCGCCGGCGGGATGGATGGGCATGCCCGCGATATCTTTGAAGGAGGTATGGATAATGCCGATAGGACGGTAAGTCACAACCGCTTTCACGTCTGAACCTCCTCATATTTTTCCCGGCAACGTATGGTTGTCATCATCATTTTGCTGTTGACCTCTTTTACAGCGTGACCAATTTTTTAAGTATCTCTGTAGACATCTCTGCCGATCATGGTAACTCCCCAATCAGCGTTTCGCCGCCCATGACCTTGTCGCCTGCGGAGACCATGATATGGGTGTCATAGGGTAAAAATACCTCGACCCGTGATCCGAAGCGAATAAGGCCGAAGCGTTCCCCTTTCTGAATGCACATACCCTGCGCTACCCAGCAATCAATCCTCCGGGCTATGAAGCCGGCGATCTGAATGACGAGCGCCTTCCGGCCATCGGGCATACGGATCAAGACGTCATTCCTTTCGTTATCTTGCGAGGCTTTATCAAGATTGGCGGAGAGAAAACGACCCTCATGATAACGGATATTTTCAATGACCCCGTCACAGGGCATCCTGTTGATGTGGACATTGAATACGCTCATGAAGATACTGATCTTTTTCAAAGGTCCTTCAAGCAGCTCATGATCAGCGACGTCTTCGATTCGCAGGACTTTTCCGTCGGCCGGGGAGATGATGAACTTTGGGTTCTCAGGTATTTTTCTTTCCGGATTCCGAAAGAACCAGACAACAAAAAGTGTCAGCAAACAAAGAATGACGGCCGAGATACACCAGCCGAAAGCCAGGGCGATGACGGCGAAAACTGCCGGGACGGCGATACAGGGCAACCCTTCTGCTGCGATAGGACTATGGTGATTCATGAGTCGAAAATTATTTCCCATTCGTCTTATAGAATACGCCATCATGCGTGCGCACCACGGTCACCGAACCTTCCCGGCAGAGCGTGTCCAGATGCTTCAATGCTTCTCCAGGCTGCATGGCGAGGCCGGAGGAAACGCCCTCAAGGGTGCACGGCCGCCTTTTCAGCAAGGAAATAATGTCGGCCGTTGACTGTTCGGTCTGTAAATCGGGGGATTCGGCGGGAACTTGTCGGCTGATCATCTCGACTGTTTCTGAAAACAGCTTTTTTAAGCCTTTCATTTGATCTTCGGAAACGGCATAGGCAAATTCCTCGGCCGGTGGACGGGTTGCGGTATTCAATTGGACCCGCTCCGGGCGGATTTTGCAGAGGAGCGCATCAATTTTCTTGATTTCCGAAGGGATTGCCGTCACGCCTGCGAGCAGGAAGACCTCCAGCCACACAGCCCCCGGGTAAACGCGAACAAAATCGACGAGGCCGGTGATCATCCTTTCAAACGAAATATCCCTGTGGGGACGATTGACGTATTGGAACATCTCTTCATCGCCCGCATCCAAGGAGGGAAGGATGAGATCCGCGGCCATGAGAGCGGCCCGGACCTCATCCCGCCACAAAAGGGATCCATTGGTAAGAACGGCTACGGGAATGTTCGTCATGCCCTTGATCTTGTCAATCAACTCGCCGATGCCGGCATTGAGCGTGGGTTCCCCGGATCCTGCCAGGCTGATGTAATCGGGCGGCGGGCCGAAAGAGAGCTTCCGCTCTAATTCGGAGCAAATCGAATCCGACGTAGTGTAGGCTTTCGGTTCGGCCGTTTTGTCCGTGGTCCTTCCCAATTGGCAATAGATGCAGTCATAGGTGCATGTCTTAAACGGCGCCAGATCGACGCCGAGAGAGCGTCCCAGCCGTTTAGACGGTACCGGTCCATAAACATAGCGGTATAAAAACGGTTTCGTTTTCACTTGTCTCTTTTTATCTCTGATGTCGTTTATCTTCATATTTTCGGCTGACGACGCGAAGCTCACGACTACATGGTCTGCAAATCGTCCTGATCGGACCGCCGCCCATGTGGCTTGAACTATCTTATTTTTCCCGGGGATAGCCAGGCCATCTCTCCTCTCTGCAGGAGGCATTCCGGATGGATCAGGCATCCGCATCCATCGCTCACGCTCAGTCATACGCGCGGCGGATACCCTCGTCGGCCATGACATGACGGGTGATTTCCTTCCAGAACGGGGCATCCCAGGTATGAAGACCCTGGTGAACCAGATAGTACTTCTGGGGAATCGGATGGGTGCCGAAGACGACATCGATTCCAAATCGCGACTGGATGAAATCTCGAAAGAAACCGATCCTCGGGCAGGGCGGATAGCCGACGATCAGACCGGTGGCCAGATGGATCACGTTGGCCCCGTTGCGGACCATCTCCTCCGGGGCATACTCGATGTTGCCGCCGGGACAGCCGTCGCAGGTCGCATAACCCACCAGGCTCGCATCCCTGTCACGATAAAGGCTGAAGGCTCCTTCCCTCTCCCGCAGCGCCCGGAAACATTTGCCGCCCGCGCAACGGTGGTAGCGGTCGCAGATGATGATCCCAATCCTTACTTGATCTTTCTGTTCCATTCCTTCTCTTCTCCTGTTTTAAATATGAAACGGACTGTCTCCGCCGCCTCTACCGACAGCAGCTTCCCGGCTCCCCGCAGCGATCTTCACTGCCGCAGCAGGTCTTCCCGCCCCGATCCCCGATGATTCCGTCCCTTCTGGCGGTGACGCCTTTCGACAGAACGCGCTGCAACGAGACGCCGCCGCAGTGACTGCAAACCTTGTCCGCGCCTCCACCGGAAAGCCCTTCGATAAACTCGGAATTTT
>MNZQ01000138.1 GCA_001873745.1 Syntrophaceae bacterium CG2_30_58_14
CAGGGGACATGTAGGCCCTATTGCCGATAAAAAATCTATCATCCCAGAGGTAAAGGCATTTTTGTATTCCCAAATACTCTCGAATGTGCTAAGAAAAGGTATCTGTATGGTTCGTCTGCCTTGTCTCAAGGGGGTAGGTCTTTGGCGCTGAAACCTTCGGACCTGCCTCCTTGGTCAGGGTGGTCAATCTTCCAAGGTCAATTCCTGACCTCACTCTTTTGCCCACCCCTATAGCACCGGTTAAAACACCACGCAAATCCTTTCCCGGTAAACACCTTCAGAGCGGGGTAAATACAGGGGACATGTAGGCCCTATTGCCGATAAAAAATCTATCATCCCAGAGGTAAAGGCATTTTTGTATTCCCAAATACTCTCGAATGTGCTAAGAAAAGGTATCTGTATGGTTCGTCTGCCTTGTCTCAAGGGGGTAGGTCTTTGGCGCTGAAACCTTCGGACCTGCCTCCTTGGTCAGGGTGGTCAATCTTCCAAGGTCAATTCCTGACCTCACTCTTTTGCCCACCCCTATAGCACCGGTTAAAACACCACGCAAATCCTTTCCCGGTAAACACCTTCAGAGCGGGGTAAATAACAATGCTTTCGGAGGCAGAGTTTGCGTTTTTAATCATAACCGCTGAGGATGAGCACATGGACCAGGCTCTTCATGCACGAGAGAATGTTATCCACGAGGTCGGGCTTTTCCAAGGCAGATTGGGACCTAAGAGAGCGATCATCCTTCTGGAAGAGGGATGTAAGGAGTTTTCCAATATTGTCGGCTTATCCCAAATTCACTTCCCCGAAGGACGTATTTCTGCGGTATTTGAGGAAATTCGGAGGGTCCTCGAGAGGGAGGGGGTTATTTAAATTTAACAAACGGATTAAGATTGACAGGGCAAAAAGCCACCCTGCGTCTCATCTTTTCCGTTGGGGCTGTGGGGATGAAGATTGATGCGCTGCGCCATTGCCGATATTCATGGATGCTGTAAAACGCTTCATGCCTTGATAGAGAAATTGCAGATCAGGGGATCGGACGAGCTTTACCTGCTTGGGGATTATATTGATCGGGGTCCTGACAGTAAAGGCGTTCTTGATACGATCATGAACCTGGATTGCAAAGTTGTAGCACTGATGGGAAACCATGAGGATATGTGGCTCAGGGCGTCCGACAAGATGGGTGATCCTGTCCTATGTGATGCAAATATTAACCTCTGGATGGAAAACGGTGGTCAGGCAACATTGAAAAGTTTTGCAGGCATCGACACAAAACCATATCTGACGTTTCTTAGGAACATTCCACTATTCCTTGAACTGGATGACTTCTTTTTAGTCCACGCTGAGTTTGACTTTTCACTTCCCGATCCTTTTGGCAAGGCGGGTATCGACTCCATGCTTTGGGGCAGAGAGAAGCCATATCATGGCAAAAAGCCGGTTCTCTGCGGACATTCGCCTTTACCGTTAGAACAGATTCAGGCGGGATTGCAAACAAACAAAATCAATATTGACAATGGCTGCTGTTTTGTCAATCGTGTCGGATACCACAATCTTTTGGCCTACGATCTTGATTATGGTCAGCTTTATATTCAGCAAAACATCGAAGATCCTTGCTTGGCCATATACTTCCGGGAGCGTCTTCTGGCGCGACTAGCTTTGAAAAATGGTAATTTGATCATGACAGAGGTCCTATCTGAAGACATACTGCAATTGATTGAAGAGTTGCGAGAAAGACAAACAGATAGCGAATTATTCTATGCATTGCCTGAGCGGCTGAAACGGCATCATTTATGGGTCATTTACGAATAAAGATCTATTTGGACCGGCATTGTCTGTCCACAGTGGGCTGCTCAAATAAACATTTTGATTGAATATACGAGATCGGGAAAGCCAGCGGATAATGCCTATATTGAAAGGTTCTACTGAAAGCTTAGGGATAAACGCCTGCACGCAAATTGGTTTTTGTCTTTGGTGGAGCACGTGATAAGATTGAAGCGTTGCGAACGGATTATGCAATATAGTAGCGAATTGGAGAGTTGACGAAAATGAAAAACCTTTCCATAGGATCATCTTTTGCTTGGCAAATAGCAGCCAATGAGGCAGCGGCAGGGAAGTCTCAGTTTATAGAAAAAGAACATGTATTCATTGGCATCTTAAGTCTTGGAAAATTGCTCATGCTCAATCCGGAAAAAGCCGGGCTGAAGTCGCAAGACCGTCAGGCATTGCAAATAGAATCTGACTTTATAGAAGATTTGCTTCGTGAGTTTGAAATCGACTCTACCCAACTCAGACGCCAGCTTCGGGAAAAACTGGGTGATGGTAATTATGAGCGCACTGAAAAAGTTGTCCACCGAAGTGAGGCATGTAAAAGGGTCTTCAATCGCACAGAAGAGCTTGCGGCATCTTCAAAAGAGATATCCTGCCTTCATCTTTTTACTGCCATAATGGAAGCCCCCCAAGGGATTATTAGCCAAGTAGTTAAATCGGCAGGTACTGAACCAGCCGCTTTACAAGAACGTGCTCTCGCCTTTATGGATAGCGGGCAAAGGGGGGAACGGGCACCAGTTGAAGTTCACCCTGGCGAGCACAAAGTGACTCCGACTGGTACTCATTATCTTGAGCGGTATGGGAGGGACCTCACTCGTGAGGCGCGGGAAGGAAAACTTGGTCCATTTATTGGTAGACGAAAAGAGCTTCTTAATGTGATTCAAACCCTTGCTCGCCGTTCTAAGAATAATCCTGTCCTTGTGGGCGAAGCTGGAGTGGGGAAGACAGCAATTGTTGAGGCCCTGGCATTAAGGGTTACGGAGGGTAAAGACCCCCAAGTGTTGGCTGGAAAGAGGATTATCGAGATAAACGTCAGTGCTTTGGTTGGTGGGACCAAATATCGAGGGGAGTTTGAAGAGAGGCTTTCTCGTATCATTGAGGAAGCCCGTAGAATAAATGGGGACGGTTCTAATTGATTGACGAAGTAACCAAATTATGGTAGATGATCTGCCATGCCAAGATCAGCAAGAATAGCGCCTGGGGATTACATCTATCACATATTGACAAGGGGAAATAATCGCCAGGATATTTTTCAAGAAGACGAAGACTTCGAAAAGTATCTGGAGTTGCTTTCGCGGTACAAAGCAAAATACACATTTAAGCTTTATCACTACGTCCTTATGACAAATCATGTCCATCTTGTGCTCGAACCCAATGAAATGGGCGGCGGTCTTGCAGAGATCATGAAGGGAATAAACCTGTCATATGCTCAACACTACAAGAAAAAATACAAGCACATTGGCCATTTCTGGCAGGACAGATATAAGAGCATCATAATATCGAGAGATGATTATTTACTGGCCTGTGGAAGCTATGTGGAATTAAACTCTGTGAGGGCGAAGATTGTAACTGATCCAAAAGATTACCGGTGGAGCAGTTACAACATATATGCGTATGGGAAGAACAATCCCTTGGTAGATGAACATCCAATATACAGAGTGCTGTCTGAGGACGAATCGGAAAGAAGCAAGAAATACAGGGAGTTCGTGAAAGGCATGCTTTTGGAGAAAGATGCCATGACCGGGGAAATGACGAGGCGGTCGGTATATGGTGGCGATGCTTTTACACAAGAAGTGACGTCTAAGTATAGAATTAGCGCTGTCACAAACCCAGTGGGACGACCCAAAACGACCAAGAATGGTTAAAAATAGAACCGTCCCCATTTATTCCCTTGACAGGGCACCGGGACGGGGGCAAGATGCCGCACATTTTATTTATCGCATGAGGAGAACCATGGAGGAGACGAATCAGAAGATGGAAGAGGCCGGCGACGAGAAGAGTTTCGCCGAACTGTTGGACGAAAGCGGGATGGACGAGGGTTGGCTGAAGCCGGGCCAGCGTGTGGAGGCGATGATCGTGAAGATCACCCCGGAATGGGTCTTCATCGACGTGGGCGGGAAACACGAGGGCTATCTGGACCGGCGGGAGTTTCTCGACTCGGAGGGGAACGTGACGGTCAAGGAAGGCGAGACCGTCCGGGCCTATTTCCTCTCGTCCCAGCACAACGAGAAACTGTTTACGACGAAGGTCAGCAGCGGCGAAGCGAGCCGGACCTTTCTTGCGGATGCGGCGCACAGCGGGATTCCCGTGGAGGGGCTCGTCGAAAAAGAGGTCAAGGGCGGCTTCGAGATCCGCGTCGCCGGCGATGTCCGGGGGTTCTGCCCCTTCTCCCAGATGGGGCTTTTCCGCGTGGCGACGCCGGTGGACTGGATTGGGAAACGGCTGAACTTCCGGATCATCGAGTACGGCGAGCGGGGCCGAAACATCGTCGTTTCCCACCGGGCGCTTCTGGAGGAGGAACAGGCCAAGCAGAAAGAGGTCCTGAAAGAGACGCTCCGGGAGGGGATGACGGTGAAGGGGACGGTCGTTTCCCTTCAGAAGTTCGGGGCTTTTGTCGATCTGGGCGGCGTGCAGGCGCTCATCCCCATCTCCGAAATCGCCTGGGAGCATGTGGGCGATATTGCCGAAAAACTGACCCTCGGCCAGGAGGTTGAGGCGGCCATCCTGAGGCTGGACTGGGAGCAGGACCGGATTTCGCTCAGCCTCCGGTCGAACCTTCCCGATCCGTGGGAGAGGGTCGCGGCGGAGTTTCCCGAGGGAGCGAGCGTCACGGGAACCGTAGCTCGCCTGACCAAGTTCGGCGCCTTCGTGACCCTGATCCCCGGCGTGGACGGACTCATCCATATTTCCAGGCTGGGTCGCGGGAAGCGGATCACCCACCCCTCCGAAGTCCTGACGGAAGGGCAGGAGGTCCAGGTGAAGATCGAGAAGATCGACCGGGACGCCAAGCGCATCTCGCTGGCGCCGGTCGGAGACGCCGAAGAAGAGAAGGCGGAGGAATTGGAGGATTTTCACCAGTACGTGGGCAAGGCCCCCGGCTCCTTCGGCTCCCTCGGTGACGCGCTGCAGAAAAAACTGGGCGCGAAAACGATAAACTGACGGTCGGAAGCCGATGACCGGCGATCTGGAAACGAAGATCCGGCATGCCCCCAGGAGCCCCGGCGTCTATCTGATGAAGGACGGGTCCGGAGAGATCCTCTACGTGGGCAAGGCAAGGAACCTGAAGGTGAGGATCCGGGCCTATTTTGCCCGCACCGACGCGCGGGCGATGATCCCCTTCCTCGTTTCCCGGATCCGGGATATTGAGTTTATCCTCACCGGAACGGAAAAGGAGGCGCTGATCCTTGAGAACAACCTGATCAAGGAGCACCGGCCGCGCTACAACGTCGATTTCCGGGACGACAAATCTTACTACAACATCCGGATCGATCCGTCCGAACCCTTTCCCCGCTTTCAGCTCGTGCGCCGTCCGAAAAAGGACGGCGCACGCCATTTCGGCCCCTATCCCTCCGGCGCCGCCGCGAAGGAGACCCTCCGCTTCCTGCAGACAATTCTGCCGCTCCGGATCTGCCGGGATCGGGAGTTGAAGATGCGCCGCCGCCCCTGTCTCGAATACGAGATCGGGCGCTGCGCGGCCCCCTGCGTCGGCCGGATCGGGCTTTCCGACTATCAGCATCTGGTGAAGGATGGCATCGCCTTCCTGGAGGGGCGGGAAAAGGCGCTGATCGGCGACCTCCGCGCCCGGATGAACTCTGCGGCGGAGGAGCTCCGTTTCGAGGAGGCGGCCGCACTGCGGAACCGGATCGCGGCGATCGCGGAGACCCTCGAAAGGCAGCGGATCGTCTCGATGACCGGCCGGAACCGGGATGTTTTCGGCCTCTGTCGCGAGGAAGACCTGACGCAGATCGCGCTCCTCTTCGTCCGCAGCGGCCGGATGATCGGCCAGAAAACCTTCCCGCTGATCCGCCTTCGGGCCGAGACCGGCGAGATCCTCTCCTCGCTGCTGATGCGTTATTACGACGGCGTCGCGGATATCCCGGATGAGGTTGTGGCGCCGATCCCGTTGGAAGATGGCCCGGTTCTGGCGGAATGGCTCACGGAGAAGAAGGGGAGGGTGGTCAGCCTCGTCTCCCCGAAGCGGGGGGAAAGCCTTGCCCTCGTCGGGATCGCCGGTCGGAATGCGGAAAACGCTTTCAAAACCACGCGTCTCGCCGCCGACCGCCCGGAGGAGGCGCTCCGGCTGCTCTTCGAAAAACTCAAGCTTCGCAACCTCCCGCGGCGGATCGAGTGTTTCGACATCTCGAACATCGGCGGCCGATATGCCGTCGGTTCGCTGGTCGCCTTCACATCCGGCGTCCCCGCGAAGGAAGGGTATCGCCGCTTCCGGATCCGGACGGTTCCCGGCGCCGACGACTACGCGATGATGTACGAGGTCCTGGAACGACGCTATCAAAAACGGGAGAACCTCCCCAACCTGGTCATGGTAGATGGGGGAAAGGGGCAGCTTGGCGTCGCCCTCGCCGTGCTGAAAGACCTGGGGATCGAAGGGATGGATGTGATCGGGCTGGCCAAGGAACGGGACGACCGACCGGTGGGTGCGCCTGTTGCCCATCGCCGGGAGACCCAGGAAATGGACGCTCCAGCAGAACCCGGGCCGCCGGAGGCCCCTGTCGATGCCGAATCTCGCGGAACCACGGAAATACAAGTCGCCGAGGATGGTTCAGGGGTCGGCTCATCCGGGAAGGCCGAAGGGAAGGGCGGCGATCCTGCTCCCGTGGCCGGGCGCGGGGGGCGGACGGAGACGCCCGGAAAAGGGGAGGACCGCGTCTATCTCCCCGGCCGGAAGGATCCCGTTTACCTCTCCCGCTGGCCCGCGGCCCTCTTTCTGCTCCAGCGGATCCGCGACGAGGCGCACCGCTTTGCCGTGACCTACCATCGGAAGGTCAAGGAAAAGGCGGATCTGCAATCGCTCCTGGACCGGATTCCGGGCATCGGCCCAGCGCGCCGCAAGGCCCTGCTGACCTTCTTTGGCGACGTCCAGCGGGTCCGGGCGGCATCGGTCGAAGATTTACAGCAGGTTGAGGGGATCGGCGCGGAGAACGCCCGCCGCATCCGCATGTTTCTCGACGGGTCAGGAGTGGCGGCGCTGTCGCCGGAAAGGAAGGCGTGATCATGGATCTGAAAAGAGTTACTTATACCTATGACATCATCCCCTCGGCATTCGGTGAGATCGGTCTTGTCCGGCGCGCGGACGGGGGGCGTTCCAAGATCTGCCGGATCCTGCTTCCGGAAGCGGGCGATCCCATGACCGGAAAAATAAGGGACCTATTTCCCGATGCGGTTCCCGGGAGAGGGAAACAGGATGAAATTTGCAAGCAGATCCGTGACTTTCTTACAGGGGACGCGGTCGATTTCCGGCTGGAAAATCTTGATTTCGGAAGCTTGAAAGGGTTTGCGAGACGTGTTCTGCTGGCCGACGGAGAGATTCCCCGGGGCCGTGTGATGACCTACGGCGGGCTCGCGGCAAGCGTGGGCGTCGCGGGCGGCGCAAGGGCCGTCGGGAACGTCATGGCCGGGAATCCTTTTCCCCTCGTCATCCCCTGTCACCGCGTGGTCCGCAGCGGCGGTTCGCTCGGCGGCTTCGGCGGCGGCGCGGAGATGAAAAAGGCCCTCCTCATGATGGAGGGCGTCGCCTTCGACGCGCAGGGGCGCGTCCTGCCGGAGTACCTCCATTCAGAAGCGGCCGTGGCGGCCTTGCCCGCTTGAGAAATGTGTGGCCCCCGCCTCCGTTTCACCGCCGGCGATGACCCGAAGGCCCCGGTGGAATTCATTCTCCATCGCCGAGTCGAACGGCTCATCAAAGCCCTCATAGACAGCCAGGCGATCGCTGCGCACGCAGCTCTGAGGGAAGGCGGCGATTTCAGCGGCGAGGGTTTCCGCTGCCGTCCGCGATGCGCCCGGAGCGACAACCCGGTTGACAAGCCCCATGGTCAGAGCCTCCTCCGCGCCGACGGGCCGCCCGGTGAGAATCATATCGAGGGCCCGGCTCATGCCGATCAGGCGGGGGAGCCGCTGTGTGCCGCCGTCGATCAACGGGACGCCAAAGCGGCGGCAGAAGACGCCGAGGATGGCGTCGCATTCCGCGACCCTGAGGTCACACCAGCAGGCCAATTCCAACCCCCCGGCGACCGCATAGCCAGAGATCGCGGCTATGACCGGTTTGGACAGCTTCAGGCGGGAAGGACCCATGGGTCCAGGGGCGGTCATATTTCCGTCCAAACGGTTCGCCTCTCCCGCCGAGATCTTCGCCACGGCTTTCAAATCGGCGCCGGCGCAGAAGGCGCCGCCGGCCCCCCACAGGACGGCGACAGCGGCATTCTCATCTTGATCGAATTGCAGGAAGGCTTCCACCAACTGATCGGCCGTCCGCCGATTGACGGCATTTCGGGCCTCCGGGCGGTCGATGATCACCGTCCAGACCCGGTCCTTTTTTTCCGTTCTGACGTCCATCACGCAATCCTCCTGATAATATTTGCCGGGTACACGGCAGGGAATAGACCCGGATCATCATGTCGGAGATCGAATTCGCGCATTGTCCCAAGCATGGTTAGGTGTTTTAGTTCATTTGCTGAGATATCGGAGTCGTTTCAGGTAAAATAATCAGATATTTTTTCAGGCCGGCCGCGGCAAACTGCTCTTCAACGATTGCTGCGAGGGAGGGGGTAAATCGATCATCCGGAGAAGTTTGCGGGGACCGAAGCACAAGCTTGTTATCCAGGGTTCGAAAAGACCACTCCACTGCGCAGATGGCCAACTTTACCACTGTTGGCAGACCGATCCCCATGCGCTCGAGGGTGAAGCAAGGGGTCATAATCATTTCATGGAGATATTCGGGAAGGTTAAATCTGCGGATCATCCGCTCTGTGAGATATAGATGGTTCTGTTCGATAAATTCATCGGATAAAACAAAATCTGCGGTTTGATAATGATTTCGATACACCATCATCATCATTGCGCCGACACTCGAAAGGAGACAGGCGAGTTCTACCTTTCGTGCCTCATCATCCCGAAAGCCGAGACCTCGAGTCAGAATTCTTCCCACAACGGAAGCGGCAAAATTTTTCGCAAAGATGTTCTCGGCCTCATGATCTCCCCGGGCGAGACGCTGCAAGGCAAACTGCAGAATTAACACCTTTGTGTATTGCATGCCGAGGCGGCTGACGACATCGAAAAAATGCTTAACAGTGCCCATTTTCAAGCTGCCATAATAAGCAGAATTGGCGATGTTGAAGAGATATATGAAACCATCGGCTCCCAGCCTGGATTTTAGATCTTCAATTTCACGCTGTCCGATTTCGACATCGTCCAAGACGAGGAGAATCGACGGGTCAAAACCAAGGACGGAGTCTTTTATCAATGCAAGCTCGATTGTTTCAATTTGGGACGCAATCTCGTCATCCATAATTTATTGCCACCTATCACACGAAAACGAAGCGTTGTCGGGGAATCTCTTATGGGATCTCTTCCCACCGCGGCGGGGCATGCCGGGCGCGCACGGGATAAAGTTCCGGCAATGGGGCAAGGATCAGGTTTTTGACTTTCCGGCAGACTGGGCCGTGACGGCCAGGTTGTCGCGGTGGATCACCTCGTCGTAGTCCTTGTAGCCCAGGACCTGTTCGATCTTCGCGCTCTTCAGCCCCATGATCTTCCGGATCTCGTCGGCGCCGTAGTTGGTGAGCCCCTTGGCGATCGCGTTTCCCGCTGCGTCCACGCAGGTGACCGGGTCGCCGAGAACGAAATCCCCCTCGACCTGTGTTACACCGGAGGGAAGGAGACTCTTGCCGTCCCGGATGAGGGCCTCTTTTGCCCCGTCGTCGATCAGGATGCGGCCCCGGGAGCGCAGCGTGAAGGCGATCCAATATTTCCGGCTGTTCAGGTGTTCCGCCGGCGGCAGGAACAGGGTGCCCGTCTCTTTCCCGTCCAGGATCTCCTGGAGGACGCCGGCGCGCCGGCCGGGGGCGATGATGTAGGGGATGCCGGAGGCGGTGACCTTTTTCGCGGCCAGGACCTTGCTCTTCATGCCGCCCATCCCGACGGGGGTGGCCTCTTCGGTCGCGGCGGCCTCGATCTCCGGCGTGATTTCCGCGACAAGGGGAATGAGTTTCGCCTTTTTGGAGTCGGCCGGGTTCCGGTCGTAGAGACCTTCCGTGCTCGTCAGATTGATCACAAGGTGCGCCTCGACGATGTTGGCCACCATCGCGGCCAAGTGGTCGTTGTCGCCGAATTTGATCTCATCGACGGCCACCGTATCGTTTTCGTTGATGATCGTGATGACGCCCCACTCCATGAGGGTGAAGAGGGTGTTGCGGATGTTCAGGAAACGCTTGCGGTCGGTGACGTCGCTCATCGTGAGCAGGACCTGGCCGACGAAGAGGCCGTGTTTTCCGAACGCGTTGGAGTAAACCCGCATCAGCCGCCCCTGGCCGACCGCGGCCGCCGCCTGCTTCTGGGGGATGCTCTTGAGTTTGCCTTCGATTCCCATCCGGTGTTTCCCGGAGGCGATCGCGCCGGAGCTGACAAGGACGATCTGAAATCCCCGTTCGCGCAGGGCCGCGATATCGGCCACGAGCTGTTCGATCACTTGGAGGTCGAGGCCATCCTCGCCGGTCAGGACGGCGCTTCCGACCTTGACGAGGATCCTCCGGACGCCCGCTAACTGTTCTTTGCGTGTCATGATGGTCTTTCCTCCGGCGATGCCTCTCGCTCATCTGCATTTCGGAGACACGGTGCGGAAATCCGGGGACATAATGCCGCATCATCTCCCCGGATTTCCGCCTGCGGGGGGATCAGGGCGATGAGCTCCCGGAGCGCCTCCGGGACGCCTTCTCCCGTTGCAGCCGAAAAAGCGATCAATTTTATTCCTTTTTGTGCAAAGATGTCAACAGCATCCTTCCACCTCTCCCGGGTCACGGGGAGATCGAGTTTGCCGATCGCCACGACCTGCCTTTTTTTCCGCATATCGGGGCTGAAAAGTTCCAGTTCCCGGTTGATCAGTTCGTAGTCATGCCATGCGCCCTCGTGGGATTCCGGCGAGACGTCGATGATGTGGAGCAGGACCGAGGTCCGCTCAACGTGGCGGAGGAACTGCATGCCCATCCCCATCCCTTCGTGCGCCCCTTCGATCAGCCCCGGGATGTCGGCGATCACGAACGATTCGTGCTCTCCGTACCGGACCACGCCGAGATGGGGGACGAGCGTCGTGAACGGGTAATCCGCGATCTTGGGCCGGGCGGCGGAGACGCGGGAGATGAAGGTCGATTTGCCGACATTCGGGAGGCCGACGATTCCGACATCGGCCAGAAGCTTGAGTTCCAGCGTGATCCAGCGCTCCTCGCCGGGGATGCCGGGCTGGGCGAAGCGCGGGGTCTGGCGGGTAGCGGTGGCGAACCGCGCGTTGCCGCGACCGCCCATTCCGCCCTTGGCGACGATGAAGGAGCTACCGTCAGACGCCAGATCGGTGAGGAATTCTCCCGTATCCGCGTTCCGGACGAGCGTGCCCACCGGGACGACGATTTCCACATCCTCGGAATCCTTGCCCGTCCGCTTGCTTCCCTCGCCGTGACCGCCGTGTTTCACCACGTGGTGCTGGCGGAACTTGAGATCGAGGAGGGTGCGCCGGCCGAGGGAGGCGCGGATGATCACATCTCCCCCATGGCCGCCGTCGCCGCCGTCCGGTCCCCCGCGGGGGACGAACTTCTCCCGCCGGAAGCTGACGCAGCCGCGCCCACCGTCGCCCGCCTTGACGTAAATCTTCGCCTCGTCGATGAATTTCATCTGGATTGCCTATGTCTTTTTCGCGCGGAGGGGGTGGAGGGAGAAAATGTCATCCGGTTGTCGGACGTGGGAACGGCGGTTGCACCCTTTTCCGGATGGGCTAATAAGGAGGAACGACCGGCGGCTGCGTAAACAAAACCCGCCGGCTTATCCCCGGGTGACGACCTGTTCGGAGGATATCGATGTAGGGGCGTGATTAATCGCGCCCCTACTGGCGAAGACCGGTACGCTATATCTTGCGCACATCCACGGCGGACTGGCCCTTCTGATCCTGCTGGATCGCGAACTCGACCTGGTCGCCTTCGGCCAGACTGCGGAATCCCTCCGCGATGATCGCAGAATGATGGACAAACACGTCCTCTCCCGAGGCCCGGGAGATGAAGCCGTATCCCTTCTTGTCGTTAAACCACTTGACTACCCCGGTTTCACGTCCGTTCTCGCTCATTTCCCCGTTCTCCTTGCTTTATCTAAAAAGAAAAGGTTTCTACGCCGCAGCGTAAACGCTGATCTTCTTCCGCTTCTTGTCGAGTCGCTCGAATTTCACGAAGCCATCGATTTTCGAAAAAATGGTATAGTCCTTCCCCAACCCGACGTTGTTGCCGGGATGGAATACGGTGCCGACCTGACGAACGATGATGGCGCCGGCGCTAATCTTCTCGCCGCCGTATGCCTTGACGCCCCGCCGCTGGGAATTGCTGTCTCTTCCATTCCGGGAGCTTCCCTGTCCCTTCTTGTGTGCCATAACCCCTCCGCTTAAATGGATATTTCCCTGATCTTCATGCTGGTCAACTGCTGGCGGTGACCGGTCTTCTTGTGGTAACCCTTCCTTTTTTTTGTCTTATAGACGGTAAGCTTGTCGCCTTGGGTCTGGGCGAGAATCTCGCCGACCACCTTCGCGCCTTCGACGACGGGCCTGCCGACCCGGATGTCGCCCTCTTTCTCGACCATCAGGACCTGGTCAAAAACGACCGCTTCCCCTTTGTCGCCATTGATCTTTTCGATGGCGATCACATCTCCTTCGGAGACCCTGTGCTGCTTGCCGCCTGTTTTAATGACTGCGTACATGGCTTAGTTCCCTCTTGAAAATTTTGAATCCGGACCATAACGAAAAGAAAGTGCATTTGTCAAGATAATTTATTGGACGGGGACGCGATGCGGCATCATGCTGTTAGGGGGACACCTTGCGGCAAGATGTCCCCATGATTTCCCGGTCGGCAGGTCCGACGAAATCGGCCGGCTGGGTCGCCGTCTTGACGATGCGCGTGCCGCGGGCCGCCTCGGGAGAAAAGCCGAAAAGGGAGGTCAGCAGTTCGGTCGGGCGGACCGTCCCCTCCGGACCAACATGGGCGGAAAGAATGATCCGGCGGGAGGGCCGGTCCAGGGTGAGGCCCGTGACAAGGGGGCGAATCTCTTTAAGGATGGTCTTCCCGCTCACCTCCCGGCGGACGGGGAAACTCTTCGCGTCGAGAAAACGGGGAATGTCGGCTTCGAACCTGTCCAGATCCTCCTCTCCGATCTCCTCCGACAGAATGATATCATAATCGAAGCCTTTGACGATTTCCGCGAGCGAGAAATCATGCGGCGGAAGCTCCCGCATCGCCGTGACCGCGACGCCGGAGGGGAGGCCGGCATTGATCCGGGCGACGAGGGTTTTCAGTTCGACTCCGGGATCCTGGATGCGGATGTCCATGAATTCGCACCGGCTCTCCATGCCCACCGCCGTTGCCCCGGCAAAGGAGATCCGCGGATGGGGATGGAACCCATGGGAATAGACGAAGAAGATCCCGCCCAGGATCATCGCCCGGCTGAGAGCCGTGGAGAGCTCCAGGTGAGAGAGAAACCGCGCCGGCCCCAATTTTGTGAACCGGAGGCGAAAAGCCTTTTCCGGCCCCAAGGCGTCTCCCGGGCGGGCGAAAGTGGAGACAAGGGTTCCGACGGGCGCGTCCGCGGGGGCGGTCACGACCCGGATGGTCTTGTGATCGCAGACGCCGCAGTCGCTGCACGATCCGGTCCGGCAGTCCGGCGTCGCTTCGCCTTCTTCGGCCTTTTCGGCCTCGGCCAAGAGAAAATCCCGGCGGACGCCGCAATCGATCCGCTCCCAGGAAAAGATTTCCGAACGGGGGCGTTCCCGCAGAGACGCCGCGGCGTCGATTCCCGTCCGGCGGAGCGCCTCCTCCCAGAGGTCGAAACGGAAACGGTCGCTCCAGCCGTCGAAACGACAGCCGAGGCGATAGGCCTGCTCGATCAGCGCGCCGGTCTCTTCCCCTCCGCGGGAGAAGATTCCCTCGATGAGACTCATTCGGGCGTCATGCCATTTGACGCTGATGTTCCGGTTTTTCAGACGCCGCTTGAAAAACTCCTGCCGGGCGGCGGTCTCTTCGATGCCGATCTGGCGCTGCCACTGGAAGGGGGTGTGGGTTTTCGGTACGAAGGTCGAAAGGCTGACGGTCACCTGACCCCGGTTCTTCGCTGTCCGGAGGACCCTGTGGGCGAGTTCGGCGATCCCCTCCAGGTCCTCCTCCCGCTCGCCGGGAAGGCCGAGCATGAAGTAGAGTTTTACCGCCTTCCAGCCGGCAGTGAAGAGCTGTTCCGTTGTGGTGAGCAGCTCCTCCTCCGTATTGCCTTTGTTGATTACGTCGCGGAGGCGCTGCGTCCCCGCCTCGGGGGCGAGGGTGAAACTCGTTTTCCGGACCCGCCGGATCGCCTCGATTAACTGCGGCGTGAGGGTTTCGACGCGGAGCGATGGGAGCGCGAGGGCGACCCGCCGGGCGTAATAGCGGTCCATCAGCGTCGTGAGGAGGGATTCGATCCTTGAGTAGTCGCCGGAGCTCAGGGAAAGGAGGGAGATCTCGTTGTGCCCCGTCGCCCGGAGCATCGCCTCGGCCATCTCCTCAAGGACGGCGGGGGTCCGTTCGCGGACCGGCCGCCAGACCATTCCCGCCTGGCAGAAGCGGCAGCCCCGCGTGCAACCGCGGGCGATCTCCAGCGTCACCCGGTCGTGGATCGTCTTCATCAGCGGGACGACGGGGCAGAGGGGCTGGCGCCAGGCGTCCGGATCGGTGATGATCCGTTTCCCGATCCTTTCATTTCCGGTATGGACGTCCGGAACATAGACCCCGCGGAGCGCGGCCAGAGTCTCAAGCTGTTCCCGCCTCTTCCCGCCCCGAGCCCGGACGGCCATGACGGCGTCGGCGATCTCCTGGACGACCTCCTCCCCCTCGCCGATCACGAAGGCGTCGATGAAGGCGCTCATCGGTGCGGGATTGAAGGCCGAGGGACCGCCGGCGACGATCAGCGGGTGTTCGTCGCCCCGCTTCTCGCGGCGGAGCGGAATGCCGCCCAAATCGAGCATCATCAGAACATTGGTGTAGGAGAGCTCGTACTGGAGCGAAAAGCCGACGATGTCAAAGGCGGCAAGCGGCCGCTGCGACTCGAGCGAGCAGAGGGGCAGCCTTCGGCGGCGCAGCTCCTGCTCCATGTCCGGCCAGGGGGAGTAGCAGCGCTCGCAGGCAACCTCCGGCAGGCCGTTCAGGACGGCGTAGAGAATCTGAAGGCCGAGGTGGGACATCCCGACCTCATAGGTGTCGGGGAAGGCGAGGGCAAAACGGAGGCGGCAGGCCCCCGGGTCCTTCCGGACGGCGTTGACCTCGCCCCCGGTGTAGCGGCTCGGTTTTTCGACGGCGAGCAGGAGTTCGCCTTCATACATTGCGGACGGATCGGTCATGTTCCACTCTCTTGCAGGATTTCCCGGTATCGGTAAGGATTCCTCATTTTCCGTACCCTGATTATCATCTTTGCCCTTGATCTGCAATCTTGTTCCTCCAATCGGATTTTCGTTGACAGGGAGCGCGGCGTCGTTTAGTGTGCGTAGAACCGGTTTTCTTTCCGGACCGACGGGGACATGATGCCGCATCGTGTCCCCGCGAAAAAAGGGGCGGCAACGTTTTCCCCCGGGTGCTGTAGGATGAAAGAGACAACGACAGAGATCCTTTTCCCGAAGGCGGTCATCGAAAGAAGGGTCGGAGAGCTTGCGGCTCAGATCTCCCGGGATTATGCGGGGAAAGAGCTGCTGATCGTCGGCGTCCTCAACGGCGCCTTCATTTTTATGGCCGATCTGATTCGCGCACTCAACGTCCCTTGTACCGTCGATTTTGTCCGGATGGCGAGCTACGGGGCGGGATCCGTCAGCTCGGGGGAGGTTCGGATCCGCAAGGATCTGGAGACGCCGGTTGTGGGGCGGGATGTCCTCATTGTGGAGGACATCGTCGATACCGGCTTCACCCTTTTGCGGCTGATGGAGATTCTGCGGGAGAGAGGTCCGGCCTCGCTCAGGGTCTGTGCATTTCTCGACAAACGGGAGAGGAGAAGGGTTCCCTTTGTGGCCGATTATGTGGGCTTCCCCATCCCCGATGCTTTTGTGGTTGGTTATGGACTCGATTATAATGAGCAATTCCGTTTTCTTCCAGATGTTCGGGTGCTTAGGGACATCGTCTGATAGGGAGGGCGTATGATTATCCAGTGTCGGAAGTGTGAAACGCGGTTCCGGTTTGACGATACCCTGATCGAAGGAGACGGCGTCTGGGTGCGCTGCAGCCGTTGCCAGCATGTCTTCTTCCAGCAGCGGTCCGCCAGCGATATCTCCGCTGTCAATCCGGAGATTCCCTCCGTGAGGATCAGTGACGCCAGGCGTAGCCCGGACGATCGCTTTCCCGCGGCGGGAGAGCGATTTCAACGGACGGAAACGCAGGCGGAAGCAGCGCCGCCCACCCCGATCCGCGCGGAAAGAGAGCCGGAAGCGGATTTTGGCAGGGAACCTTCGATCGCGGGGCTAGGTGAGGATCTCGGGAAGGAGACCCTTGTCGGTCCGGCGGCCGTCGATGAAAAAGAAGGCGTGGAAATGGTGAAGGAGACCCTTGCCCGTCTGGCTGCCGCCGACGAAAAAGAGGGCGTGGAAATGGTGGAAGAGGAACCTCCCGCAGGAGGGACGGGGAAAACGGGGTGGGGCCGGACCTTTCTGAAGCTGATGGCCCTGTTGGTGTTTGTCGTGGTCGTTGCGGGAATGGTTTATCTCTATCTTTTCCCGGACATTCGGACACAGGTGTTGACGTGGGCGGCGCCGTGGCTGCGGGGGGCGCCTGTTCTCGAAAATCTCGTCGCCCCGCAAATGAAAAACGGCGGGACGGCGTTGGCGCCGGTCCGCATCAAGGATATCCGTCAGCGTTCCGTCGCGAATCTCCTCGCGGGGAACCTCCGCGTGATCGAGGGGGTTGCCGTGAATCAGGCGCCATACCCGCTTGCAAGGATCAGGGTCCGTCTGGTCATCGCCGATGCCTATGATGTTGTTCTCGGGGAAAAGATTGTCTATTGCGGCAATCTGCTGACGGATGCGGAGTTGGGGGCTCTGGCGGAGAACGAGATTCAGCGGGAGCTATCCATCCAACAGGGGAGCGACGTCTCGAACGAGCGCATTGCGCCGAACGGCGAGATTCCCTTCATGATCGTCTTCAACCAGGAGCAGGCAGGGGCTATCAAAACCACGGTGATCCCAGGGGGCGCCGACCGTCTTCCTTAAGGACGTTCCGAATGAGACCGCCCGGGATGGCGCCTTCGCGGAGGATCCGGGGCGGGGAGACGGTGACGTCGAGGATCGTCGATCCGACGCCTCCTGGCGTGGGTCCGCCGTCGATGACCGCATCCGGGAGATCTCCGAGTGTGCGGATGACCGCGTCGGCCGACGAACATTCCGGTCCGCCCGACAGGTTGGCGCTTGTTGCCGTCAACGGACCGGACAGAGCTGCGGCGAGAAACCTCGCGACGGGATGGCTGGAAATGCGGATGCCGATCTTTCCCGTGCCGCCCGTGAGGCGGGACGAAACCGACGGGGCGGCCCGGAAGATCAGGGTGAGCGGACCCGGCCAGAATGTCTGCATGAGAATTTTTGCGGTCGCCGGGATCTCCTCCACGAGGGGGCCCACCTCCCGGTCGTCGGCGACGATCAGCGCGATCGGGTTGCGGAAGTCCCGTCCCTTGATCCGGAAGATTTTTTCCACGGCCGCTTCATTTCGCGCATCCGCCCCGAGGCCGTAAAAGGTCTCCGTTGGAAAGGCGGCGACCCCTCCTTCAAGCAGGATCCGGACGGCCTCCGCGAGTTTTTCCTCATCCAGTTTCCCGGGATCGATTTTCAGGAAAAGGGCCATATCATTTCTTCTTTCTGGGCA
>MNZQ01000031.1 GCA_001873745.1 Syntrophaceae bacterium CG2_30_58_14
CTCCAAGTCGCCCGCATGGCATAACTATGTCCAGAAAATGGATATTTTGAGGGTTTTGGCGTCATATTGGCCATATTGATCCATTCTGCCCCAGGTTTGACGTTATGACTGTAGTTTGCGTAGTGTCAACTGCCGGCGAATTTTGAGTTTTGCAATTGGCTCGGAATATAGGCCAAACCGTTCTTCTCGGCAAGGATGACCCGGGTCACGGCGGTGATCGGTTATTGCACCCGCCATTGCCAGTACCGCCGGGAAAAGTCCGTTGTCCGCACGAATTTCCGTTTGCTGAATCGGCCCGGGATGGTTTCCCGCCGGATCGTCACAAAACCGAAATACTCGCAGAACCGCTCCAGAAAACGCAGGGGAAAACAGCCTGAAATATAATCGCGCGGTTCGCGATAAGGCGCCTCGTATCGGCGGGCCTCTTCAAGGACCTGCGGGAAGGCCCGGAGGAAATGATCCGCGAGGGCCTGATCCTCGATCTCGCGACGGGCCTCGCGGTGCAGGAGATAGAGGCCGAAGAGGAAGGATTGCTGCACGATTGAAAAGGGAGGATATCCGTCCATGAACCCCCAGTTGAATTTCAGCGTGAATGTTTCCAGGAGGTTCCGGAAATCCGCCCCGATGAAGCCTTCCTGGACGATCTTCCGCCCGTTCTCCGTGAGAGAAAAACGGTCGCCCCGTTTCTTGACCCATCCGCAGAGGGTCAGGAGCTCCCGCAGGGCGTGGAGGATCGGCGCCTCCTCTTCCGTGCGGATGGAGGTAACGTGGAGTTCCCGTTCGGGTATTTTCAACTCTGCCAAGACCTCCCGGGCGAAAAGCAGGGGGATATTCCCCTTGGCCGTGGCCTTTAGCGGTTCCTGTTCCGCCAGCCTGCCCATGAAGAGCAAGGCATTGTCCACCACCGGTATCCCCTGGAAGGTCGAGGAGGGAAGATTCGGATCAATTTCCACGATCTCCCCGGTCTTCGCGAAGGGAAAGTTCAGGAGCAGGTGCATCTGTTCCGAGGAAAGCCCCAGGAAATCCAGTTGCGGAACCCGGTTCTTGCTTTCCATGAAGTTCTGGGCAAAGGCGTTGGCATCGTCTATGGAGTTGAATGTTTTCCCCGCGATGGCCGCCCGGAGCTCATCCATGACGGATGACATCCGTGGGGGCGGCTCCTTGCCCAGACAGCAGTGTTTGTACATTTTCCCCGACCCGCAGGGGCAGGGTTCGTTCTGGCCGATGGCGACCATGGATTCCTCCTTATTGTAATTTCAAGGTTCTTATAGCACAGAAATCAAAATCATGTGCATCACAGAAAACTTTTGATATGATCCGCTGCACGACGCCGGAACGAATGGCCCCAGTCAACACCCTGTGCCGGATGAAAGACTGCGGCGGATGATCGGCGAAACTCGCCGACAGCAAACTCCCGTGACGGGGGAAAAGGAGCGGAAATGACCAGAGACGAGGCGGAAGAGCTGCTCAAAAGGTACGTGAAAAACGAACGGATGCTGGACCACAGTTTCGCCGCGGAGGCGGTTCTCCGGGCGCTGGCGCGGAGGCTCGGGCGGGACGAGGAGAAGTGGGGGCTTGCGGGACTCCTGCACGACATCGACATCGAGGTTGTGGGGGGCGATCTGACCCGCCACGGCTGCGAGGCGGCGCCGATCCTGACGGAGGCGGGGATCGACCCGGAGATCATCGACGCGGTGAAGATGCACAACGAGGCGGTCTGCGGCGTCGCGCGCAGCACGGAGTTTCAGCACGCGCTGGCCGCCGGGGAGACGATCACCGGCCTCGTCGTAGCGACGGCGCTGGTCTATCCGGACAAAAAGATCGCGGGCGTCAAGGTGAAGTCGATCACGAAAAGGATGAAGGAGAGGGCCTTCGCCGCCTCGGTGAACCGCGACACGATCCGGGAGTGCGAGAAGATCGGCCTGCCCCTTGACGAGTTCGTCGGGATCGCGCTTGCCGCGATGCAGGGGATCGCCGGGCGACTCGGGCTTTAGAAATCCACGGCGCAGCGGAACCTTCACTACCTCACCGGTCCGGATGTCGTTATGGAGGATCTCCTGGAATGTCCTCGGACGGACGGTGGCCATCGCGCAGGTAATATCGGCCCTCCTCCTGCATGCGGATATGGTCGACTTTCACGAGTGCGCCGAGCGCCTTGGGCCGGTAGTCCCGCATGCCGATGTGGAACAGGGACGTCTTGCTGTAAGGAAGCTCCACCGCGGAGGCCGGATCGAACGCCTTCTTCGCCTGCAGATCCCGGAGGATGAAATCGCAGGCCCTTTTCGTCTTCCAGCCAGCGAAGTGGAGGGAGAGAATGAAGGCCCCGATAATGATCAGAACCATCAGAACAATTTTCATGGTTGCGCACCTCTTTTATGTGCGAAGTTTGACCCTCAGGACCCGTCAGAATTTCAGGATCAGCGGATAAACCTGCATTGTATCCACCGCCTGGATGCTGATCCGCAGCTCCTTCGGCTTCTTGGCCTCCCCCGGGTAGAAGATGAAACCATGGGCCACCTCGTGCGGGGCGACGGCCCGCTTTTCGAGGGAGCGGTTCCGGAGATCCTCCTGGATCTGCTGCCGGACATCCGATTCCCCGAGCCCTTTGACCCCGCCCATCGTCAGCCCGGCAGCGGCCCCGACCGCAGCCCCCTTCCCGGCGGCCGCAGCCACGTTCTGCCCCGTTACGATTCCGATCGCCGCACCGATGACCGCGCCGGCCGCGCCGGCCAGAAAGCCCCCCTTTGCGGCCTCCGGCATAACCTTCCCCAGCTCGGTCTTCCCGGAGAGTCGGTCGTAGGCCATTCTCTGATCGAGGATCGGCCAGAGGTTGGCCTCCTCATCGACAAGAAATGTTTTATCCGTCAGGATCTCCAGCGAATGGCCGCCCGCGTTGTCGAAAATAACCTGGACGGGAAGGATTCCTGCGCCGCGGATGTCGAACCCGAAGGCCGCGGTCGCTTCCTCCTTGTTATCATACGCCTTGGCGGCAATGGTCGCCTCCGCCACGGCGGTGGCATTCGGATAGGCGGCAGGCATCTTGAAGGGCGCCACCTGCCGCTCGTAGCTCGTGCACGCCGCGAGCCACACCACCGTTAGAAGCGCCGCCAGAACCGTGATACGGATTTTTTTCATCATCTTCCTCCTGATTGAAGCGGCAACGGAAACCGTTGCGCTGGATTCTACGAGAGCTTGAATTTCTGCCCTTCCTGTCCTTGCGAAGAGCCGCCCTTACCTTGTCATTGCAAGCAGCCGAAGGCTGTGTGGCAATCTCACAGGATCACCGCGTCGTTTTATTCCTCGCGATGACAAATGGCGCGTTTTTCTCGCCACGTCAGAACACCCGATCTGCCTCGCAACATAGGAGAAAAGAAGGGCCCTGTCAAGGACAACGCGGGAACGCGAAGGGCCTCCAATAATATGTTACCGAAGGAGCGATGAAAAATGGATCGCCCCGGGCAAATGAACTGGATTTTCTGCCGAAACCCTGATACAAAGACGCCTCTGCTGACCGGGCGGTGCGCCGGAAACGGCTTTTGAGAGCAGAACCGGACAAACGAATAAAGGAGAAAACCATGGCATCCGAGAGCAAGGAAACACGGCTGAAACAGAAGGCCACGCTGGAGGCAAAGCTTCAGAAGCGCTTGGCCCTTCTTGCGGAGAAGGGTCTTGACGAGAAAAAGATCGCACGGGACGCGCTCGTCAAGGAACTGAAGGCGAAACTCAAGGAGACGGCAACCCGCCTGCGGGCGATCGCCGCCAATGTGCAGCGGACGGCGGAGCTCGCCGCGGTGAAGGCGGAACGCCTGGCGAAGCCGAAGGAAGAGGCTCCCAAGGCGAAAAAAGCCGTACCGGAACCGCCCCCGGAGGCAAAGGCCAAGAAGAAAAAGAAGAAAGCGGAAGAGGCCAAGCCCCAGCAGGGATAGCCTTTTTTGTGGCCGCACCCTTTGAAGACAAACGCAAGTATTCCCGATCCGAAGTGGATCCGCCGGGCGCTGACCGGGTGGTATGACCGGCGCCGGCGCAATCTTCCGTGGCGGGATACGCGGGATCCTTATGCGATCTGGATCTCCGAGATCATGCTCCAACAGACGCGCGTGGAGACCGTTGTCCCCTATTTTCGGAGATTTCTCGCAAGGTTTCCGAATGCCGAAACGCTGGCCCGCGCACCGCTCGGCCTGGTTCTCAAGGTCTGCGAAAACCTGGGCTACTACACCCGGATCAGAAATCTCCACAAAGCGGCAGGGGAAATCGTGGAACGGTTCGGGGGGAGGATCCCCAATGATATGGAAGAGATCATCCGGCTGCCGGGAATCGGGTGTTATACGGCAGGGGCGATCCTCAGCATCGCCTTCGGCCGGGCCGTACCCGCCATCGACGGCAATGTGCGCCGTGTGATCAGCCGCCTGTTTGCGATCGAGGAATCGGTCGCTGACACGGCCACTCGAAAACGGATCGAAGAGCTTGTTGGAACCCTTGTCCCGAAGCGGGACCCCGGCCGCTTCAACCAGGCGCTCATGGAACTGGGGGCGGTCTGCTGCACGCCGAAGACGCCGGATTGTCCAGCCTGCCCCCTTCAGGCCGACTGCCAGGCTCTGGTGCAGGATCTTACACACCGCCTGCCCGTCCGGGGGAAGAAAAAGCGCATCCCTCACCGGGAGGTCGTCGCCGCCGTCATTCGCGACGGAAATGGCCGGCTTCTCATCGTCCAACGTCCGGCCCGCGGTCTTCTCGGCTCTCTCTGGAAATTTCCCGGCGGAATCCTGAATCCCGAAGAGCCTCCGGAAGAAGGCCTTGCACGGATCGCCCGGAATGAGCTGGGAATCGAGATCGGCGTCGGCTCCCCCCTCGCCGCGGTGAAGCACGCCTATACCCATTTCCGCATCACGCTCACCGCCTTCTCTTGCACGCTGTGGGAAGGAATACCCACCGGTTCCCCGTGGCGGTGGGCGGAAACCGGCGAATTGGAGGAGCTGCCCTTTTCCAAGGCGGACCGCATGATCGCCCGTTCCGTAGCCCCCACGACAGGATAAAATCACGCGACGACCCGCAGCAAAACCAGTGCCTTATCCCGATCCCTGGGAACGACCCGGCGATTTTTCGGTTGCGTTTTCCCGTGCGATATATAATAAGAGCCCGCAATAAAAAAGTTCTTGTGTCATTTTCTTAGGAGGGTCGTCGAATGGAGGGGTTTTGGAAGAGAATCGAGGCGGATTCCATGTCCGGAAAGGGAATCCATGCGGAAGATGCGCTCTTTGTCCTGGGGCTTCCCCAGGTTGAGATATGGCGACTTCTGGCGGTATCGGAAAAGGTGCGCCGCCGTTTCAAGGGCGATCAGATCAGGCTTTGTTCCATTGTCAATGCCAAATCCGGTCTCTGTTCGGAGGATTGCGCCTTCTGCTCGCAGTCCAGCCGGTCCAGCGCCTCGATTGATAAATATCCCCTTCTGGAAGAGGAAGAGATCGTCATGGCCGCCCGGGACGCCAAACAGCGGGGCGCGAGGGAGTTCTCCATCGTCGCCTCCGGGCTTTCGATGCATAACAGCCGGGAGCTGGAGCGGGTGGGAAAGGCCATCGCGCGGATAAGAACCGAAGTGGGGATTGAGACGTGCGTCAGCCTGGGGACGCTCTCCGCTGAAAACATCTCCTTTCTCCTCTCGCGGGGCCTGCGATCGGTTCACCACAATCTGGAAACGGCGCGCGGATTTTTCCCCTCCATCTGCACCACCCACGATTACGAAGAGGACGTCCGGGCCGTGCGCGAGGCCAAGGCCGCCGGGGCTTGGGTGTGCTGCGGAGGCATTTTCGGCATCGGAGAGTCGGCCGCGGATCGGGTCGAACTGGCCATGACCCTTCGGGAACTGAATGTGGATTCGATTCCGGTCAATTTCCTCAATCCGATTGAGGGGACGCCCCTGCATGGAAAATCCGAACTCACCCCTTTTTATTGCCTCAAGATCATCGCCATGATGCGGCTGTGCCACCCTTCGCGGGAGATCATCGTCTGCGGCGGTCGCGAGGTGAATCTTCGGGACATGCAGGGGCTGATTTTCGCCGCCGGGGCCACCGGAATGATGATCGGCAACTACCTGACGACTTCCGGGCGTCCCGTGGAAGAGGATCTGCGAATGGTCGAAGACCTGGGCCTTGGCGTACGCCCACTGTGATGGACCTCTCCTCTTTTACGCAAGAGATCTCTGAACTCCGGGAAAAGGGCCGTTACCGCCGCCTGAGGCGGGTGTCAACCCCGCAGGATACGGTGGTTGCCATCGAGGGGAAAAAACTGCTTAACTTCTCCTCGAACAACTATCTGGGCCTGGCCAACCATCCGGACGTGGTGGAAGCTTTCATCAAGTATGCCCGAAAGTACGGTGTCGGGTCCGGCGCCTCTCGTCTCGTCGGCGGCAACATGGAGGTCCATGCCGAGCTCGAAGAGGCCCTTGCGCGCTTCAAGGGGGCGGAGGCCTGCCTGACTTTCAGTTCCGGATACCTGGCCAACCTGGGCATCATAGACACGTTGGGCTCGCCGGAGGCGACGATCTTTTCCGACGAGTTCAACCACGCCTCTATCGTCGATGGCTGCCGGCTGAGCCGCGCCCGGGTCGAAGTATATCGACATGCCGACATGGGCCACCTGGAGGATCTGTTAAGGGCGTCGCTGGCCAAGCGGAAGATCATTGTGACCGACGGGGTGTTCAGCATGGGAGGGGACATCGCCCCTCTTCCGGAGCTCACGGAATTAAAAGAAAAACGCGGGGCGATCCTGGTCGTCGACGACGCCCATGCCACGGGCACGCTTCCCCCGCAGGGTCGCGGGTCTGCCGATTACTTCGGCCTTGCCGGGGAAATCGATATCCAGATGGGCACCTTCTCCAAGGCTCTCGGCACCTATGGGGCCTACATGTGCGCGTCACATACGATCGTGGACTACTTTATCAACAAGTGCCGGCCGTTCATCTTCAATACGGGACTCCCGCCGGCGATCGCCGGGGCGACGATGAAAAGCATCGAACTGTTGTCCCGTCATCCGGAATGGCTCGCCTCTTTGATGGAAAATGAGGCGCTCTTTCGGCGGGAGATGGATGCCCGGGGGAGAAAAATATCCTCCCGCACGGCGATCGTGCCCATCCTGGTCGGCACGGATGAGGAGACGATGGCCGTCTCTCAACGGCTGTACGACAGAGGGGTGTTCATCCACGGGATCCGGCCGCCGACGGTTCCGGAGGGGAAGGGTCAGCTTCGCCTTACCCTGATGGCCACCCACACGGCGGATATGGTGAAGACGGCCGCCCGCCGGATCGACGAAGCATTGAAGGAGTTGGAAATTGAACCGTACTGAATCGTTGCGCCAAAAGGACCGGGAGCTCATCTGGCACCCCTTCACCCAGATGGCCGACTGGGAAAAAGAGGCGCCGCTGATCATCGAACGCGGGGAAGGAAACTATCTTATCGACACCGAGGGGCGGAGGTATTTCGACGGCGTTTCCTCGCTGTGGGTGAACCTGTTTGGCCACCGGCGACGGGAGATCGATGAGGCCATCCGCTCCCAGTTGGACCGCCTGGCCCACTCCACCTTTCTTGGGCTTTCCCATGTCCCGGCCATCGAACTTTCGGAAAGACTTCTGACTGTGGCGCCCGCAGGATTCAGCCGCGTGTTCTATTCGGATAACGGCTCCACCGCCATGGAGATCGCGATCAAGATGGCCTTTCAGTACGGGCAACAAAGAGGCGGCCGGGAGAAGAGGCAGACGTTCATCACGCATACCGAGGCCTATCACGGCGATACGATCGGAGCGGTTTCCGCGGGGGGCATCGACCTTTTCCATAAGATTTTTGCGCCTCTGTTGTTCACCACCCACCGAATCCCCACGCCGCACTGTTACCGTTGCCCCTACGGCATGGCGCGCAAGTCGTGCGGCCTGGTCTGCGCGGCCCGCATGGAGGAGGTGGTGAGACGGCATCGGGCAGAGCTCGCGGCGTTCATCGTGGAGCCTCTGGTGCAGGGCGCCGCGGGGATGTTGATGATGCCTGAAGGGTACCTGGCAAGAGTGCGGGAGGTAACGCGGGAATGCGAAGTCCTCCTCATCTGTGACGAGGTGGCGACCGGATTCGGCCGGACGGGAACGATGTTCGCCTGCGAGCAGGAAGGGGTTTCTCCCGATATCATGGCCGTCGCCAAGGGGCTGACCGGGGGATGCCTACCGCTGGCCGCCACGCTGACGACGAAGGAGGTTTATGACGCTTTCCTCGGCCGCTATGAGGAGTTCAAGGCCTTCTTCCACGGCCATTCTTACACCGCCAATCCGCTCGGTTGCGCCGCGGCCCTGGCGACACTTTCCATCTTTAAAGAGCAGGGCGTCCTTGAGCATGTCGCTTCCCTTTCCAGAATCATGGCGGAAGAACTGGCGAAATTAGAGGGCCGCCGCGGTATCGGCGATATCCGGCAAAAAGGGTTGATGGTCGGCGTTGAAATCGTAGAGGATACACGCACCAAGGCGCCTTTCCCCCCGGAAAAGAAGGTGGGACAAAGGGTGGCCCGCAAGGTGAGGGAGAAGGGGATTATCCTGCGCCCACTGGGGGATGTGATCGTTCTAATGCCGCCGCTTTCCTCCACGGAAGATGAGATCAGGCGCCTGGTCGGCGCGGTCGGGTGGGCGATTGACTTGGTCCTTGCCGAATGAAGGGAAACACCATGGGACAAGGCATCTTGATCACGGGAACGGACACGGGAGCCGGAAAGACATACGTCGCCTGTTTGCTGGGAAGTCGCCTGCTCCGGGAGGGGGTCGCCGTCTTGCCGTTGAAACCGGTCGAATCCGGATGTGCGCCGGGGGCTGATGGACGGCCGTTTCCCGCCGACGCCACAGTGCTCCGCGACGCTTTTGCTCCGGGATTGTCTGTCTCTGCGGTATGCCGCTATCCACTCGCGGCTGTTCTGTCCCCTCACCTTGCCGCCCGGGCGGAGGGCATATCCATCGATCCGGCGCGGATGCGGCAAACCGTCATCGATGCGGTAACGGCAATGGACGTCGTTCTGATTGAGGGAGCAGGGGGATTGACCGTCGAGATCCGGGAAAGGTACTCCTTCGCCGATCTGGCACGTGACCTGTCTCTCCACGTATTGATTGTGGCGGGAAACCGCCTGGGGGTGTTGAACCATCTGAAATTGACGCTGCATTACCTTCAGTCGGAAGCGATCCCCCTTTTCGGCGTGATCCTCAACGACCTGACCCTGGAACCTTTTTCCGCCCGGGAGACAAACGAGACCGAGGCGCACCGTATTGTCGGCGAAGGTTACCTTGGCAGGGTTCCGTACGGCGCCGCCTTTCTTCCGGAGGAGATATTTTCCCGTTTCCATCGGGTCATGCTGCAAATAAAGCATGATTCGTCTTTACCTGATCTTGGTCAAGGCAAACTCGATTGATTTATTCGTTAAAACCTGACATAAAAGAAGTTAGGATGGGTTGGATTACGAAACTCTGATGATAAAAAAGGCGCTGCGATTTTACTATATCACCGACGAGGAAGCACCCGGCCTGTTGCCGCTTGCGCAGGTCGAAATTGCAATCCAGGCCGGGGCAACGATGGTCCAGTTCCGCCATAAAGCCTTCTCGCTGAAACTTTTCGACGAGGTTGCCGCCATCCGGGATCTGGCTAAAAACAACTCGGTTCCTTTTCTGGTGAATGACGACATCCTGCTGGCCAAAGCGGTTTCGGCCGATGGGGTCCATCTGGGGCAGACGGATGAAAGCCCGGCCCTTGCCAGGCGCATTCTCGGCCCGGATGCGATCGTGGGGATATCCGCCTCCACTTTGAAGGAACTGGAGCGAACGGATCTGACTTCCTGTGATTATATCGGGACCGGACCTGTTTTTGAAACCCGGACCAAGAAGGACGCCAAACCGATCTGCGGCCTGGACGGTTTGGGGGCGGTTGTCCGGGCGTCAGCGCTTCCGGTGGTCGCCATCGGGGGGATAAACGCGGAAAACGCCTCCGCCTGCTTCCGGCATGGCGCGGCCGGCATCGCCGTGATCAGCTATATTTCCCGGGCCGCAAACCCCCTTCAAAATGCCCGTAAACTTTGGGGCATTTGCCAAAACCCGCCGCCTAATGATCTTATAGCGTCTTAGAACGCTTTGTTACAGCAAGGAGGTGCATATGATTCAGGAAGTGCAAATCAAAAAAAAGACGCCAACCGATACCCGCAAGGTCGCCTATGCGGTGGTGCTGGCGGCAATCGGGGTCGCGCTGGCGCCTTATACCTCTTTTCCCGTCGGGATTGCCAAAGTCAATCCCACCCAGCATTTTATAAACGTCCTTGCGGCCGTACTGCTGGGGCCCTGGTGGGCTGTTGTCACCGCCGCTGTCATTGCGGTTCTGCGCAATGTTTTAGGCGTCGGGACGCTGCTGGCGTTTCCCGGCGGGATGATCGGCGCCCTGTTGGCGGGCCTGCTCTATCGCCAAACCCGCAACATCTATGCCGGGGCCGGCGGTGAAATTGTCGGCACCGGTTTCATCGCGCCGGTCGTCAGCGCCTTTTTAATCGCGCCGTTTTTAATGGGCAAAATGATCCCGCTTTTTGCACTGGTTCCCTCCTTTCTGGTGAGCACCGTTGCCGGCGCCGCTCTGGGCATCCTGGCCCTTAAATTGCTGCAACGCGCCGATATAATTGATCTGCCGGACAAGAAACGGTGAGCTCCCCTTCTTTAATCGAGCTCGAAACGGTCTGCTATGCCTATCGCAAAAACGGGGCGGACCGGATACTCCACGACATCCATTTAAAAATCCGCCCGGACGAATATCTGCTCGTCTGCGGCGCCAGCGGATCCGGCAAGTCAACGCTTTGCCGGACGTTCAACGGGCTGATTCCCCATTTTTTCGGCGGGTCGCTGCAGGGCGATATTCGCATTGACGGAATCCCGACAACGGAGCAATCCGTCGGGGGGCTCTTTACGAGACTGGGCATGGTTTTCCAGAACCCGGAAGCGCAGCTTTTCAATCGCAGCGTCGAGCAGGAAATTGCTTTCGGCCTGGAGAGCATTGGCCTGGAACGCGGCGAAATAAAAAAAAGAATCGCGGAAGCCGCCGCCGCCGCAGGAATCGAGGGGCTGCTCTTGCAAAACCCCCATGAACTCTCCGGCGGCCAGCAGCAGCTCGTAGCGATCGCCGCGGTCCTCGCCCTGAGACCGCAGACCATCATCCTGGATGAACCCTATGCCAACCTGGATCCCGTCAATGTCCGCCGGGTCCGGACAGTCTTGAAAAAGATCCATCAAAACGGTCTCGGCATCATCGTTAGTGAACACCGACTCGCATTAACGGTCGCCGATGCCGAGCGGATGGTTGTGCTCCATCAGGGCCGGATTGTCCTGGACGGTCCGCCGGAGACGATCCTGAGGCAGGACATTGAAAGCTACGGCCTTGAATTGCCCCTCGCAGTCGCTGTCGGTCGCCGGCTGGGCCTGGCAATACTGCCGCTGGAAATGGACGCCCTTATCCCCCTGCTCCCGGAAAAAGCAGCCGCCGACTTCGCACCGACCCTGTCGCCGGCATTGGAACAAAGCGCTCTCGCCGCCTTTCTGAAAATCGACCGGATTTCCTTTAGCATCGACGGCAAGACTGTTTTACGGGATATCAGCTTTAGAGTGAATGCGGGGGAATGCCTGGCCCTTGTCGGCGCCAACGGCGCCGGCAAGACCACCCTGCTCAAGCATCTCAACGGGTTGATCCATCCCGACCGCGGCTGCGTCACGGTGATGAATCGGTCCACCCGGCGGCTCAAGGTCTCGCAACTGGCCCGTTATGTAGGGGTTGCCTTTCAGAACCCCAACAGCCAGTTTTTCAAGCTGACGGTTTGGGATGAAATCGTCGTTGGCGCCCAGGCGCTCAAGTGCTACGATGAATCCTGGATCAGAGAACTGGTGCAACTCTTTGGGCTGGAGCCCCTGCTGATGCGAGCGCCCTATCGCCTAAGCGAAGGCGAAAAAAAGCGGGTGGCGTTTGCCGCCGCCCTGGCGGCGCGGCCCGTCATTCTGGCCCTGGATGAACCGACCGCCGGCCAGGATCTGTTTTTCCGGCGCTCCCTGGGGAAGTTGCTTGCCCAACTTCAGCAGCGAGGCCAGGCCGTTTTGCTGATCACGCAAGATCTGTCCTTTGCCGAGCAATATGCCCGGCGCTGGCTGCTGTTGGCCGATGGTGAAATTGTTGCCGACGGATCGCCCGGTGAGGTCATGAGGAATCAAGCCGCCATGGAGCGGGCCCACCTGGAACCGACCGATCGATTCCGGCTTTTCGGTAGGGGAAAAACGTAGGCGCAGATGTTAAAGGACTCCCGGCGGGCGTTTTGTCCCGAGTTTTCCCCCGACAGCAGGGATTCCCGCCGGCTTTCATAACGACCTGATTGGGACCGCAGGTCCGAAAGATTTTGACCATGGGAAATTTACTGGACCCTCGCACCAAGCTCATCATGGCCATTTTTTACACCATCCTGGTGGTTGCCTCAAAAAAGCTTTCCTGGCTCTTGCCGGAATGGGGGGCGCTCATCGCTTTCACCCTTGTTATCGGCAAAGGGCGGGATTATATTTATTGGCTGAGGTTCTCGCTGCCGACGGCCTTGTTCTTCGGAGGGGTAACATGGTGGTCGGCCGGCCTGGAAAGCGGTCTTCGGGCTGCGCTGACCTTGATTATTCTCATCTCGGTCTTTTTTGTCTTTTTCCAGACCACCGCCCCGGAAGACCTGGGAAATTCGCTGGTAAAAATCGGCCTACCCTACCCGGTTGCATTCGTCTTCAGCACCTCTTTACAGTTTGTGCCGGTGATCGGACGCAAGGCCAAAACCGTTCTGGACGCCCAGCGTTCCCGCGGCATTCCCCTGGAACCGGGATGGTCCGCCCTGCGGCATTACCCCGCTTTCCTGGGACCGCTCTTGATCCAGGCGCTTCAACTGGCGGAAGAGTTGGCGGCCGCCATGGAGGCCCGCGGTTTCGGCCGTCCTGGCCGGACTTTCTATAAAGACTATCATCTGGGCAAGGCCGACTGGTCGGCGATAGCGCTATCGCTGCTGCTGCTGATTGCATGCCTCGTCCGGCAGTACATTGGGAATTGAAAAAATGGAAACCATTAGCTCATATTTAAACAGGCGCACCCTCATCAGCGGGGAGGTAAAATCCGGTAAAACCGCGCGCACGCTCGGAATTCTACAGGCGTTTATTCAGGCCGGCTACGCGAACCGGATCGCCGTGATCGACATGGCGCCGGATCTGGTCGGCGGCATCGGCGGCAAGCTGACGCCGCCGGCGGAAGCGTCCGTTTTTTATCTGACAACAACCATTGCGGCGCCGCGCCTGACCGGCGTTGACGAACCGCATGTCCGCCGTCTGGCCCGCCAAAACGCCCGCGCCATTGAAGCCTTGTTTGCCGCGCTCCGACGACAGCCGAAAGAGATCCTCTTTGTAAACGATGCCAGTCTGTATCTGCAGGCCGGCAATCTCGACACCTTTCTATCGCTGCTCGGCGCCGCCTCCACCCAGATCATCAATGCGTATTTCGGCGGCACGTTCAAAGACTCGGCCCTGACTCAAAGGGAAAAACGGTTGACGGCGGCGCTGATGAAAACCTGCGATCAAATAATCCATGTTTGCCCCGACGCTGTAAAATCCGAATCAAAGGAAAAATAGGCATGCTGGACAATCCTCTCCCCCTGCTGTTAAAAAACCCGCGCACCATCGCGATCGCCGGAGCGAGCAGCAACCCCATGATGATGGGAACCATGCAGGCCCTTTCCATCCCCACGGACGGCTGCCAGGGGAAATTCTACCCCGTCCATCCGGAAGAAGGCTTCGCACGGATCGCCCGTTCCGTAGCCCCCGCGACAGATCATAAAAAGGATTTTTAATTTGTGTAATCAAATACATAGAAAGGAACTTGTTTAATGAATCAGTACGCCGACGGGAAAATGCTGGCGGAGGTGAACGACGGCATCGGCCGCATCACCTTTAACCAGCCGGAAAAGCACAATGCCATGTCAATAAAGATGTGGTTGGGTCTGGACCAGATATTGGATATGTTTGCCGACTCTGGCGATGTCCGTGTCGTTGTTCTCGAGGGTGCTGGACACAAGGCGTTCGTCTCCGGCGCCGATATCAGCCAATTCGGGCAACAGCGTGCAAATGCACAAGCGCAGAAGGAATATGAGAAACTTACCAATGCAGGACGCGCCAAGCTCGCCTCATTTCGGAAACCGGTACTTGCGAGCATCCGCGGCTTCTGTTTGGGCGGCGGACTCGGCATTGCCATGCAGGCGGACCTGCGCATTGCGGCAACGAATTCCCAATTCGGCATCCCGGCGGCGCGCATAGGAATAGCGTACGGATTTGATATGGTTCGGAAACTGGTTTCCATCGTCGGACCGGCACATGCGCGTATGCTGCTCTATACCGGCCAGCGGATTGATTCCGCAGCGGCTGAACGCATCGGCTTGATTAATAAGGTGGTACCGGACAACGAGCTGTTGAACACCGTTGCTGAACTATCGAAAACCATCGCCAACAACGCGCCGCTATCGCTTTGGGCATCAAAACTGGCTGTGAGCGAGGCTACAAAAAGCTACAGTGAACGCAATATGGAGGCCGTACAAAAGGCCGTAGCGGCTTGCTTCGACAGCACCGACTACTATGAAGGCCGTACGGCATTTATGGAAAAGCGAACTCCTCGATTTCAAGGACGTTGAGGATATTCAACGTCCTCTCTTCTGTCGGAGGGCATCGTGGAGAATGAGACGCTATCCGGCGAGGAGCTCGGCCAGTAGAGTCACGTCGTCGACCTGCTCCAGCGACCAGACGAGGTCAAGAACCTCGTTGGAGCGATCACCGATGACCGGCATGGCCATATCAGTGAACTTCTCGGCCAGTCCCTCATCCGACATGGGATTCTCGGTTGTCCCACTGGCCTGGGGGATGTATTTCTCCCGCTTGCCGCCGCCGGCGAGGGTGACCACAACGCGGCATTCTGATTTACGAAACGCCTCGTCCGGCTGGAAAGTCACCTTGCGGCGCAGGGCGACCACCTGCGGGTCGACCACGCGGGCATCGGTAAACTGGAGCTTGCGGGCCGTGCCGTCCAGCAGGGCGACGGCGGCACAATGGTAAGCGCTGAACTTCCCCGCAAGACCCGTCTTGGGTTCGATCTGGCCGGTCGCCTGCAGAACGAAGGGGTTGACCCGGGCTTCGATCTTTTCCACTTGGCGGCCCTGCACCCCTTCACCCTTCAGAGCCGCCATCGCATCGATCAGCGCATGGGTCAACACTCCGCTGGCATAGGGCTTATAGCCGTTCTCAAGAATCATATAGCGGCTGCCCAGGCGGTCCGTTAAACGGGAAACTTCCCTGTCGCCGGCGGCGACGTTGAGGTATCCTTTCCGATCCGTGATTGGCTCCAGCGCGCTGTTGAAGCCGAGTTCCGCCATCAGCGCCGAGCGGAGCCCCAGCTCGGCGCCCTTGCCCGCGTGGTAGGCTTTGCACATGGAGCCATGCATCGCCGTCACGCCTCCGCTGTGGGTAATGGCGATGCCGATGGCATTGCGCAGTTTCACCCGGTCGAGTCCGATCAGGATGCCTACTCCGACAGCCGCGCCCACCGGTCCCATCGTTGCCGTCACATGCCAGCCCGCACTGTAATGGGCACGGCCCATGGCGTACGCCAGGCGGGCCGCCGCATCAAACCCCAAAACAAAAGCCCGCAGGACGGCCTTCCCGTTGAGGCGGCGCTGTTCGGCAACGGCCAATAAAGCGGGGAGGAGGGGCGCCGTGGTATGAAGGTTCGTCTCCGGGGGCATGAACGTATCGTCGAAGTCCAGGATGTGCGCCTGCTGGCCGTTGACCAAGGCGGCAAATTCGACGGGAAGCCTCTCCGGCCGCCCCCAGACCTGCGCCTGCCCCTGGCCGCCGACGGTGCGGCAATAGTTCATCAGGATCTCGGCGGAGGGATCATCAACGCCGCCCAGGCCCACGCCGAGGCCGTCGACGATGGCGCGCCGGGCCTCATGGATCGCCTCTTTGGGAATGCGTTCATAAGAGGTCTCGATAAAAAAGCCGGCAAGCCGGTCTGTGACCGCATCGGCCTCTTTCTTCAGGCCGGAGGCTTCCCTGTCGCTCGCGGCAATCATTGCGGCCGCCCCTGTCGAACCTGCCTTGAAGAGCTCCCGTCGGTTGAGGCTTTTCTTTTCTTCCAGACGACTCTTTTTGCCACCATCGCCATCACCAAGTTTTTAAGCCGTTAGGGGGCTGCCCGCAGGCTGCCAAGCAAGCCGCCTTTCAGCAGCAGGCCCCGTTCCCGGGGGGTGAGATCAAGAATGGTCTCGAACGTGTTACCTCTTGATCGGTTTTCAACCACGACCCGGTCTTTTTGAATCTGTTCAACCAGCCGGTCGATGAACAAAAGATCGCCCTTTCGAATGAACTCGTAATCGGCCGCGTTTTGAAAAATTAGAGGAACAACGCCGTTGTTGATCATGTTTCGCCGATATATCCGGGCGAACGACTTGGCAATGACCACCTTCATGCCGATGGACATGGGCGCCATGACCGCATGCTCACGGGACGAACCCTGACCGTAATTTTCACCGGCGACCACCGCCCAATTTCGGGGCAGTGAGTCCACCTGCGCCGCAAAATCCGGATCAACACGCTCGAAGAGATAAGGAATGGACGCCGGGATGTTCGAGCGCTGGGAGAGCATTTCCGCGCCGCCGGGGAGGATGTGGTCCGTCGTGACGCTGTCGCCCAGCTTTAGTTCTACGGGGAATTCCAGGCGTTCCGGCAGGGGTGCGCCCAAGGGAATCGGTTGGATGTTCGGTCCCTTGACGATCTCGACCGCTTCGGCGTCGTCGGCCGGCCAAAGAAACATATTCAGGAGTTGTGGAAACGCATCGGGCAACGGGATCTCCGGATAGCGGCCGAATTTTCTCGGATCGGTGATCCGGCCGAAAAGCGCCGAAACCGCTGCTGTTTCCGGACTTGCCAGATAAACCTGCGCGTCGATCGTGCCCGAACGCCCTTTGATAATGCTCTTTGTCGTTCAAGCAGGATTTTTTTATATTTTCCTTCGCTCATAATACATGCTTGGATTATAATAAAATTTTTTGTTTGATTAAAGTTTTTAAAATTAAAGGGCCGGATGTTTTGTCCGACCCTCTTGGATCTAGCAATCTTGACCACAGCCGGCGTCATGAGTACAACCGCCAGCGCAAGTGTATCTAGCATAACAACTTTTACATTCTGCTAAAACATCAGCGTGACGATTTTGCAATTCATTAAGACGGCTTAGATCAACAACA
>MNZQ01000135.1 GCA_001873745.1 Syntrophaceae bacterium CG2_30_58_14
TGCTCGCCTGGCTCGAACGGCTGAAATCCTCCCACGAAGCGGCGGGCGATGCCACAAAAGCCTCCGCGATCCGATCCCGCATCGACCTGATGAAATAAAACGGATAGAGAGATGCCTACTGTCTTTCAAATCCCTTCAGGGTTTTCATGATCAATCGCCTGTGGACAGCCCTTCGCGAGGGGTTCGGCGGATCGCCTTTCCAGGGGCGTGATTCGAGCGAAACGCATCCAGCTTGTCTTATCCCAGGGGGGATCGATTGCCGTTTTCTCCCCGCCGGGCCGGAGGCCGCATTTGCGTGCAAAATAGCGGTGAAATGCGAGAGAAGGCGTCAGTTCGGGATGAAAAATAGTCACCAGGACACCAGATGATTCGGCGGCAGCGATGAAATCGCCGATCCGGAGGAGCACATCCACCCCCATCCCGACGCTGAGGATCTTGGGGGCGCGGATAAAGGTGAGCGGGATGGGTGTTGGGGAAAGCCTTGGGATGGAGGCCTCGCTAACGAAACTGTCCAACTGGCTCCCGAAGCCGTTTCGTTCGACCTCGATGTCGATCAGGCCGAGGTGGGGCGCCTCTCCCGCAAGGAATTTTGCAAGCAGAATTGCCCCCGCGCAGGTGCCCCAGAGTTTCATCCCCTCATGAAATTTCCGGATGATGACCTTGTCGATGCCGAAGATTTGCAAAAGCCGGGCAAGACAGGTGCTCTCGCCACCGGGCAGGATCAGTCCGGCCAGGCCTTGGAAATCCTCGGCCTTTTTGACCGGCCGGACGGCGACGCCGAGGCGCTCCATGTGATCGAGATGTTCGAACACGCCCCCCTGCAAATCCAGGACGCCGATCATCCTTCCTGCGGCGGTGGGGGGCTTCAATTCAGCGCGGCTCATCGATTCCGTCCTGAGGACCTCCCCTACCAGCCGCGGCCGGCCAGGAGTTGTTCCTTGGGGATGGCAGAGATCTCCAGGCCTGGCATCGCCTCGCCGAGACCCATGGAGGCCTCGAGGACCTTGGCCGGATCGTTGAAATAGGCCGTCGCCTTGACGATCGCGCGGGCGCGCACGGCGGGGTTCGCCGACTTGAAGATGCCGGAGCCGACGAAAACACCATCGCAGCCGAGTTGCATCATGAGCGCCGCATCGGCGGGCGTCGCAATTCCACCTGCGGCGAAGTTGACCACCGGCAGGCGACCCAATTCCCTCACCTTGAGGGCCAGTTCATAAGGTATGCCGTTTGCCTTGGAGAAACCCGTTACCTCCTCCACCGGCATATGGGCAAGCTGGCGGATCTCGCGGTTCATCGTCCTCATGTGGCGGACGGCCTCGACGACATTGCCGGTTCCCGCCTCGCCTTTGGTGCGGATCATCGCTGCGCCTTCGGCGATGCGGCGAAGCGCCTCTCCAAGGTTGCGGGCGCCGCAGACGAAGGGGATGGTAAATTTTGTCTTGTCGATATGGCACTCCTCGTCAGCGGGGGTCAGGACCTCGCTTTCGTCGATGTAATCAATCTTCAGGGCCTCGATGATCTGGGCCTCCACGAAGTGACCGATCCGCGCCTTCGCCATAACCGGAATGGAAACGGCCTTCTTGATCGCGGCGATCATGGCCGGGTCCGACATCCGCGCGACCCCGCCGTCCTTCCGGATGTCCGCGGGCACGCGCTCCAGGGCCATGACGGCCACCGCGCCCGCCTCCTCGGCGATCTTCGCCTGCTCCACATTGGTCACATCCATGATGACGCCGCCTTTGAGCATCTGCGCCAACTGGACATTCAGTTCATATCTCTTTGCATCCACGATATTTTACCTCCCTGGGGGATGAATCATCCCGGCTCGTTTTTATGGCATTAGTATAATGACGTCAAGGACAATTATCAAGGGGCAAGACCCTGAAAAATAAACTGCACCTTTTCCACCGGGGCGTAGGGATTCGTGAAGGTCTGGAAACAGGCGATGAGTTTCTCCGCCTTCGGGCGTTGCCGGTAGAAATACTCCTTGACTAACCGTCTGTTATCTGATTCATTTCGTCTGCAATCCCACCTCAGATCCTTTAAAACCGGGGTGATCCGGACATGGCACATCCTGCATAGACACGGCGTGAGATACGACAGGGAGGAGGGTAAATGCCCGAACCGGGACAGAAGAAGACCGTTCTGCAAGTTCTGAAATCACTGCGGGGCCTCGACGACCTCAAACAGCTCTTCTGGACGGAGCTGAACTACGAGCGGGAGAACACGTCCCTCAGCGACCGGGGCTGGCCGGACGCCACCCGGGACGCGCTGGCAGGACCACCCCTCCTTCTGGCTAGCGGCGGGACCGGCGGCGATTTTCACGTCATCTACAACCGCCTGAAGTCGGAAGACCTTCCCCGCAGCCTGGAACGGCAGGTCGTCAACCAACTCCTGAAGGAACATCCCTACGCCCTTCTGGTTTTTTCAAATGAGCCCCGGACCTGTTGGCATTTTCTCAACGTCAAATATGATAATGATATCAATAAGCGCCGGATCTTCCGCAGGATCACCGTGCGTCCAGGCGACGGCCTCCGTACGGCCGCCGTGCGGATCGCCATGCTGGATCTGGAATCAATCGGCCCGGATCTCTTCGGCCTTTCCCCGCTTGCAATCCAGGCGCGTCACGATGAGGCCTTCGACGTCGAGAAGGTCACCAAGGATTTCTACAAGGAGCTCGCAAACTGGTATTTCTGGGCTCTAAAGTATGTCCGTTTCCCCAAGTACACGCCCAAAGAGGCGGATGGGCACGACCATATCGCTGTGATCCGGATGATCACCCGGTTGATCTTTTGCTGGTTCGTGAAGGAAAAAGGTCTGATCTCCGGGGAGCTGTTCGATCAGCGCCGCCTGGATGAACTTCTCGACGGGTTTGCGCCAGAGAAGGATACCCGCAAGGAGTCCGTTCCTCAATGGCGGCCTGTTCGAGTGCCTGGACAAGGACCTGGGCGATAACGCCAGGCCGCGTTACGTGCGGATCGACGGGTTTTCCCGGCGGCCGGACAGCCAGCCGGCAGTGCCGGATTTCCTGTTCTTCGGGTCCGAGCGGGAAGAAGGCCTCAGCGCGGATTACGGCGACAGGAAGTTCAAGAAAGTCCGGGTGCGCGGACTGATCCACACCCTGAGCCGCTACCGCTTCACGATCGAGGAAAACACGCCCATCGAACAGGAAGTCGCCCTCGATCCGGAGCTCTCCGGCAAGGTGTTCGAGAACCTGCTCGCCGCCTACAATCCCGAAACTGGGGCCACGGCCCGCAAACAGACCGGCTCGTTCTACACCCCGCGCGAGATCGTGGACTACATGGTGGACGAGGCCTTGATCGCATTTTTGAAGGGAGGGCTACCCGCAGAGGATGAAAAGGTAACGGAAGAGAAACTCCGGCGGCTGGCGTCGTGGGAGGAGAGCGGCCACGATTTCGACGAGGAAGAAACCAAGTCGCTGATCGCCGCGATCGACGCCCTCAAGGCGCTGGACCCGGCCGTGGGCTCCGGCGCTTTCCCGATGGGTATTCTCCACAAACTTGTCTTCATCCTCGGCAAGCTCGATCCGTACAACAAGCAGTGGGAGCAACGGCAGATCCAACGTGTCCGCGACGCCGTCGCCATGGCGGAGAAGATCGAGGATGCCGCCATTCGCGAGCGGACGGTCAGGGAACTGGAACAGCAGATCGTCGGCATCGAAGAGGCGTTCGAACGCAACGGACTGGATTACGGCCGCAAGCTCTACCTGATCGAAAACTGTCTCTATGGCGTGGACATCCAGCCCATCGCCGTTCAGATCGCCAAGATGCGCTTTTTCATCTCTCTGATCGTGGACCAGCGGGTGGACCCGGACGCACCCAACCTCGGCGTGCGCCCTTTGCCCAACCTGGAGACCAAGTTCGTCGCCGCCAACACCTTGATCGGGATCGAAAAGCCCAAGCAGGGGGCGTTCCGCAACCCGGACATCGACGCCAAAGAGGCGGAACTGCGCAAGGTACGGGAGAGGCATTTTAATGCCAAGACCCCGGGCAACAAAGCCAAGTACCGGGAGCTGGACAAGAAACTCCGATCCGAAGCCGCCCAGTTGCTCAAGCGCGACGGCTGGGGCGACACGACGGCGAAGCAACTCGCTGCCTGGGATCCCTACGACCAGAACGCCTCCGCCCCTTTCTTCGATCCGGAGTGGATGTTCGGCGTGCAAAAAGGGTTCGCTGTGGTCATCGGCAATCCGCCCTACATCCAGATCCAGAGTTTCAGCGGAAGGCCTGAACAGAAGGCGTGGGAACAACAGAATTATGTTGCATATGCCAAGACGGGAGATGTCTACGGCCTGTTTTACGAAAAGGGGTTCGGCCTGCTCGCCGCGGGCGGTGTGCTGGCCTACATCACCTCCAACAAGTGGATGCGGGCGAATTACGGCGCAAAGCTCCGGGATTTTTTCGCTTCGCAGACCGCGCCGCAAACCCTGATTGATTTTGGTTCGTATCAGGGATTCGACGCCTCCACGGTGGACACGAACATCCTTGTCCTCGTCAAGCAGCCATCTGCCGGCAATGGGCGGCCGTTGCAGGCGGTCCGCATCGAAAAGGATTTTGCCGCCGATACGGACATCCCCGGTTATGTGAAATCCAAGGCGATTGAATTGAAAGACCTCTCATCAGAAAGCTGGATCATCTCCTCCCTTGCGGAATATGACATCCGAAAGCGGATCGAGATAATCGGCGTCCCTCTCAAAGAATGGGATATTTCCATTAACTACGGCATAAAGACAGGATTCAACGAGGCCTTCATCATCGACGGTCGAAAGAAGGATGAACTGATCGCCCGGGATCCCCAAAGCGCCGAGATCATCAAGCCGATCCTGCGAAGACAGGATATTAAGCGATACAAAGCAGATTTTGCGGATCTCTGGCTGGTCAATACCCATAATGGCTATGGAAATGTACAGAGAGTCGATGTAAAAAAAGACTATCGTGCGGTTTGGGAATATCTTGATTCCGTAAATAGAGAAACCCATAACAAAGTAGCAAATCGACAGGATCAGGGTGGACATTGGTCCAATTTAAGAAATTGCGCCTATGTTGGTGAATTTGACAAAGAGAAAATTGTTTGGGGAAACCTTGCCTTGTCGGCGCAATTCGCCCTGGCGAAAGCGGGTCTTTACATCAACGCCCCAAGCACGATGATTACCCCCGCATCGCGATACTTGCTGGCCGTCTTGAACTCGTCGGTCGGAGACTACTACATCCGCTCTTTCGGCGTCTCCCGGAGCGGCGGCTATTTCGAATACAAGCCGATGTTTGTCGAAAACCTTCCCATCCCCAAACTCGACCCGGCCGCCCGCCTTCCTTTCGAAATTCTCGGGGAGTGCGTTCTTTTCGCACGGGGAAAGGGATTGGACGCAGAAGCCGACCTCCTCGAATCGGTGATCGACAGCATGGTGTATGATCTCTATTTCGGAGATGACATGCGGAAGGCGGGTTGTTACGTCACCGGCCGCATCGCCGAAGCGGCGAGACCCTTCAAGGCCGATGACGCCGACAGCTTTAAAAAGGATTATGTCAGGACGCTTTACCGATTCTGCCAGAAAGACGAGACCATTTACCACGGCCTCATCCACCGCCGCACGGTGGAAGCGGTCCGAATGATCACGGGAGAGAAGATATGAACGACGAAAGGCTGGACATTCTGAAGCAGGCGGTTTCCGAACCTTCGCCCGGTTACGGCCCGGTGCGGATCAACCGCCTCAAAATCACAAATTACAAGTTCTTCGCCGGAACCTTCGAGTTGACTTGGGACGGCAAGAACCTCCTGATCTATGGTGAAAATGGCAGCGGCAAGAGCACCATCTACCGGGCTCTGGGGCTGCTGACGAAACGCTCCTTCGAACAATTGGACAGGGAACGGAATATCTTCACCGAGGAAGGGGATCCGGAAATCGACTTAGGCTTCACCAACGGCAAGGAGTTGATCATTACAGGGGACATGACCGAACTGCCGCTCGGCATGGATTTTCTGAACGGTCTGTCGGTCTTCACGCCCCTGCTGGACTACAAAAAGCTTCTCAAGGTTCACTATGCTACATCGGCAACAGCAGACAGGATCAACGTCTATGACATGCTGCGCGAGTTGTTTCGGGACTATCCCAATGAGAGCGGCGACGGAACTCTGGCGGACATCAAGGAGCCGCAGAAATACTTCGACGCCCTGACGGCCATCGTCAACACCGTCCTTCTCGAAACGGTGAACGCCTACATCCGCTATTTCGAAGCCGATTTTAAGGTCGCCCGCTTCGCATTCAAAACGGAATTCACGTCTGACAACCGGCTGGAACCGATTATCAACATCGAGATCGACTTCCGGGATCAACCCTTGGAGCGCTATCACACGTTTCTGAATGAAGCCCGTCGTTCAGCGCTGGCGGTGTCCGTCTATTTCGCGGCCATCAAAAGGCTGTACGGCACTCTCAGGAGCGAATGCCTGAAAATCCTGGTGCTGGACGATCTACTCATCAGCCTGGACATGAGCAACCGTCTCCGGCTGCTCGAAATACTCAAGGCCGAATTCGCCGATTTCCAGATATTTTTCTTTACCCATGACAAGGAACTGTTCGAGATCTACAAAAACAAAATGCCGTGGGAAAAGTACGAGCTCTATCTCGATGACGCCGCCGACATTCCGAACGTCATCCTTAAAAAAGGTGAGACGGAAACGGAGAGGGCGAAGGTGTTCTATGCGGCCAAGGAATACGATTGCTGCGCCCTGCTTCTGCGCAAGGGGTTTGAAAGACTATTGAAATCCTACCTGACGCCCCAGGACCAGCGGGACAAGAACTGCAATGAACTTGATCTGGCTGGCATGGTCGGCAAGGCCAAGTCGAAAAGCGCCGGCGAGGCCAAGGCGATCCTGGAAAAGCTGGACAGCGACCGTCGGCACATTCTCAATCCCCTTAGCCATAACGATGACCGGAGCATCTATTCCCAGGAGTTGAAATCGGCCATGGAAGACATGGAAAGGCTCAAAGAAATGCTGAAGTAGACACTCCCCCAGCGTCTTTCTATGGCAGGTGTCCATGATGAGAGAACATGGAAATAATGTGGTCCGAGAGCAGCAGGCTGCATACGCCGCAGAGGGTGAAACGGACCGGATTGCCCTGAACGCCTTATGGGCGTCATGGCAGACTCGACTCGGCCAGAGGGGGTGGGGCATTCAAATTCATCCCCTCGACGACAAGTCTCGATACTTCCGTAAGATTGGTCCTCGGGCCGCCGAAAAAATGGTCAACAATGATCACGATCTGGTTGTCGGCTTGCCCGATCTCTATCCGAACGAGGCGTATTCGCACACGGAGTTCAAACATGATGATCTTTCGGCAACACGACAAACCGGGAAACCCTCGAGCAGATCGCCGAGGGGTATCACCGCCTGGAAATGGTCGCCGATGCCGCCGAGGCGGAGCGGTTTCCGAAACGGGGCGAGATTAAGCAGATGGCCGCCGAGACGGCAGCCGGTGTCCGGGCGGGCATCGAACGGATGGACCAGACCGATGAGGACGAGGCCCTCGTTAGGACCCTCGTCGCCATGATCGAAGAGAAGCGTCTCCATGTCCGCGTCTACACAAAAGAGCGCCTCCACGCCAAGGCGTATATCTTCGACTATGGAGCGGTTTTCAACCAGAACGGCAAGGCCGTGGAGCGCCATGAAGAAGGGATCGCCGTTGTGGGTTCCTCGAATTTGACCCTCGCCGGCGTCACCCACAACACGGAGCTCAACGTCGTCGTCCAGGGAAATGCCAACCACGCCGAACTGGTCCGGTGGTTCGAGGACCTCTGGCAGGAGGCGCAGGAGTTTGACGAAGCACTGATGCAGGAGATGAAGGCCTCCTGGGCGATCGCCCCGGTCCGGCCCTATGACGTTTACATGAAGACCCTCTACGCCCTGGTCCGGGACCGCATCGAGGGCGGCGAGGATCGGGATCTCCTCTGGGACGACGACATCACCCGGCAACTGGCCGACTTCCAGCAGGTCGCCGTCAAGCAGGCGGTGCAGATCATCCGGGATTACGGCGGGGCATTCGTTTCCGACGTCGTCGGCCTCGGAAAATCCTATATCGGCGCCGCCATCGTCAAGCACTTCGAACGGACGGAACACGCCCGGCCCCTGATCATCTGCCCGGCGACGCTGACCGAGATGTGGGAGCGCTACAACGAGGTCTATCAGCTCAACGCCCGGGTCCTGTCGATGGGATACCTCCGCTGGAACCCGGTCCGGCTGATCCAGAGGTTCGGCCGCATTGACCGGATTGGTTCGGAGCACACGGCGGTGTACGGCTTCAATTTCCTTCCCGAGACGGGGATCGAACGTAATCTCGGGCTTCGGGAAAAGCTCCACAACCGCATCCAGGAAATCCACGATACGATTGGGGAAGACGCGGCCATTCTCGACCGTTCCGAGCATCTCAATGAAGAGGCGATGTACGCCATCTACGAGAAGAAAGGCGGTCAACTGTCCCTGTTTGAGGACGAAGAGGAATTCCTGGATCTCAACGAGGCGGAGGAGATCCTCCGCCAGCTCCGCCGCGACGATCCTGCCGAGTACGGGCGCATCGCCGATCTCAGGGACGGCATCCGCACCGGAAAGCCTTCCCCGGCGAAAGGCCTGTATGCCTTCTGCCAGGCCGGACGCTATCAGCAGTTGCTCCTGATCGACGAAAAGGGGGATATCGTTTCCCGGGACATCCCGCGCATCCTTGGTGTCATCAAATGTGGTCCGGATCTTCCAAGTGCGGGTCTGCCGCCGGGATACAACGCCGACGTGATGCGCATCAAACGCCGGTTCGCCGAGACGGTCAAGCAGCGCCAGGCGGAGAGAGATCACACGCTGTCGCTCTCTCAGGGACAGCGCTATCTCCTCCGCGAGTTGCGGGTTCTTTTCGGGCTGACCGCCGATGACGAGAAGAAAACCCGAATCAATATCCTGGAAAAGGCATTCCGCGGGGCCATGACCGCCGCTATGAACCGGGAACTCAACCGGATCCGGCGCAACGGCATGATGGGAGATCATCTTTTGAAAGCCCTGACCGACCTCTACCATCAGCATGGGATGCGGGACTGGTCGCACCGCCAGACCCTCCGGCGCGAAAATCATGAAATACCGACCATTATCTGCAGCGAGGCGCTGATGTAGGGTGCGTTAGGCGGAAGCCGTAACGCGCCAAAGCAGGAGAATGTAAGATCGTCTTGCTCGCTTACCCTGCGATTATTCCCTCTTTCCTTAGACGTTGAAGCGGAAGTTAATCATCTCCCCGTCCCGGACGACGTACTCCTTGCCCTCCAGGCGGAGTTTCCCGGCCGCCTTGGCCGCGGCGTAGGTTCCGCCGCAGGCGATAAACTCCTCATAGCCGATCACCTCGGCCTTGATGAATCCCCGCTCGAAATCGTTGTGGATCACCGCAGCCGCCCTCGGGGCCTTGGTTCCCGCGGGGATGACCCAGGCCTTGACCTCGTCCTCGCCGACGGTAAAGTAGGAGATCCGGCCAAGGAGGGAAAAGGCCGCGCGGATCACTCGTCCAAAGGCGGCCTCTTGAACGCCGAGCGAATCCAGGAACTCCTTTCGTTCCTCCGGCGGGAGGGCCATCAGCTCGGCCTCGATCGCGCAGCAGATCCCGATGGCCGGGACGGCAGGCCCCGCCTCCCGGACAAAGGCATCGGCAACGGACAGATTCTCCTCGCCGGTGTTCACGACGACCAGCTCCGGCCGGATCGTCCAGAACGAGAAGCTCCTAAGACCGTGGCGCTCCTCATCGGTAAGAGTTAGCTCCCGGAGCGGCTTCCCCGCTTCTAACTGCCCCCGGAGCCCTGGCAGGACGTGGGCGTGAAAGGCGTCCTGGGGTGTTATCGGCTTTTTCGCCATCTTCGAAAGCCGCTCCAGGCGGTTCTCGACGATCATCAGATCGGCGAGGATCAGTTCATCTTCCAATGTTCGGTAGCGGCTCATGATTTCGGCGACGGACGCCGCGGTGAATGCATCGACGACGTGGAGGAGCCCCTCGGCCCCGGAGAGGCTCTGCCGGACGGCGTCCCAGGCCTTTTCGCCGATGGCGTTCACGTCGCTGAAGGGGACCTTCGCGGGAGAGACCTTTACCGGTTTAAAGATCTGAACCAAGCGGTCGAAGCGGGCGTCCGGCACGGAAGCCAAGCCCCGGACGCAGGTCTCCCCGTGCATCTCCCGGCTCCGGACGCCGGTCATGATCTCGAAGAGGGTGCTCTTGCCGCTCTGGGGAAGTCCCAGGATACCGATTTCCATCGCGTGTCTTTCTCGGGAAAATGGGGACGCTGTCCCCATTTTCCCATTCTCAAGCAAAGGCCTTTTCAATTCGCGCCAGCGCCTCTTTTAGACGGGCGTCGGGAACGGTGAGCGAGATCCGGATGAACCCCTCGCCGTACTGGCCGTAGGCGGTCCCCGCCGCGACGACGACGGCCGCTTTCTCGAAGAGCCGGTTCGTGAACGCAAGCGATCCCATCCCCTTCGGCGTCGGAACCCACAGGTAGAAAGTACCCTTCGGCGGATTGAAGTCAATCCCGATCTTCTTCAGCGTGGACAGGACCCACTCGCGCCGCCGGCCATAGATCGTCATCATGCGGTCGATGTTCCCCGACTCCTCGCGAAGCGCCTGGATCCCCGCGTACTGGATCGCGTTGAAGATCCCGGAGTCGGTGTTCTCCTTCACCTTGCTGATCGCGGCGATGAGTTCCGGATTCCCCACGGCCATGCCGATCCGCCAGCCCGTCATGTTGTAGGGCTTCGAGAGGGAGTTGAGCTCGACGCCCACCTCCTTCGCCCCGTCGGCGGAAAGAAAACTGAGCCGTTCCTGGCCGTCGAAAACGACCTCGCTGTAGGGGTTGTCGTAGCAGACGGCGATGTCGTTCGCCTTGGCGAAGGCGACGAGCCGGTCGAAGAACCCCCGCGTCGCGCAGGCGCCGGTCGGGTTGTTGGGGTAGTTCAGGAACATCCCCCTTGCCTTTTCGAGGATCTCCGCCGGGATCTCTTCGAAGACGGGGAGATAATCGTTTTCCGGACGGATCGGGACGTTGTAGGGGATTCCGCCCCCCATCAGGATGCTCGCGCGATAGGCGGGATAGCCGGGGTCGGTCATCAGCACGATGTCGCTTGGGTTGATCCGGGCCATGACGAAGTGGTGGCAACCCTCCTTGGAGCCGATCAAGCCCAGGATTTCCGTCGCGGGGTCGAGTTTGACGCCGTAGCGGGTGTCGTACCAGCGGGCGACCTCCTGCCGGAAGGCGAACATCCCTTTCTCCTCATCCGTTGGATAGTGGTGGTTCTCCGGGTCGCGCGCCGTCCGGCAGAGCTCGTCGATGATCGAATCGGGCGTCGGCTCCACCGGGTCGCCGATCGCAAGGCTGATCACATCCACGCCGTCGGCCCTAGCCTTGGCGATTTTCTTTCTCAGTTCCATGAACAGGTAGGGCGGGATCTTCGTCAAACGGTCGGCAATCTGCAACGTTATTCTCCTTTCGAGACCTTGATTGATCTTTCGGGCCGCAGGAAGTGAGGAAGATTCATCCTTCGTTCACTTCCACGCCTCGTCCCAGAGTTTGCCCTGATAAACCACTTTGGCCTTTCCTTCAAGATAAACTTTCTCAAATCCGTTTTCGGTCGGAGTGAAGTGGATGCGAAGGGTTTCGCCGCTCTGCACGCGCACATCCACCGGCGATTCGACGAGCCCCTTCCGGGCGGCGATCAGGGCGGCGGCGACGGAGCCGGTCCCGCAGGCAAGGGTCTCATCCTCGACGCCGCGCTCGTAGGTCCGGACGCGGAGCGTATGATCGTCCACGACGGCCGCAAAATTGGCGTTCGTTCCGGCGGGCTGGTAATGGTCGTGATAGCGGATCGCCCGGCCGGTGTTGAAGACATCGAAATCGTCGGGATCGCGGACGAAATGGACGACATGCGGCACGCCCGTGTTGATGCTGTGGACGAAAAGGGTCGTGTTTTCGATCCGGATCTCATCGTCCATCACCAAGTTGCGCGGATCGGTCAGGCGGAGTTTGACCACGTCGCCCCGGACCTCGGCGTCGATGATCCCGGCCACCGTCTCGAAGGACATCTTCTCCCCGGCCATCCCCTTGAGGAAGGCGAAACGGGCGGCGCACCGGCCTCCGTTCCCGCACATCTCCACCTCGGAGCCGTCGGCGTTGAAGAACCGCCACCGGAAATCGACCTTGTCGGACCTCTCGATTATGATCAGACCGTCCGCCCCGACCGACGCCTTCCGTTCGCAGACACTCTTCACGAACGCAACGACATCCCCCACGGCGAGCGACCCGTCGCGGTTGTCGATCAGGATAAAGTCGTTCCCGCTTCCGCTCATCTTATAGAATTCGATCATATCTTTTCCTCTATTTCCTGTTTTCCGTCCTAAGTTATCCGGCGCGATAGCCGCCAAGGTTGGCCAGGGCGACGCTCCCCGGACTGATCACGGTTGGATCCACCATCACGTTGATGCAGGCGGTCTTCCCCGAGGCGAAGGCCGCCTCCAGGGCCGGCCGGATCTCCTCCGGCCGCGTGACGGCCAGGCCGAAACCGCCCAGGGCCTCGACCATGCGGTGGTAGTCCACGGGGCCGAGGCAGGTCCCGTCGGGGATGCAATGACCTATCCGGAGCGTCTGGCTGTGGGCGATCATTCCCCAGCTCTGGTCGTTGGCGACGACGACCACAATGGGAAGCCCCTTGCGGATCGCCGTGTGGAACTCCATGAAATTGAACCCAACCGAGCCGTCGCCGATGACGAGGAGGACGCGGCTTTCGGGATGGCGGAGCTTTGCCGCATTGGCGAAGGGGATCCCGACCGCGAGGCAGCCGTAGAGGCCCGAATCGAAATAACGGCCGCCCATCCGGACCGTCCGCGTCATTCCCATCCAGACCTGGGTGTCGCCGCCGTCGGCGACCACGATGTCCTCCTCCCGGCCCATGAAGGCGTCAATCTCCCGGGCGAGGCGGAGCGGATGGATCGGCACGGCCTCGCTCGTCCAGAGCGGCTCTGTCGCGGCCTTCCCATCGACATCGGCCTTCCGGAGGGTCTCCACCCATCCCTGAAACCGGCCGCGCGACCCCTCGCTGCACCGCTCGGCTTTGACGAGGCGGTTCAGCTCAACCAGAAGTGCCCGGACATCGCCGACGACGCCCAGATCCACGCTGCGGTTCCGGCCGATCTCCTCCGCCTCGATGTCCGCCTGGATGAATTTCGCCTCCTTCCGGAAGATGTCGCCGAAGAGGTAGAAGAGGCTGAGGCGGCTCCCGAGGAAGAGAACCAGGTCGGCGCTCGCGAGCGCGAAGAAGGCTGCGCCGGGACGGATGGCGAGCGACGACCCGAAACATAACGGATGGGTGTCGGAGAGCGTCCCCCGGCCGGAGTTTCCGGTGAACACCGGAATGCCGGTCTGTTCCGCAAACGCTTGGAGCGGTTCTCCCGCATCGGCGTACCAGACGCCGCTGCCGGCAACGATCACCGGGGAGTGCGCCGTCCCGACCATCCTCAGAATCTTTTGAGCGCCTTCGAGGTCCGTCGGCCGGGAATCCACACGGCTCCGGAGGTGCTTCACCTTCGCCGGATCGACGGCCGCGTTGAGGACATCGCAGGGGAGCTCCAGGTAAACCGGCCCCGGCCGCCCGGCCGCGGCAGTCCGGAAGGCGAGGTCGATGAACTCGGGGATCCGCTCCGCAACGGAACAGACCCAAGCCTTCTTCACCATCGGCGCGATGACGGGAAGCTGGTTCATGTCTTGGAGATCGAGTTTATCCGCGCTTTCCAGCCCGACGCAGCCCGCAATAAGGATCACCGGGGCGTTGGAGAGCCGCGCATTGGCGATTCCCGAGAGGGCATTCGTGAAGCCGGGACCGGCGGTGACCAGCGCGACAGCGGGCTTCCGGGTCATCCGCGCCCACGCCTCGGCCATGAAGACGGCGGCCTGTTCATGCCGGGTGTCGAAAATCTTGACCGGCGATCCTTCCAGGAACTGATAGATCGGCGTGATGTGCCCGCCGCTCAGGGTAAAGAGATACTCGACGCCCCTGTCGATGAGCGCCTTCGCCGCCAGCCTGCCGCCGATCACCTGCTCCATGTCTCCTCCTTAAAATATAAATCATCACAACTCCATACACTGGCCGCCGTCAACGTTGATCGCCTGGCCAGTGATGTAGCGGGCCTCCTCCGACGCGAGAAAGGCGACGAGCATCGCCGCGTCCTCCGGGAGGCCAATCCGGCCCTGGGGGATCGTTTTGCACATCTCCTGTTCTCTTTCCTCGACCGTGCCCCCCAAGAAGGAGGCCTCCAAACCGAAGCGCCACTGTTCCAGGTCGGTCCGGATCTGTCCGGGGCAGATCGCATTCACCCGGATGCCGCGGGAGGCAAGCTCCTTCGCCATCGTCTTCGTCAGCATGATCACCCCGGCCTTTGCCGCGGCGTAGGCGCTGTTGAACAGCGGCGGAACCTTCCCCGCCCGGGAGGCCGTGTTGATGATCACGCCGGGTTCGCCCAGCATCAGCGGCAGAACGGCGCGACTGACGCGGAAGACGGAAAAGAGGTTCACGTCCACGGTCCGGATCCAGGCGGCCTCGTCGTACGTGAGGATGTCCGCTGGGACGCCAAAGGAGGCGCCGGCGTTGTTCACGAGGATGTGGAGATGTCCGCACCGCCCCCGAACGGTTCCCTGCATCCGTTGGACGGAGGTCGTATCGGTCACATCGACCTCGACGGCGGACGCCTTCACGGCGTACCGCTCGCTCAGTTCGGAGGCGATCGTCTCCATCTCTTCCCGGCTCCCGGTCCGGACGGGGCTCGCCGCTTCCGGCGGCCGGCCGAGATCGGCGATCACGATGTCGCAGCCGCAGGCGGCCAGGCGTTCCGCGATCGCATAACCGATGCCGCTCTTCTTCCCCGCCCCGGTGACCAGCGCCGTTTTTCCTTTCAGATCCTCATGCATGTTTCACCTATTTTCCCAGGCCAGCACGGCCGCACCGATCGCACCTGCGACCTGGGCCTGGGGCGATACGACGACCGGCATCCCGATCACCTTTTCCAGCGCCCGGACGACGCCGATGTTCCGGGCCACCCCCCCCGTCATCAGGACGGGGGCGATAAGGCCGATCCGGTTTGCCATCGCCGACACCCGGGAGGCGATCGCCTCGTGTATCCCCGCGATGATGTTCTCCCGCGTCTCCCCCTTCGCGATCAGCGAGATCACCTCCGACTCGGCGAAGACCGTGCAGAGGCTGCTGATCTTGGCCGGCCGCTCCGCCGTCAGCGAAAGCGCTCCGAACGCGTCGAGATCCGCCTCCAAAGCGCGCGCCATCACCTCGAGGAAGCGGCCCGTTCCCGCCGCGCACTTGTCGTTCATCGTGAAGTTCACGACCCTGCCGTTTTCGTCCATGACGACGGCCTTGCTGTCCTGCCCGCCGATGTCGATCAGAGACCGGACGGAAGGGTCGAGGAAGCGCGCGCCGGCGGCGTGACACATGATCTCGGTCACGGCCTTGTCGGCCATGGAGACGCTCTTCCGGCCGTACCCCGTGGCGATGATCCGGGCGATCTCCGCAGACGAGAGACCGAGCTCCGCGAGGAGCTCATCAAAGACGCGGCGGCCCGCCGCCTCGGCGTTGTAACCGGTAAAGATCACCCTCGTTCCCAGAAGTTTACCGCCCTTCAGGATAGCGGCCTTGGCGGTCATGGAGCCGATATCGATCCCGGCCGTCAGTCTCATATCACGGTGGCCCCGCCATCGACCGCAATCGTCTGCCCCGTGATGTAATCCGACAGACGGGAGGCCAGCAGCAGGACGATGGGCGCCATATCCGCGGTCTCGGCGATGCGGCCCGCCGGGATCGACTTCACGATCTGATCGTGAATGGCCGGCGTCGCCCAGAAGGGTTTGCTGAAATCGGTCCGGACCACCCCTGGGGCGATGGCGTTCACCTGGATATTGAAGGCGGCAAGCTCGGAGGCCAGAACCTTGGTCATCATCTCGAGTCCAGCCTTGGCAATCCCGTAGATCCCCATGGCAGGCGACGCCTTCGTCCCGGCAAGCGACGAGATGCTGACGATCTTCCCCCGCTTCTTCTCCCGCATGATCCGGGCCGCCTTGCGCGAGCAGAGAAAGGCGCCGGTCAGGTTCCCCTCGATGATCTTGTTCCAGACGGGGAGATCCGTATCGGTGACGGAGGCCGTCAGCAGATTCATCCCGACGTTGTTGACGAGAACATCCACTCCGCCGAATTGACGGACGGTCATGTCGAAGAGGTTCTCCACATCGCCCTCCCTGGCGACATGGGCAGCCACGGCGAGGAGCCGATCACCGCCGCCCAGTTTCTGCACGGCGGCCTTGAGGTTCTCCTCTTTCCGGCCGCAGATGACCACCCGGGCGCCCTGCTCGAGGAAATTCGGGGCCAGCTCCAGCCCGATTCCCCGGCTCCCCCCCCGTCACGACGACCACCTTCCCCG
>MNZQ01000169.1 GCA_001873745.1 Syntrophaceae bacterium CG2_30_58_14
AGGCGCGGAGACGGGGACATGATGTTACATCGTGTTGGGGACATCTTGCCGCAAGGTGTCCCCAAGAAAGGATGGGCGGGGACACGATGAGGCATCATGTCCCCGATTGTTGGAGGAGTATGGTATGAGAAATTACAATGTTGCCGTTGTCGGCGCCACGGGGGCCGTGGGCAATGAGATGATCAGGATTCTGGAAGAGCGTAACTTTCCGGTAGAAAAATTGACGCTCCTCGCATCGGAGCGGTCGATCGGGAAGGAGCTCTCCTTCCGGGGGAAATCCTTGCCGGTGGAGATGCTGACCGAGGGCTCGTTTGCCGGGATCGAGATCGGCCTTTTCTCCGCGGGGGGGAGCATCAGCGAAAAGTTCGCCCCCATCGCCGCACGGGCCGGATGCGTCGTCATTGACAACACGAACGCCTTCCGCATGGTGCCGGAGATTCCCTTGGTCGTGCCGGAGGTGAATCCGGAGGCCATTGCCCTCTACAAGAACAGGGGAATCATCGCCAACCCGAACTGTTCCACGATTCAGATGGTCGTTGCGCTGAAACCGATCCATGATGCGGTTCGGATCAAACGGATCGTGGTCTCCACGTACCAGGCCGTTTCCGGTACGGGAAAAAAGGCGATTGAGGAGCTTTCCCTCCAGACGCAGGCGCTGCTGAACTGCAGGGAACCGGTTGTCAAGGTCTATCCGCACCGGATCGCCTTCAACTGCCTTCCGCATATCGATGTTTTCCTCGACAACGGTTATACCAAGGAAGAGATGAAGATGGTCAATGAGACCAAGAAGATCCTGAACGACCCTTCGATTGCCGTGACGGCGACGACGGTCCGGGTGCCTGTTTTCTACGCCCACTCTGAATCGATTAACATCGAAACGGAGAAGAAAATTACCCCGGATGAGGTCCGGAGTCTCCTTTCGACGGCGCCGGGCGTCCGGGTCGTTGACAACCCGCAGTGGAACCAGTATCCGCTCGCGATTGACGCCGCCGGCCATGATGAGACGCTGGTGGGCAGAATCCGGGAGGATGAATCCATTCCGAACGGCATCAACATGTGGGTTGTCGCGGACAATATCCGGAAGGGCGCCGCGTTGAACGCCGTTCAGATTGCCGAGATTTTGATCCGTAAATATTTATGAGAATCATCGGGGGAGAGGCCAAAGGAAGGGTGGTCCGTCTTCACGCCGGAAGCCGCATCCGGCCCACCGCCGATCGGGTCAAGGAATCTCTTTTTAATATTCTCCATTCCGTCGAGGGACGTTCTTTCCTCGATCTCTTTGCCGGCAGCGGAAATGTCGGTCTGGAGGCGCTGAGCCGGGGGGCGCGTTTTGCGACCTTCGTGGAAAAGGATATCCGTCTGACCCGTGCGCTCCAGGGTATCCTTGATCAACTCGGTTTCACGGCCAGAGCGGAAGTTATCGCCGCGGATGGCGAGAGGGGATTGGGGCGTCTCGCTCAAAGGGGGGATCGGTACGATATCATTTTCACCGATCCGCCGTACGATCAGGGTCTGGTTCGGGAGACGCTGGCGTGGCCCGATATGAGAAAAGCTTTGGCAGAGAATGGAATCATCGTGATCCAGCATTCGGTGAGAGAAAACCTGGAGGGATTGCCGGCGCAGCCATGGGTGGTGGCGGATCAGAGACGGTACGGCGACACGGTGTTGTCCTTTATTAAGGGGACAGATTTCAAATCTGTCCCCAAACATGGGAATGACCTATGAAGAAAATAGCGGTATATCCAGGTTCGTTTGATCCGATCACCAACGGCCATGTCGATATCATCAAACGTGGTCTCGGGGTGTTTGATGAACTCATCGTTTTGATCGCCCACAATCCGAACAAGAAGTCGCTCTTTTCCGTGGAGGAGAGGATGGAGATGATCCGGGAGGTGATTCGGGACTACGAGAATGTCCGCGTTGACAGCTTCGACGGGCTTCTGGTCGAATATGTGAAAGTCGCCGGGGCGAACGTGATTCTCCGGGGGCTCCGAGCCCTTTCCGATTTTGAATATGAGTTTCAGCTTGCCCTCATCAACCGCCGGTTGAACCGTGACGTCGAGACCGTTTTCCTGATGACTGGATACAAGTGGTTTTATACCAGTTCGACGATCATTAATGAAGCGGCCAGTTTGGGCGGTTCCGTGAAAGGGCTCGTGCCGGAGATCGTTAATCAGAAATTGCTGGAGAGATATTCAACCAAAAGGGGAATCGTATGAAATTGGCATCCAGAATTGCGCTCATCAAACCGTCGCCGACGCTGACCATCCAGGCCAAGGCCAACGCGTTGAAAGCGGCGGGAAGGGACATCATCGGCTTCGGGGCCGGCGAGCCTGACTTTGACACGCCCCTGAACATCAAAGAGGCCGCCATCCGGGCCATCCATGCGGGCTTTACCAAGTACACCCCCGTGGGCGGTACGGACGAACTGAAGGATGCGGTCATTGCCAAATTCCAGCGGGACAATCAACTGACCTACCGACGGTCTGAAATCGTGATCTCCTGCGGGGCCAAACACTCGCTTTTCAATGTCGCCCAGGTCCTGTTCGAGGAAGGGGATGAGGTGCTGATCCCTTCGCCCTACTGGGTCTCCTATACCGATATCGTCTTCCTGACCGGCGCGAAGCCGGTGGTGATCCGAACGCGTGTCGGCGACGGCTTCAAACTTCAGCCCGCGCAATTGGAGGCGGCCATCACGCCGAGGACCCGCGCGATCATCATCAGCTATCCCTCCAACCCGGCCGGCGTCTGCTACAGCCGGCGGGAATTGGAGGAACTGGCCGCGGTGATCCTCCGGAAGGGGATCATGATCATCTCCGACGATATCTACGAGAAGATCATCTATGACGATCAGCCGTTTTTCACGCTGGCTTCGCTTGGCGATGAACTGAAGCGCATCTCCGTCGTGATCAACGGGGTCTCCAAGAGCTATGCCATGACGGGCTGGCGGATCGGTTATGCCGCCGGATCCGAGGAGATCGTCTCCGCCATGACGAAGTACCAGAGCCAGAACACCTCCAACCCGACCTCCATTGCCCAGAAGGCGGCTGTCGAAGGGCTGAACGGACCCCAGGAGGGCGTGGGGATGATGACGCGAGAGTTCCAGAAGAGAAGGGATCTCATCGTCGAGAGGCTGACGGCCATTCCCGGCGTAACCTGTCTCAAACCCCAGGGGGCCTTCTATGTCTTTCCCAATGTGGGATCCTATTACGGCCGCTCCTTTGGGGAAAAGGTCATCCGCAATTCAGCCGAAATGGCGACTTACCTGTTGGATGAGGCGAACGTCGCCCTGGTTCCCGGAGGGGATTTTGGCCATGACGACCACATCCGCATCTCCTATGCGACCTCGATTGCGCAGATCGAAAAAGGGGTCGAACGGATCAGGCTGGCCCTGCTGAAGCTCCGCTGAAACCCGAAACTACTAAGTGCTGAGGACTGAGTGCTGAGTGTGAATCAATGACATTGAGTGCTAAGCGCTGAGTTCTAAAGAAGTGAAAACCGTGGGGTGCATCCGTGAGCCCGGGCAGCAGAAGAAAAACGAAATCTATTGACCTCGGGGGTGTCCGGATCGGCGGCGATGCGCCGATCGTCGTCCAGTCCATGACCTCTACCGATACGCGCGATGTCGAAGCCACAATTACGCAGATCCGGAGGCTGGAGGAGGCGGGCTGCGAAATTATCCGCGTCGCCGTTCCCGATGAAGCGGCCGCCGTCGCCATCCATAAGGTCCGCTCCCGGATTCATATTCCGCTGATCGCGGATATCCATTTCCGCCATCAACTCGCCCTGCTCGCGATGAATCACGGCGCGGATGGCATCCGGATCAATCCCGGCAATATCTCGCCGGAAGGAATCCGCAAGATCGTGGCAATCGCGAAGACCAGCCGGAAGGTCATCCGGATCGGGATCAATGCCGGTTCCCTGGAGAAGGAGATTGCCGCCCGCCACGGCGGACCGACGGCGGCCGCCCTGGTGGAGAGCGCCTTGAAGAACATCCGCATTCTGGAAGAGATGGGCTTTGACGCGATCAAACTCTCGCTGAAATCTTCCGATGTAACGACCACGATCGCGGCCTATCGATCCATCTCTGAGAAGACCGACTATCCGCTTCATCTCGGCGTTACGGAGGCGGGAACCCTCATCCAGTCGGCAATCAAATCCGCCATCGGCATCGGGGCCCTGCTGTATGACGGCATCGGCGATACGATCCGGGTCTCCGTCACCGGCGATCCCGTGCCGGAGATCAGCCTCGCATACGGTATTTTGCGGGCGCTGAAAATCCGGCAGGTCGGACCGGACATCATCGCCTGCCCGACCTGCGGTCGCTGCGAGATCGATCTTGCCGGGCTCGCGGTGCGGGTCGAAGAGGAGCTCCGGGGGATGAAGAAACCGATCAAGATCGCCCTCATGGGCTGCGTCGTCAACGGCCCCGGGGAGGCTGCCGAAGCGGATATCGGCATCGCGGGAGGAAAGGACGCCGGGATGCTTTTTAAAAAGGGGAAGGTTATCCGGAAGATCAGCGAAGCGGAATTTCTTCCGGTACTCTTAGAAGAGATCCGGAAGATGGAATAAATTTACAAGGAGGCGTCATGCGTTATTCGGAGATGTTCCTGCCCACCGGAAGGGAGGTCCCTTCCGACGCGGAACTGATCAGCCATCAGTTGATGATCCGGGCGGGTCTGATCAGAAAACTGACCAGCGGGGTCTATTCGTATCTGCCGCTGGGTTACCGGGTGATCCGCAAGTTTGAACAGATCGTCCGGGAAGAGATGAACCGGGCGGGCGCTCAGGAGCTCTTTTTGCCGATAGTGCAGCCGGCAGAGCTCTGGCAGGAGTCCGGACGATGGGACCATTACGGCAAGGAATTGCTCCGCTTTCGGGATCGACACGACCGGGAGTGCTGTCTCGGCCCGACCCATGAAGAGGCGATCACCGATCTGGTTCGCAACGAAATCAAAACGTACCGGCAACTCCCCCGGAATTTCTATCAGATTCAGACGAAATTCCGCGATGAGATCCGCCCCCGGTTTGGGGTGATGCGCTGTCGGGAATTCGGCATGAAAGACGCGTACAGTTTCGATATGGACGAGGCAGGAAGCGAGATCAGCTATCGGAAGATGTTTGACGCCTATCAACGGATTTTCACCCGCTGCGGCCTGAACTTCCGTCCGGTCGAGGCGGACTCGGGAAGCATCGGCGGCAAGTATTCGCACGAATTCATGGTGATGGCCGATTCCGGGGAAGACGCCATCTGCTACTGCGGCGCCTGCAACTATGCGGCAAACTTAGAGAAGGCCGAGATCTCCCGGCCGGCGGAGAGTGGGCCTGCGGGCGTGACGTCCCAAGTCGAGGAGGTGAACACCCCCGGGGTCCGGACCATCGAGGAGGTCTGCGGCTTTTTGGGGGTCGCTCCGGAAGCGGTCGTCAAGACGCTGATCTTCTCTGCGGACGGCGCCCCTGTCGCGGTCCTGATTCGCGGGGATCACGAGGTCAACGAGATCAAGGTGAAGAATTTCCTCGGTTGCGATTTGCTTGAACTGGCAGATGATGTGATGATCCGGAAGGTTACCGGCTCACCCCGGGGGTTTGTGGGCGCCGTCGGAATCAAGGCCCGGATCATTGCCGATTACGCACTTCTGGGGATGGCCGATTGCGTCATGGGCGCCAACCGTGAGGATTTCCACCTTCGCCATGTCATGCCCGGAAGGGACTTTTTGATTGCAGACCATGCCGATCTGCGCGTGGTCCGGGAATCCGATCCCTGTCCCCGCTGCGGCGGAGAAATTTGTTTTGCACGCGGCATCGAAGTCGGCCATGTCTTCAAATTGGGGACCAAGTACAGCAAGGCCATGCGCGCCGTCTATCTCGACCGCGAGGGTCAGGAGCGGACGATGGTGATGGGATGCTACGGCATTGGCATCGGCCGCACGGTCGCCGCGGCCGTCGAGCAGAATCACGATGCGGACGGGATCATCTGGCCGCTGCCGCTCGCCCCCTATGCGGTGATCATCACCCCGGTGAATGTGAATGAAAAAGCGCTTTTCTCCGCGGCGGAGGATCTTTACCACGCCCTTGAGGAAAATGGGGTGGAGGTGATCTTGGATGATCGCGATGAGAGGGCCGGCGTCAAGTTCAAAGACGCCGACCTGATCGGGATCCCCTATCGCGTCACGGTCGGTCCCAAGCGGCTGGCCGAAGGGAAAATGGAGATCAAAACCCGGCGGTCCGGAGAGGTCATCGCATTGCCGGTTTCCGAGGTCGCGGCGTTTCTGATAAGACTTAAGTGCTGAGTCTAAGATTAGGACTTTCATGCTTCGCATCAACGACATCCTCGATAAGGTTCAGTCTTATCTCTCCCCCACCGAACTCGGGATGATCGAAAAGGCCTATATCTTTTCCGCGTCGGTTCATCAAGGGCAGATCCGCCTCTCCGGCGAGCCCTATCTGACCCATCCCATGGAGGTCTGCGGCATCCTTGCAGACATGAAACTCGATGCGGCGACGCTGGTCACGGGCCTACTGCACGATACCGTCGAGGATACCTTTGCCACGCAGGAGCAGATCGAAGAGGCCTTCGGCAAGGAGGTGGCGTTTCTCGTCGATGGGCTGACGAAGATCAGCAAGATCACGCTCGGCAATCAGGAGGAGAGGCAGGCGGAAAATTTCCGCAAGATGATCCTGGCGATGTCGTCCGATATCCGGATCCTTCTCGTCCGACTGGCGGACCGGATCCACAACATGCGGACCCTGGAGTTTCAGACGCCCGACCGGCAGCTCCACATCGCCAAAGAGACCCTGGAACTGTATGCCCCGCTGGCCAACCGGCTGGGGATCAACTGGATGAAAATGGAGTTGGAGGACCTTTCCTTCCGCTATCTCGACTTTGAGGCCTACAATGAACTCGCAAAACGGGTCGTAAAGAAGCAGAAGAAACGGGAAGAGTATGCGGAGGAGGTCAGGGGGATCATCCGGCAGGAGATGGAACGGTTCGGCATCCGGGGCGACGTCGAGGGAAGGGCCAAACATTTCTACAGCATCTACATGAAGATGAAGGACCAGCACATCGATTTCGACGAGGTTTATGACCTCATGGCTTTCCGGATCATTCTCGACTCGGACAAGGACAAGGATTGCTACGAGGCGCTGAGCATGGTCCATGCCCTTTGGACGCCGGTTCCCGGACGATTCAAGGATTATATTGCGATGCCGAAGGCCAACCACTACCAGTCCCTCCATACAGCGGTGATAGGACCCTATGGCGAGCGGGTCGAAATCCAGATCCGGACCCGGCCGATGCATGACTGGGCGGAGGAGGGGATCGCCGCCCATTGGCGATACAAGGAAGGGGGGTCCTTTTCCCCCGACGACAATCAGATCAAGAAGCTCCGGGATCTGCTGGATGCCCAGCAGGAGATCGAGAACCCCCGCGAGTTCATGTCCAATCTGAAAGTGGCTTTGTTCCCCGAGGAGGTTTACGTCTTTACCCCGAACGGGGATGTGAGATCCTTCCCGAAGGGGGCGACCCCCATCGATTTCGCCTACAGCATTCATTCGGATGTCGGCAATCAGTGCATTGGCGCCAAGGTGAACCGGAGCATTGTGCCGCTGAAATATCAACTGCAAAATGGCGACAGGGTCGAAATCATCACCCAGACGGGCCACCATCCCAGCAAGGATTGGCTGAAAAATGTGGTGACCACCCGCGCGATGGCGAAGATCCGGAACTGGGTCAAGACCGAAGAACGCAAGAAGAGCGTCGCCCTCGGCCGCGATCTTTTAGAGAAGGAGTTCAAGAAGCACCACCTGAAATTCGGCCAAATTTCCAAAACATCGGAAATGCAGGAGATATTTAAAGAACTGCATACCGAATCCCTGGATGATCTGCTGGCCTTCGTCGGTTACGGAAGGGTTTCGCCCAAGCATGTCGTTCATCATTTTCTTCCGGAAGAGGAGGTCAAGAAAGAGGAACCGCTTGACAAGACGCGAAAAAAAGGTCCGGAGACGGAACCGATCGGCGTGTCGCTGACCGGGATCGATGACATCATGGTCCGGTTCGGAAAGTGCTGCGATCCGATCCCCGGAGATGAGATCATCGGTTATATTTCGCGGGGGAGAGGAATCACCGTGCATACAGTCCATTGCATCCATGTGCCGGATATGGATGCCGAGCGGCTGGTGAATGTGCAGTGGGATGTTCGCGAAAAACGTGAATATCCGGTGCAGATGAAAATCGTCTGCCACGACAGCAAGGGCATTCTGGCCGATATCAGCACCGCGATCTCCTCTCTGGACGTCAACATATACCACGCGGAGATCAATACCGCGTCGGACGGTCAGGCTACCTGTCATTTCGGAGTCAATGTAAAAAATCTCAAGCAGTTTAATAATATTTCCGCTGCGATCCGGAAGTTGCGCGGGGTCATCTCGGTGGAGAGGATCTGGCGCTCCTGACCTGAGGGCGGAAGGCCGGGCATGATGATTCCATTGACAGTCGGCATTCGTTTGCTGTATGAAGCACAAGCCCTTGAGAACCATAAGACTGGAAAGGAAACGATGGAACTGATGAATGGATGGCGTGTGAAATATGGAGTTTTCACACTGGCCGTGATCCTGTTTTGCCTGATTCCGATGGCCGGCGCCGGGGCGCCCCAACAGGGCTTCTATACCATTTTGGTCGATCCAGCCCACGGGGGAGATGATCCAGGCGTGATGTCGGACAAGCTCCGGGAGAAAGAGCTGACGCTGAATCTGGCCCTGCTGGTCCGCGAGGAGGCGCAAAAAATACCGGGCCTTCAGGTCCAATTGACCCGTTCGACGGACCGGACCCTGTCGATCGCGGAGAGGGTAAAGGCCGCCGGGACAATGAAAGCAGACGCGCTACTGAGCCTTCATGTCAATGCCGGTTTCGGAAAGAAGGCGAGCGGGTACGAGGTCTATTTCCCGGGCTTTAGGCAGTCCGTACCCGGCGGAGGAGATTCATCGCCGATTATCAAGGATATGGCCCGCAATACCTCGCTGAACGATTCGGTGAGGCTCGCGCAGCGGATCCAGTCCGCTCTCGAAACGGTCTTCCCGCGGAAAGGACGGGGTCTCCGGGATGCGCCCAGCCCGCTTTGGGACGGCTTGACCATTCCGGGGCTCGTTGTGGAGATCGGTTTTGCGACCGACCCGGATGACCGGAAACGGCTGACGGAGGAACAGACGCAGAGGGCCGTCGCCCGGGCTCTGGTGATGGGACTCAGGGATTATTTCCGGAAGGCGCCGTAGGAATGAATATAGAGGTCTGACCTGAAAACGATCGTGCTGGCCTCCAGGAACCGGGGAAAGATCAGAGAAATTCAGGCGATGCTTGCGGATCTCGGCATCAGCCTTTTTTCGTTGAACGATTATCCGGAGATCCCCGAGATCGTTGAAGACGGAAAGAGTTTTCTGGAGAACGCCCTCAAAAAGGGCAGAACGGTCGCGGAAGCGACCGGAGAAATCGTGCTTGCCGACGATTCCGGATTGGAGGTGGACGCGCTGGGAGGCGCGCCCGGCATCCACTCGGCGCGGTATGCCGGCGCCGATGCGGATGATCTGCGGAACAACCGGAAGCTTCTGCATGACCTGAAGGGTGTTCCCGCGGCAAATCGAGGAGCGGCATTCCGGTGCGTTCTGGTCCTCTATCCTCCCGACGGTCATTATGAGGCCTTTGAGGGGCGCTTGGAAGGAAGGATTGCGGAAGCGCCTGTCGGGAAGGGCGGATTCGGATATGACCCGGTTTTTTTTCTCCCCGAAGAGGGGATGACCGTGGCCCAGCTCTCCCCCGAGGCCAAGAACAGGGTCAGCCATCGGGCCCAGGCCTTTGCAAAACTGAAAGAGAGGCTCCGGAACGGATCATAAACGGGGCGTAGCGCAGCCCGGTAGCGCGCCTGCTTTGGGAGCAGGATGTCGCAGGTTCAAATCCTGCCGCCCCGACCAATATTCTTGAAAGATAACATATTATTGGCCGCCACATCGGGCGGCCATTTTCATTTTGACCAACTTTTTTGGACAACATGATGAGGATTAAGCCTCATTTTCAGCGGTAAGCAAGAGGCGTTTCCGCCGGTCACCCATCGCTCGGGTGCTTGGGTTTGGAGAGCTTCTGGATCGCCCGCCTCATGAGCTCCTCGGAATAGGCGTGCCACGGGTTCTTCCCGTCTGACTCCCCGGTCCGCTCCACCACGAAGTGGCAGCACTCGGCGCCTCGGGGAATCAGTTTCTCCACCCAGGCGGTAATCCGTCCCATCCCCGAATCATCGATGGCGTGGAACATCCCCTCCACAAAGAATCGCTGGACCCGACAGTCAAAGGCGGTGTAGCGGTCCTGGTGGGGGCACCAGAGAATGTCGAAGGCGCAACGGTTCTCGCTCTCGATCCACGGGCGTTCCAGCGAGGCGTAGAGGACCGTGTTGATCCCGGTGACCACGTAGGATGCGAGCTCGATTTCGGAGAGGTCGTCGGGGAACGAGGAACTCTCAAGAAAACCCTTCATCGCCTCGTATCCGGCTTGGTTGATCGCCTTGCGCACCAACTCCTGACCCGCCTCGCCAAAGGTCTCTTCAACGGCCTTGAGCACGTTGAGGACGGCCGTGGCCTGCATCGTCCCCCACACAAAAAGGACTGCCGGGTCGAAGTCGAGGCGCCCCTCCACGGCCTTCCGGAAACTCTCCACCGCCTCGGGGTATGGGGTTCCCAGGCGAACAGCGCCGTAACCGGCCTCCCCTCGCTTTCCTCGCGACCAGAGACCTTCCGAGGTGGGGTACTGGGGTCTGGGCATCGCGTTTCTCCTTTCCTTCAGAATGACCCCGGAGGCAGTCATCCCAAGGGTAATCGGGGTTTTGATATAAGTTAAAGCATGGATTTCAATACATTGTTCAGTACGGATTCCATCTCTTTGCGGATGGTCTCCAATCGCTCCCGTGTCGACGCTTCAAAGCGCAGAACCAGAGCAGGCTGGGTGTTGGAGGCTCGGAGAAGACCCCAGCCGTCGCCGAAAGGGACCCGCACGCCGTCGATCGCAATGATCTCATGGGTCTTCCGGTAGTTTTCACGGACCGCCTCCACGACGCCGAACTTGATCCGGTCGGGGCAATCGACGCGGATCTCCGGGGTTGCAAAGGTCCGGGGAACATCGGCGAGAAGATCGCTCAAGGACTTGCCGGAGTCCGAGAGGATCTCCAGAAGGCGGACCGAGGCGTAAATCGCGTCGTCAAAGCCGAAATAGCGGTCCGCGAAGAAGATGTGGCCGCTCATCTCTCCGGCCAGGAGGGCCTTTTCCTCTTTCATTTTTCCCTTGATCAGGGAATGGCCCGCCTTCCACATGATGGCCCGTCCGCCGTTCTTGGTGATATCGTCAAAGAGTTTCTGCGAACACTTGACCTCCCCGATGATGGCCGCGCCGGGATTCCGCTTCAGGATGAAGCGGGAGAAGAGCAGGAGCAACTCATCGCCCCAGAGAACCTCTCCGCGATCGGTGATGACGCCGATCCGGTCGGCGTCTCCATCATAGGCGATACCGGCTTCAGCCTTGTTTTCCAGGACCAGGCGGGTTAATTCGCGCAGGTTTTCAGGGATGGTGGGATCCGGAAAGTGGTTGGGGAAACGGCCGTCCGGATCGCAATAGATATCGGTCACACGGCAGCCGTAGCGCGTGAGAAGCGGGAGGGCAAAGAGCCCGCCCACGCCGTTGCCGCCGTCAACCGCGACGCGATGACCGGGCTGCACCTTCAGATGATCGAAGATATAGTCCTGATAGATTTCGGCGATTTTCCGGCGAGAGAATTTCCCGGAACCTTCGATGTAGGCGCCGCTTTCGATGATCTTCCGCAGCTCCTGTATCTGCTCCCCGTAGATCGTATCGGGACCGATACAGATCTTGAATCCATTGAAATCAGGTGGATTATGGCTTCCTGTGACCATCACGCCGCCATCCGCCCGGAAATGGCGGATCGCAAAATAGAGCATGGGGGTCGCGCAGAGGCCGATATCGGTCGCATCGATTCCGGCGGAACGGACCCCCCGGCAGACGGCATCCTGGTAGTTCTCCGAGCTGAGGCGGCAATCCCGGCCCAGGATCATTGTCTTTACGCCATGACGGATCGCATAGGCGCCGATGGCCCGGCCCAGCAGATAGACAAAATCCGGGGTCAGATCCCTGTCCACAACCCCCCTGACGTCATACTCGCGAAACACATCCGGATTCATTTTTTTACCCCCAAGTCTGACGATTGACGTGGCCCATCTTTTTGCTGGAAACCGGTTTTCATGACCGGAAGGCCATTTTAAAGTCGTAAACGCCGGCGTCACGCTTCTTTTTGATGTCGAAGCCCCCCTTTTCGAATACGTGGAGCATGGGTTTGTTGTCGATGAGGACTTCGGCGGTGAAACCCAGAAGCCCCTCCCGTTTGGCAAGATAGGTCAGGTAAGAGAGCATTTCCTGCCCAATCCCGCGGTTGTGGTGATCGTCCCGGACGGCAAAGGCGACCTCCGCCGTATGGGATTCCTCGTCGATCCCGTATTGTCCGACGCCGACGATCAGTTCGTTTTCCGCCGGTCCGACAACCGCCATGATCATCACCTCCCGGGTATAGTCAATGATCACGAAGTCCTGGAGACGTTCGTGAGGCATGTCCCTGCGAATGGAAAGAAAACGGCGGTTCAGGCTTTGTTCCGACAGGGAATAGAAGAAATCCTTAAGAAGCGGTTCATCGCTGATTTTAACGGGGCGGAGAAAGAGATGGAGACCGGTTTTGGTTGTCCGATGGGTCTCGAGGTCTTCCGGATACTCCCCCCGTTTTCCGGGGATAAAGGCCTGATCCGGGTAGATCATTCCCCGCTTTTTCGCCTCTTCGATCAGCCAGGAACGGAATGTGGGATGGGCGATTGCGATGAGCGACATGGCCCTCTCCCGAACGTTTTTCCCGTGAAGATAAGCAATTCCGTATTCGGTGACGACATAGCGCACGTCGCCGCGGTTCAGCGTTACCCCGGCCGATTCGCGCAACGAGGGGACGATCCGGGAAATGGCATGGTTCTTGGCTGTGGATTTCAGCGCGAGGATGGTTCGGCCGCCCTTTGCCAGCAGCGCGCCCCGCATGAAATCCTGGTGTCCGCCGACGCCGCTGTAGAACGTGCCGCCGATCGACTCCGAGGTGGCCTGGCCTGTAAGGTCGATCTCGAGCGCGCTGTTGATGGCGACCATGTTGTTCTGCTGGGCGATATTCAGGGGATTGTTCGTATAATCGATCGTCCGGAACAGAATGGAGGGGTTGTCATGGAGAAATTCGTAGGTCTCCTTCTTTCCCATCGAGAAGGCGGCAAGGGTCTTCCCGGGGTTGAGGGTTTTTTGGGAATTGTCGATGACCCCGGCTTTGATCAGATCCACAATCCCGTCACTGAGGAGCTCGGTATGTATGCCGAGATGTTTCTTGTTGAACAGGTTGGCCAGAACCGCGTTCGGAAGTCCGCCATAACCCACCTGGATGGTGTCGCCGTCCTGGACCAGGCTGGCCACATGGTTCCCGATGCGTTGCGTTGTTTCATCCATGGCGATTCCCGGGAGTTCCAACAGGGGTTCGTTGTGGGGGACAATAAAAGCGACGTCCTTGATATGGATAAAGCCGTCCCCATGGACGCGGGGCATCTCGGTGTTAACCTGAGCGATGATAATCGATGCCTTGTCCGTCGCCGTTTTGACCATATCGACGCTGATCCCGAGACTCATATAGCCGTGCTCATCGGGAAGGCATGTCTGAACCAGCGCCACGTCGATCCGGACGGCGCCGCTTCGGATCAGGGCCGGCACGTCGGAAAGGGATATAGGGGTGTAGTCGGCAAGGCCCTGATTGACCGGGCCGCGGGTGTTGTTCCCGACGAAAAAGGAGTTGTGACGGAAGTTGCGTTTGAATTTGGGGTCGGTATAGGGGGCGATGCCGAAGGAATAGACATGGATGATTTCGGTGTCGAAAAAGGCCTTGGGATGGGATTCGACGTAATGGACCATGGCCTGGACAAGGTATTGGGGCTCGCCGCAGCCGGAGGCGACAAAGATGTGATCGCCACGGTGGATATGACTGAAAACGACGGCCTCATCGGCGAATTTATCGGGATAGATTTTTTGCCAGTCGTTCAGGGATCGCATAGGATTCTCAAAAATCGTCGGCAGCGCCCTCGCCGCGAGGTTCGGATCAGGGACAATCCTGATTGCAAGGCGGCCTATACTAAGCAATGGAACCATTTTCTGTCAAGAGAAGATTGCGTCTTTTTGGGTTAGACGGCCCGCGGAACCGATGAGCATAAAACATTCCGAATATCGCGTATGTTATCCATATGCGGGTTGGATCAGGGAGAGTGGCTGCCGGTCAGATAGTCGGGTTTAAGGCGTCTTATGATAACGGGCCCCTGCTTCCATTCCGGAAGACGGTAATTCAGCACGATTTCGAGAAACTGGACGATGATGTTGAATGTCGCCCCCCAGAGGAGCTCTTCCCCGCCGTCGGGGTCATGATGGATGAGGCATGGATATTGAAGCGGTTTCTTCCCGACCGAAGCGCCGGTCTCAATTTGATAGCAGCCGAAGCGCTCCTCTTGATAGAAGGAGGCAAGGGGGATTTCAACGATCTTTTCGACCTCGCGGTTCGGACGAAGCAACCCTTGGTTTTCCACAAAACCGGCGACCGGAAAGATCGTCCGCCTAAAAAGGGTCAGGTTGTAGGTAGGGAGGGGGCCGAGAAATAAGACGCGGGACGGGGGAAGGCGGATCTCTTCCCAGGATTCGCGGAGGGCGTTTGCCAAGAAAAGAGAGATGAGTCCAAATGCGTCCGCATTTTGCGAAACGGCATATTGGCGCGCCTTCCCGCGAAGAATGGAAAAAGGTCCATGGGTCAGCAGGGGTCTCAGAATACGATCGAGAATCGGATGAAGCATCCCCCCCGGAAAGCCCAGGTCTCCCGGCTGGGAAACAGTGGGGGAGCGTTTAATCAACTGAAACAGGAATGATCCCTCCGAATTTGAACATCCTTCGGATGATTCGCGAAAGAGAAGGGGAAGGAGGACCCCGGCTGCGCGTCGGCGGTTATCCCCGCCGGACGTGGCGATCTCCCGGAAGGTTGATTGAAAATCGCAGGGATGCGTCCCGAGTTTTTCGATGACCCGGTCCAGAAACGCTTCGCGGGTGTTGATCGCCGCAGCGGCCGATTGTCCGGTCATCCCTCCTCCTCACGGGCGATGATTTCGCCGATGCTCCGCTCATACCAGCATCCGCGGGGGAATGGATCCAGGAATCCGCAATGGCCGCCATATTGCTGAATGGAGATATTAAGATACCGGTTTCGCGGCAGACGATGGAACTCCTCCACGGAAACGACGGGATCGTCCGCGGCGGTGAAGATCGTGACCGGCATCGCGAGCGGGGCGAGAACGTTGCCCGTCAGCGTATAACGACGAAAATAATCCTGGTAATGGCCGAATTCGGTATACCAGGGCATGATCGCCTCGGTCAACGCCATGCAGGTTCGATGATGAAGGATTCCGTCAAATTGATAGAGGTCGGGAAAACAGCGCTGTTTTTGCCGGAGGGAGCGTTTCCACTTCGCCAGGAAATAGCGGCGGTAAATGGAAGGGCCGGCATCGATGGCCAGCGTGGATTGATAAGGATCCAGCGCCGGGCTGATACAGAAAACGTTTCTCAGGTTGGGAATCGGGGAAATGGATTGGCGAAGGGCAATCCGGAGTGCAAAGTTTCCGCCCAATGAAAAACCGATCAGATAGCAGGGGCGATCCGGCAAAAGTCGGGCGACATTGGCGACCGCTTGCGCCGTCTCCTCTGTCATGGCGCCGTGAAAGAGTTCCCGGTTCAAGTGATGGCTTTTCCCGTGATCCCACAGGTTGAGGCGGAAGATATCGTACCCCTGCCGGTAAAAAAAACGTCCCGTGGAGAGGATATAGGTGGAGTCGGCGCTTCCTTCCCACCCGTGAATCAGGATGAGCAGACCCCGCGGCGTTCGCCCGGTTTGTCGCGAGTGATAACCCAGGAGGCGGCCGTGGTTTCCGGCATCCACAATCGTCTCCTCGGCGACGTCGGCCATCTCGTTTTTTCCGGCAACCCGGAGTCGCAGGCTGCCGAAGATGGTCTGAAGGTGGGGGCTTCGGGCCCATGCGGCGGGAGAAAATGGTTCAGCCATTTTTTGTTTCCTTGACAGACGTGCAAAGGCCCGGTCAGGGACCGGGCCTTTGCAGATACTGGTGGCGGTGCAGGGAATCGAACCCCGGACACTACGGATATGAGCCGTATGCTCTA
>MNZQ01000077.1:0-7043 GCA_001873745.1 Syntrophaceae bacterium CG2_30_58_14
CAGATTGCGCAAAGGACTCGATGCGAATCCAGAGGGGGAATTTGACGTGGGGCTGTTTTTGCTGAGTTTTTTCCTGATCTACGGCGGTTTTCATCTCTACTTTTTCCTGAAGATCCGGGCGGCGTTTGCCCCCGGGGGCGCTGCCCAGATCCTGCTCGTCGCGCTGCTGCTCCTCGGCCTGATGGCGCCGGTCATCGTCCGCCTCTCGGAGCGTTACGGGTTCGAGGTTCTTGCCCGGCTGATGGCCTGGACCGGGTACCTCTGGATGGCGGTGATTCTGCTCTTCTTCTCCGCCTCCCTTCTGTTAGAGCTCTACCGCCTCTTGGTCTATCTGGTCGGTCCGGTTCTCCGGAACGATGTCGGCGCGCTTCTGCCGTCGGCACGGACGCTCTTTCTCATTCCCGCGCTTGCCGCACTGGGGATGGTCTTCTACGGCTTCTTCGAGGCCCGAGCGATCCGTAGCGAACCCTTAGTCATCCATTCGGCGAAAATCCCGAAGGAGGCGGGCCGGATCCGGATCGTCCAGATCTCCGATGTCCATGTAGGCGTCCTGATCCGGGGGCGTTACCTTGCGGAGATCCTCCGGAGGGTCCGGGAGGCGGCGCCGGACATCCTCGTCTCCACGGGAGACCTTGTGGACGGGCAGGGGAACGACCTCTCCGAAGCCGCGGCCCAGTTCCGGGAGATCCGCCCCCGCTACGGGAAATTCGCCGTGACCGGGAACCACGAGTTTTACGCGGGGATCGACGAGGCGATGGAATTTACTGAAAATGCCGGATTCATCCCGCTGCGGGGCAAGGTCGCGACCGTCGCCGGGGCGGTCGATCTTGTCGGTGTGGACGATCCGGGGATTCATCGTTCGGGGTTTCAAGGGCGCCCTTCCGACCGCGAGGTTCTCGCCGGGGCAAGCGGCGGCCGTTTCACGATCCTCCTCAAGCACCAGCCTCTGGTGGAAAAAGAGTCCCCCGGCGCTTTTGATCTACAACTCTCGGGCCACACCCACAAGGGGCAAATCTTCCCCTTCAGCCTGATGACCTGCCTGATCTTTCCGTTCCACGCCGGGAACTACCGCCTGGCGAGCGGCGCCCTGCTCCACGTCAGCCGGGGGACGGGAACCTGGGGACCGCCCGTCCGTTTCCTCTCGCCGCCGGAGATCACGGTGATTGACCTCATGCCCGAATAGCGGGATTCCCCGGGGATTGCCGCTTGATCGTCAGAGGTGACGTTCAAGACGGCGGCCAAAGAAGAGAGCGGCTCACACCGAGGTCGGAGTCGCAACCGGATTTTACCTTGAAAAATTATCCAAATTCAGGCATGAAGAGTCTCGATGTGCGGCGGATATTCTTGTGCCCGCGGTTTTGAACGGGGCTTTCTTCGCCGGCTTTCGTGCTTACATCCATTTATCAATATATCACGAAGGGAGGAATTGCATGCAGATCAAGGATTCCATTGTGGTTATCACCGGGGGCGCCTCTGGGTTGGGCGAGGCCTGCGTCCGAAGCCTCTCCGCGCTGGGCGCAAAGGTGGCGATCTTCGATGTCGCTGCGGAGCGGGGCGAGAAGCTGGCTTTCGAGCTGGGGCCGAACGTCATTTTCGTCCATGTCGATGTGACCAGCGACGAGAGCGGTCGGACGGCCATTGGGAAAGCGGTGGCTGCTTTCGGGACGATTCATGCGGCGATCAACTGCGCCGGCGTGGGGGATCCCGGGAAGGTGCTTTCAAAGAAGGGACCGATATCGTTAGCATTTTTCAACCGGGTCATCCAGATCAACCTTGTCGGTACGCTGAACATCATCCGCCTTGCCGTCGAGCAGATGGTCAAGAACGAACCGAACGGGGAAGGGGAGAAGGGGGTCATCATCAACACCGCCTCTGCGGCCGCTTTCGACGGGCAGATCGGCCAGGCGGCTTACAGCGCCTCCAAGGCGGGGGTTGCGGGGATGACGCTGCCGATCGCGCGGGAGTGCGCGGATTACGGGATCCGTGTTATGGCCATCGCGCCGGGGCTCTTCGACACCCCGATGATGGCGGGTCTTCCCGAAAGCGTCCGGGTGATGCTGGCGCAGACCGTACCCTTCCCGAAACGCCTCGGCAGGCCTGCGGAATATGCCGCGCTTGTTCGGCACATCCTTGAAAATCCGATGTTGAACGGCGAGTGCATCCGCCTCGACGGATCACTCCGGATGACGGCTCGGTAAAAAGTGCATGCAAATCGATAACTGACGACTCCGAAAAAAGTTGTCATTCCCGCCCCCGTCTTCACGAGGGTAAACTCCGGCGGGAATCCATGGAACATGAAAATAGCTAAAAATACTAGATTCCCGTTTTCACAGGAATGACAGAAAAGTGGATGCTTGGACTTATTAGAGAGCATCATAACTTCAACCGAACCGATGAGGAGGAGGTAGAACATGGCTAAGGTATTCAACTTGGTGGTGGATGGGTCGGGGGTGGGGATCGTCACCTTCGATGTGGTCGGCGATAAAATGAACACATGGACGGAGGAGGCCTTTACCGGCTTTGATCATGTCATGCGGGAACTGGAGACCTCCAAAGGGGTCCGCGGGGTCATCTTCATCTCGGGGAAGCCGGAAAACTTCCTCGCCGGCGCCAATCTGAAACTGATCTCCCAGATCGAGAGCGCCGAGGGGGTGCGACAGATGCTGGATCTCTTCCACGGATCGTTTGCCCGCCTCGAGGCGCTGGCGTTCCCCGCGGTTGCGGCGATCCACGGCCACTGCCTCGGCGGCGGCCTGGAATTCTCGCTGGCCTGCACGGCCCGAATTGCGAAGGAGGGCAAGAGCACCCTCATCGGTCTTCCGGAGTGCAATGTGGGCCTCTTCCCCGGCGGCGGCGGGACGCAGCGGCTGCCGCGGCTGATCGGCTATCCGGCGTTGGAACTGATCCTGAAGGGGACGATGCTTCCGGCGGCGAAGGCCTATGAAATGGGGATCATCGACCGGCTGATTCCCGCGGATGGCGACCTCCTTGCGTCGGCGAAGACCCTTCTTGAAGAGGTCATCGCCGGCACGGCGAACCTGAAGCGGCCCGTCCAGGACTTCACCCAGATCGATGTCGTCGCCGAGATGGCGAAGGCGGGGATCCTCAAGGCGACCAAGGGGAGGGAAATCCCCGCCCCGATGCTGGCCCTCAAATCGATGCACGAGGGGCTGAAGGTGCCGCTTGCGGAGGGGATCGAGATCGAAAAGAAGAACTTCATCGAGGTCGTCCTGACGAAGGAGGCCAAGGGGAGCATCAACACCTTCTTCATCAAGGGGATGACGGACAAGCCGCAGACGATGATGACCAAAGGGTTCGTCCCCAAACCGCTGAAGAAGGTGGCCGTCTTGGGCTTTGGGACGATGGGTCGGGGGATCGTCATCGACACCCTCCGGAACACGCAGTTTCCCGTCCTTGTCAAGGACGTCCCCGAGGCGCTGGAGCCGGGAAAGGCCTTCGTCCGGAAAATCCTGGACGGGATGGCCGAGAAGAAACGGCTGAAGGAGCCCGTGGATGCGATCATGGCGCGTCTGACGGTCACGTCGGACTACATCGACGCCTTCCGGGAGATGGACCTCGTCATCGAGGCGGTCTTCGAGGAGATCGGCGTGAAGAAACAGGTCTATGGGGAACTCGGCCGCGTGGTTCGGGAGGACTGCATCATCGCGAGCAACACCTCTTCCATCCCGATCACCTCGATGGCCCCCTTTGTGGCGAAGCCGGCGCGGTTCGGCGGGATCCACTTCTTTTCGCCCGTCTGGCTGATGCAGCTCGTGGAGGTGATCCGGGGCGGGCAGACCGCCCAGGAGACGATCGACAACCTGCTCAATTTTGCGGGGCTCATCCGGAAGCGGCCCATCGTCTGCCGGGATAACGCCGGCTTCGTCGTCAATGCGATGCTCTTCCCCTACCTCGTCAACGCGATGGAATATATCGAGGAGGGGAATCCGATCGAAAAGGTGGACCGGGCGATGACCCGTTTCGGCATGCCCGTGGGCCCCATCCGGCTCACCGATGAGGTGGGAATCGACATCCCCTACAAGATCTTTGTCGGGATGGGGATCAAGCAGGAGACGGTGAAGAACGTGGTCGAGGCGGGGCGCCTCGGGCTGAAGAAATCGGGCAAGGGGTTCTTCCTGAAGGACGGGAGCGTCGATCCGGGGGTGCTGCCGCTGATCGCGAAGCGCCCGCCCCGGGAACGAAGCGAAGAGGAGATCCCGATAGGGCTACTCACCGCGATGGTCCAAGTGGGGAAAGACATCCTCGACCGGAAGGTCGTTGACGACGTCCGGATGATCGACGTGGGGATCATCTGGGGGCTCGGCTTCCCCGCCGACAAGGGCGGCCCGATGAAGTGGGCCGACCTCATCGGTCTGAGCCGAAAGCTCTACGGGAAGAATTTCTACTAAACTGAGGATGGCGCCGCATGAAATTCAATAACACGATCAAACTCGTATCCAGAATGAAATCGCTACCCCGGGGGGAAACGGACGGGAAGAAACCCGCAGCCTGGCCGGAAGCCTCCCAAAAGGCAAAAACAGCCCCGTCGCCGCCAAAGCTTTCCCGAACCCACAAACCGGACGACATCGCGCTGGAGGATTGGCAGCGCGCCCTGCGCCGGCAGTTCGGCGAGCAGCAGCCCTTCGTCCTGAAAAATGTCGGCGGCCATCCTCTCTTTTCCGAGTTCGCCCTGACCAATCCGGAGTCGGGGAAGACTTACAAAATCGCGATCCGCGGCGAGGCGCCGGGGATGAATTACTGCTCCTGCCCCGATTACCGCATCAACAACCTGGGCACCTGCAAGCATATCGAATTCACCCTCGCGAAGTTGTCGCAGCAGCCCGGGGCGGAAAAGCGGCTGCGGGAGGGGTACGCCCCGATTTGGTCCGAAATCTGGCTGAGCTACGGCCTGAAGAGGGAGATCATGTTCAGGGCGGGACAGGACGCCCCCGCGGAACTCTCCGCCCTGTCGGAGAAATATTTCGACGGCCGCGGGGTTCTGCGGGAGGATCGTCTGCTCGATTTTCATACGTTTCTGGAAGCCATCCCGCGCCGCAACGGTCACGAGGTCCGCTGCTACGACGACGTGATGGCCTATGTCGCCGAATGCCAGGACGCCGCCCACCGGCGGGCCGTCGTGAATGCGCGGCTGCCGGAAGGCATTGAGAGTCCACTCTTCGACGCCCTGCTAAAGACCGACCTGTACCCCTACCAGCGGGAAGGGGCGCTCTTCGCCGTCCGGGCGGGGCGCTGCCTGCTCGGCGACGACATGGGGCTGGGAAAGACCGTCCAGGCGATCGCCGCCGTCGAACTGATGGCGGAAATGTTCCACATTGGGAAAGTTTTGATTATTTCTCCCACCTCCCTGAAGTACCAGTGGAAGACGGAAATCGAGAAGTTCTGCAACCGGACGGCCCAGGTCGTCGAAGGGTTGAATCTGCAGCGGCGGGCCTTCTACCGGAGCGACTCCTTTTACAAGCTGATCAACTACGAGCTGGTGGCCAGAGACCTGGATCGGATCCGGGAATGGTCGCCGGATCTGATCATCCTGGACGAGGCGCAACGGATCAAAAATTGGAAGACCCGTACCGCCAAAACGGTCAAGGAACTGGAATCGACCTTCGCCCTGGTCTTGACCGGCACCCCCATCGAAAACCGGATCGAGGAGCTGCACTCCCTGATGGAGTTCGTTGACCGTCACCACCTGGGGCCGCTCTACCGCTTCGTCCACAACCACCGTGTCACGGACGCGGCCGGGAAGGTCGTTGGCTACCGGGATCTGGAGAAGGTCCGCCATTCCCTCCACGGCGTCATGATCCGGCGGAAAAAGAGCGAGGTCCTTAAGCAACTGCCGGCGCGCATCGACCAGAATTTCCTGGTCCCCCTGACCCCACAGCAGCAGGCGATGCACGACGAGTACAAGGAAATCGTGGCGAAGCTCGTTGCCAAGTGGCGACGCTACCGGTTTCTGTGCGAGGCGGACCAGCGGCGGATGCAGATCGCCCTGGCCATGATGCGCATGGCCGCGGACAACACCTATCTTGTTGACCATGAAACAGTGCATGGGCCGAAGCTTGAAGAGCTGGAGATCCTCCTGAAGGAACTGGTGGTCGAGGGGGGCGAAAAGGCGGTGGTCTTTAGCCAGTGGCTGCGGATGACCGAACTGATTGAAAACATGCTCGAGAAAAACGGCATCGGCTACGTCCATCTGAACGGCAGCGTTCCGTCCAAAAAACGGGGCGGGTTGATGAAGCAATTCAAGGAGGAGCCAGCCTGCAAGGTCTTCCTCTCCACCGACGCGGGCGGCGTCGGCCTCAACCTCCAGAGTGGCTCTGTGGTCGTCAACATGGACATCCCCTGGAACCCGGCCGTCCTGGAGCAGCGGATCGGCCGCGTCCACCGGCTGGGTCAGGACCGGATGGTGCGGGTGGTCAACTTCATCAGCCGCGCGTCCATCGAAGAACGCATCCTGGATCTGCTGCGCTTCAAAAGGTCGCTCTTCGCCGGGGCGCTGGACGAAGACGGCGCCGACGTGGTGATGGTAGGCGACGCCGGGATGGGTAAGTTCATGCAATCCGTGGAAGAGGCCGTCGTGCCGCTGGCAACGCCCGATCCCGAGCAAGAGCGGCAGGAGCGGATCGAGGTCGCAGCGGATGAACAGGCCGCCGAGTTGAAGGAACGCGCCGAAGATGTGCCGGCGGCGGTCGCGGGGGCCGGAGTCGAAGCCGGGGGCGACGGCACGGCGGGAGGCGGCGCGGGCAACGGGGCGGAGGCCCTGAACACCCTGCTGGTGAGCGGCGCGCAGTTCCTGATGAGCCTGAGCAAAGCGATTGCCCAGCCGGCCAGGGTGCAGGATGACAATGCCGCAGGCGGCGGTCCATCCGCCGTAGCCGACGGCGCTCCATCCCTTCAGAAAGCCCTGCAGGGGGTGCTCGGCCGGGATGAGGCCACGGGAAAGACCTACCTGAAGATCCCTCTGCCGGAGGCGGAGGCGATGAACCGGATCGTCTCCGGTCTCGGCCAGTTGCTCTCGGGGTTCATGA
>MNZQ01000077.1:7052-16253 GCA_001873745.1 Syntrophaceae bacterium CG2_30_58_14
AAAGGGCTGCTGTTGTGAATGTCAATGAGTTGCTTGAAAAATGCCGGGCATTGCTCGCCGAAAACACGGCACTGCGGAGAGAGAATGAGATCCTGAAGCAAAGATTGGGGATCACCGAGCCATCGAGCTTGAATCCACATCATGATTCCCAAAGCGACTTGCCGCTATCGTTTTTTATTCACGAATCACCTGCGGAAAACCGGCCTCCACGAATCCCCGGCCAATCCGATCCTGCGGAGAAAATTCGGCTGTTCATGTCGTTGTTCAAGGGGCGGGAGGATGTTTACGCCAAGAGATGGCAGAACCGGGAAGGCATTGCGGGGTATGCGCCGGTTTGCCGGAATGAATGGAAATCGGGCCTCTGTCGGAAACCGGCGGTCAATTGTTTTGCCTGCCGGCATCAGTCCTACGATGCTTTGGACGAGAAGGTCATCGAGGCGCATTTGCGGGGAAATATCGTCGCCGGCCTCTACCCCCTGCGCCGGGATGAGACGTGCCACTTTCTGGCCATTGATTTGGACGATGAAGGCTGGCAACAGGACTGCGGCACTCTAAGGGAGGTCTGCGTCGCTTTCGACGTTCCCGTGGCCCTGGAGCGTTCCCGTTCCGGAAACGGGGCGCATGCCTGGTTTTTCTTTGAAGAACCGATCCCCGCGAGCCTGGCGCGGAAGTTCGGTTTCGCCTTGCTGACCTGCGCGATGAGCCGAAGACATGAATTGACCTTCAAATCCTACGACCGCTTCTTCCCCAGTCAGGACACCCTGCCGAAGGGCGGCTTCGGAAACCTGATCGCCCTTCCGCTTCAGAAGGCGGCCCGGGAACAGGGCAACAGCGTCTTTCTCGATGAGAACTTCGAGCCCTGTCAAGACCAGTGGAAATTCCTGGCCAATATCGAAAAATTGTCCGAAGTCGGGATTGCGGGATTGATCCCGAGGTTAAGCCCCGGAAGCGAACTGGGAGCGCTCCGGAAGGACGACGAAGAAGCCGAAAAACCGTGGGAGACGGAACGGATACGATGGTCCGGAAACGATTTTCCGGAAGAGGTAAGGATAGTCAAGGCTAACATGCTTTACGTCGAAAAAGCGGGGATTCCCCAGCGGGGGTTGAATGCGCTTAAAAGGCTTGCTGCGTTCAGAAACCCGGAGTTTTTCAAGGCCCAGGCGCAGCGTCGGCCGACCTATGGCAAGCCGCCGATTCTCTCGTGTTCGGAGGAGACCCTGGCCTACCTTTGCCTGCCCAGGGGGTGCGAAGCGGACGTCGCGGGTCTGTTAGACGAGGCCGGCGTCAAGGCTGCATGGACGGACCATACCTGTCCGGGAAGGCGCATCAATGTTGCATTCAACGGAAATCTGAGAGATGAACAGATTCCCGCTGCCGAAGAGATGCTGAAACACGATACCGGCGTCCTTTCGGCAACCACGGCCTTCGGCAAAACAGTCATTGCCGCGAAGCTGATTGCCGAACGAAAGGTCAGCACGCTGGTCTTGACGCATCGACGGCAGTTGCTTTCGCAGTGGACGGCAAAACTGACCGAGTTTCTGGAGATCGATGAAGCGCTGCCTGTTTTGGAGAAAAAGAGGGGGCGAAAAAGGAAGCAAAGCCTGATTGGCCAGATCGGGGCGGGCAAGGCCAGGCCGAGCGGCATCATCGACGTTGCGATCATGCAGTCCTTGAACAACGGCGATGAGGTCAAGGAGTGGGTCAAGAATTACGGAATGGTGATCGTCGATGAATGCCATCATGTTCCGGCGTTCAGCTTTGAACATATCCTCAAGGGCGTTCACGCAAAATATGTATATGGTTTGACGGCCACCCCGACGCGGCAGGATAGCCGTCATCCGATCATCTTCATGCAATGCGGGCCGATCCGGTACCGGGTGAACGCGAGAAAGCAGGCGGAAAAGAGGCCCTTCGACCATTTTGTCATTCCCCGCTTGACCAGTTTCAGGGCGCCGCTGGAAGCGGAAGGGAAGGAACCGTCGATCCAGCAACTCTACACCGCAATTGCCGAGAACGAGCCGAGAAATCAGCGGATTGCCGAGGACGTTCTCCGGTGCTATCAAAACGGCGGCAATGCCCTGGTGCTCACCGAAAGAACCGCGCATGTGGCGTTGCTGGCCGCGAAGTTGCGTGAAAGTATCCCCGACGTGATTTCCCTGACCGGCGGAAAAGGGGCGAAAGAGACGCGGGAAGCGTTGGCCAGAGTATCCGCGACGCCCGCCGACAGGCCGTTGACGCTGATCGCGACCGGGAGATACATCGGCGAGGGATTTGACGAGCCCCGCCTGGACACGCTGTTTCTGACCATGCCCATCTCCTGGAAGGGAACGCTCCAACAATACGCGGGCAGACTTCACCGGCTCTGTGAAAACAAGCGGGAGGTCCGAATTTATGACTACATCGACATCCATGTCCCCATGCTGGAGAAGATGTACCACAAGCGGCTGGCCGGATACGCCTCGATCGGATACAAGGCGAGGGCGGAAAGTGTTCCTGGTGACTCCACGGACATCATCTTCGACAATACAACCTTCCTGCCGGTTTACAAAAACGACCTGCTGAACGCTGCGCGGGAGATCCTGATTGTGAGTCCGTTTGTGACGAAAAGGCGCGTATCGCAGATGCTGCCTTTCCTGGGCGCTGCCCAAGACAGAAAGATGAAGGTGATTGTCGTCACAAGACCGGCAGCCGATTTCAGGGAGAAGGACCGCCCGGCTCTGGAGGAGGCATTGGCCTTACTGATCGCAGCCGGCGTCCAGGTGGTGTTCAAATCCAACATCCATCAGAAATTTGCTGTCTTCGATCAGAAAATCGTCTGGTACGGAAGCGTCAACCTTCTGAGCTTCGGCCGCGCGGAAGAGAGCATCATGCGGCTCGAAAACCCGAACATCGCCGATGAGCTGCTCGGAAGCATCCAGAAATGATCTTTTCTTTCGATCGTTTACGGAATGTTTGGGATCGGCATTACCACGGATCGACAAAATCGTGGCCGTTCCCCCTGGCGCCTCCTGCGGGAACGGACTTCAAACCTCGCATGATCCACTTGCGCGTATCCGCCGGATCCGTTGGACAGGTATTCGGTCATGTGATTGATCCTCACGATTCGATCCGCTTCATGCTTTTGAGGCGCGAGAGGCGCTTCCGGTCGAAGGAATAGACGTCGGTGATGTTCAGTTTTCACAAGCAGGAGAGCCTTTGCATAGTGCAGAACCGAGTAATGATCGCCAGATCGAAATCGGAGGTTGCGCTGCCATCCCCTCATGTCAAACGGTTTCTGCCGTAACTTCACCGGATTCCGGATCGTACCAACCGACCTTGCTTTCGCCCGGGATTTCGATCAGAGAGTCGAGGGCGAGGATCGTTTTGACGTCATGATTTGCGCCGATTGCTCCTTCGCACTCGCACCCCCGGTACGCCAACCCATTATAATGCGGGCTGTAGAAGACGCTCTCCACAACGAATTCCTCGTTGTTGCTTCGGATGTTCAGCCCCTTCGAACCCGGAAGGATGACCCTTACGAGGCGACCGGACGTCTCCGCGGGAGCGGGTGTTGCGCCGATGGTGATGATCTCGGGTGTCTCGCCCATGCATGCCAGGATCTCCCCCAAGGCCGTAGCCGTTTCGGAATCCTTCTCCATGCCGCCTTCTTCCCACCGGAGTTTCATGATAACGGCCATCTTCTCCAGAATCCCGCGCAAGGTCCGCTCTTCCAGGATGCGCGCCGACAGACGCAGGCTGCCGTAGGTCTGGTCATAGATCGCCACGAATTTGGCCCCTTCCCCGATCGGCCCCCGCTCCACCCGGTACCGGTCGGCGGCGAAATGGATGTCGCGCCGCTCGACGGGCAGGACCATCAGAAAGACCTCGAACAGGATCTGGGCGATGACCTCGTTTTTCACATCCGGCCGTCTCATGGCCGGGTGCGTGAAGGTCACGCCGGTCGTGAAAAAGTTCCGGGTAAACCGCGGAAAATCAAAATAGATATTGCCCGTCGGGTCCAGGGGATACAGGCACGATATTTCATTCGGCCCGCGGCGCTCCTTGTAGCCGATGATCGACTCCCGGATCTGGAGGGTCGATTCCACGGCGATCAGCTCTCCGAAGCGTTTGCCGACAAAGACGTTTCCCTCGCTCAGGTTGGGGAACACCAGCGTCGGGATCATCTGCGCCTTGGTGGTGTATTTCTTTTCATGGCGCACCTCGACCATCCGCCGGTGGATGTTCACCCGGCAGACGCGATAAGGCCTCGTCGTGTAATAGTAAATGCCGCCCGGATAGGCTTCGCGCATCAGTTGGCTGTACGACAGCGAACCGAGCGCCTCTTCGACCGGCCCCCGCTTTTGCTTCACCTGGAACTGGATCTCCACGTCCCGCAACGGAAAGGCGTGATTCGGAGCTTCCCCGGCTTGCGCCTTCATGGCCTGAAATTCGGGCGAAATCTCGCCGATCCGCTCGGATCGGCACAGCTCTAAAAATCCTTTGGCCCAGGGGATAGCGCTCTTGAATTCGGGGCTCTCTTTTAAGCCCAGAAAGGAACAGACGCGGTCGTGCTCGCCGCCCTGCCTGGCTAAGCACAGGGCATGGATGTACTGCACCCGGGCGTTTTCAAGGTACAGGGCGCCTTCCGACAGGGGCATCCCGAGAAGCTGCTGCGGGTTCCGGAAGATGTTGGCGCTGTGGATGTCGCCGCCGTTGACGATGATCACCTCGCCGGGCGCATGCCGCCCGATCCGGCCGATGCGCTGATAAAAACTCGTCGCGGAGTAGCGGACGCCTACCAGAATGGCCAAGGTCAGGTACGGGATGTCCAGACCCAGCTCCAGGGCGCTGGTGCTGACGATGCCGGCCAGCGCTCCCCGGCTCAACCGCTCCTGGATAAGCTGCCGGTCATGTTCCTCGTATCCGGCGCGGTAGGGCAGGATGTTGAGTTTCTCCAGATGATTCTCATACGGAAAATCCTCGTCATCCCCGTCTTTGTGCTGAAAACGGGATACGTTCGTGCCCACCCAGGAGATGCTGCGGCAATTCCTGACTGAGCGCGGGTTCTCGGTCGTCTGCCTGAACGGCTCCATGGACATGGAAGAGCGCAAGCGGGTTCAGGAATCATTCGCCTGCGAGGCCCGCATCCTCATCTCCACAGACGCCGGCGGAGAGGGCTTGAACCTCCAGTTCTGCCACGTGGTAATCAACTACGACATCCCCTGGAATCCGATGAAATTGGAACAGCGCATCGGCCGGGTGGATCGCATCGGCCAGGCCCATGCGGTTCGCGCGGTCAACTTCGTCTTCGAGGGCTCGGTCGAGCACCGGGTCCGGGAGGTATTGGAGCAGAAACTCGCCATCATCTTCGAGGAGTTCGGCATCGACAAGACCGGCGACGTCCTTGACTCGGGGCAGGCTGGCCGGATGTTCGACGATCTATACGTCGAGGCGATCCTCAACCCCGAAAAGGTGGAGGACTCCGTGGAGAGCGTGGTTGCCGGTTTACAGGAGCAGGCCCGCGAGGCGCGCACGACCGCATCCGTGCTCGGCGCGACCGAGGACTTGGAGCCCGGCGAAGCCCAGCGGCTGCTGACCCACCCCTTGCCCCATTGGGTCGAGCGCATGACCGTGAGTTACCTGAAGGCGCACGGCGGCCAGGCCGAGAGAAAAAACCAGAGCTGGAACCTGACATGGCCCGATGGCGAAACCTACGAGAACGTGGTCTTCACAGGCAAGGAAGCCGAGAGGCTTCCTGCCGCCAGGCGCCTTACCCTGGAAGAGCCGAAGGTCCGCGGTCTGGCCATGCGGCTTCCTCGCTTTGCGCCGGGCCAGCCGGTCCCCATCGTGTCGATCCCAGGTCTCTCCGATGAAGTCCAGGGCGTCTGGTCCTTGTGGCGGATCGCCATCGCCACCATGGAGTGGAACCGTCGAAGGATCATGCCTCTCTTCCTGGCCGACAATGGCATGGTTTACATGCCAACCGCCAGACACGTGTGGGACCAGCTCCTCGTGGCAAGCACACAGGTCCGGTCCATTCTTGACGCGGCGGTCTCCCAAGTTGCCTTCGCAAAGCTGCAGAGCGCCGCGGAGGAACACGGGAAGCCCATCTACGAGGCACTCGTGCAGGAGCACCGGGTCCGCATCGCACGCGAGCGCGAGAAGGCGAACTACGCCTTTGCCGCCCGCCGCAGGACCGTCGAGCGGATCGGCCTGCCCCAGGTCCGGAATTACCGTCTGAACCTCCTCGCGCAGGAGGAGCGGAGCTTCCAGGAGCAGCTCGACCAGAAGGCCCATGCCTATCCCGAGATGGCGCCGCTGCTTGTGATTCGGGTGGAGGGCGGTGGTCATGAGTAGCTGGCGCGATCAAATCCTGAAGGAGTTCACCCCGAAGGCCGCTCGACTCACCCTGGTGGCCGACCCGGACGGGCTTTTGCTCGAAGAAGGGATTCTCGAAGGAATCCGCGAGCGCGGATTCGAGCTGATCCCGTTTGAAGACCACATCGCGTTTCGCTACGCCTACGAATCGAAGTTCCGATCCCGCTGGGACCGGGGCGAGCACACGGACCTCGTTGTCGTATTGCGCTCCCCTGCCAGCGACCTCAGCGGGTTGCCCTACGATCTCCTCCAGGCCGGCCGCAGGCTCTCGTTCAATCTCGGCGACATCTTCCCGAACCTCAGCTACCCGGTCGTGACCGCTCTGGACCGTGGAGACCTCGATGCCTTGTATGAAGCGCAGAAAAGACATGCACCCGGCCAGTTGGGCGACAACGCTACCAAAGAGTTCGTCCTCCGGCACGTCTTTGAAATCGCACCCGAACTGATCAAGCAGCCATCGGACCTCCTGCGCGTGCTTCTACGCCGTCACTACCGCAGCCAGCGCATACCGACTGTGCAGGACGAGCGGTTCATCCAACTCCTGCGCCAGCGCACCCTCTTCGACGACTGGCCGCTTGAGACGCTGGTTTCGGACCGGGAGGCCTTCTTCGCATTCCTCCAGGAGCGCTGGCCGATATTCCTCGATCGTGAAGCAACCAAAGGGGCATCCGGTGTTCGTGAAGACGAGAAGTCCTACAGTCTGGCCATTGAGGGACCTGTCGATCTGCCATTCGACCACCATGACATCCGGGTCTATATCGACAACCTGTTCGTCGATGGTTTGCTGCACTCTGTGTCACACGACCATGCAGGAACCCTGTCCAAGACCTGGGTAGGCATCGGCGTTCGAACCGCCCCAATCGAGGACAGGTCCCGTCGCCTGGGAAAGCTCCTCGACAGCCTGCAGACATCCATTCCGGCCGATGACGCAAGGCACACGGACTGGTTCCACTTTGCCCGTGGATGGGCGGAGCTGATCCTGCTCATGAACGAGCAACCCGATGCCGTCCTCGGGGAAACGAACGAGCACGCAAAGAGCCTGCAGGCACAGGTGGACGCTGGTTTTGTAGCCTGGCTCTTCAAGCGGTTCGCCGGGCTTGTCAACCTGCCGCCGGCGCCTCCGGTCATGCTGCATCACCTCCCGCGGTTTCTTGCCCGTCAGGTGGGTGAAGATCGTAACGCGAAGATCGCACTGATCGTGGTGGACGGCCTTGCCATGGACCAGTGGCTGGTGGTCCGTAGCGCGCTCGCCTCAAGGCAGCCCGGTTTCCGATTCCGGGAGCAGGCTGTCTTCGCCTGGATTCCTTCTCTCACATCCGCTTCGCGCCAAGCTGCCTTCGCCGGCAAGGCGCCCATCTTTTTCCCGAACAGTATCCAGACCACAGACAAGGAACCTGCACTATGGGCGCAGTTCTGGGCGGATCAGGGCTTCGCGCCAAACGAGGTCGTGTACATCAAGGGACTGGGCGACGGCAGTCTGGGGACCGTTTCCGAAGCGCTTTCTCATCCCAAGGCAAGGGTCGCCGGGCTGGTCGTGGACAAGGTTGACAAGATCATGCACGGGATGGAAATGGGCATTGCCGGGATGCACAACCAGGTATGCCAGTGGGCTGGGCAGCCGTACCTGAACGCACTCCTCGATCTGATTCTGGATCGGGGTTTCCGTGTCTATCTGACTTCTGATCATGGCAACGTCGAGGCGGAAGGGTGCGGCCGTCCGGCCGAAGGGGCGATAGCAGATCTGCGCGGTGAACGGGTCCGTATCTACCCCGATGCGGCCCTTCGCGGCAAGGTGAAGAAACGCTTTCCGGCCGCGCTGGAATGGGACCCCGTTGGTCTCCCGGAGGACTATCTCGCTCTCCTGGCTCCTGCGCGGCAGGCGTTTGTCCAAGAAAAACAGCGCACCGTGAGCCACGGCGGAATTTCAGTTGAGGAACTCATCGTCCCTCTGGTTCAAATCGAGAGGAGGGGCGAATGACCAGAGACAGATTTGCACAGATTGGTCTTGATCGTCTTGTCCGTCTTGATTGGTTGGAGAAAGTTTCAACTATCGCACTGTCCGGCCTCCCGGTGAAAGACATCAGGACTATTCTCCTGGAAGACTTGCGGCCTGCATTTCGCTCCGACAGAACGGATGTGCGTGGATCGCTGGACAAGACGGTAACCATCCTGATGAAAGTTTGGGTGACACCCCCTTCCGAACTTGATTCCCTTTGGAAAGATGGACTCGAACTTCTCAGGCTGCTCCCGAAATCGGAACATCTATCTGTCCATTGGGGGATGGTCACGGCCGTCTATACGTTCTGGCTGAGTGTTGGCGCCCAGGTCGGGCGCCTTTTGAAACTGCAAGGCGCCGCGGTTGCGACACAGGTCCAACGCCGCTTACGAGAACAATATGGCGAACGAGAGACGGTCTCCCGTCGGACGCGTTACGTCCTGCGATCCTATCTGGACTGGGGCGTGCTCCAGGAGACCGGCACAAAGGGAATCTACGCCGCCCGGACGGCGCTGGCCGTTGATGATTCCCGACTGATCGCCTGGCTGGCCGAAGCATCCCTCCATGCCCGCGCCAACGGCTCGGTCCCGTTGAAAGATCTGATCGATAGCCCCAGCTTCTTCCCATTCCGGATCAAACCAATTCAGGCCGATAATCTGCTTAAGGCATCACCGAACCTTGATGTCATTCGGCATGGTCTGGACGAGGATTTGGTAATACTGAAGAGATAGCTTTCATGTACGGATCTTTTCCTGAAGCGAGGGGTGGTCAGCCCCTGGTTATGCGGGGTGCTGAAAAGATTCCCATCTATCCCGGTTCGGCGGGCCATGATGGGAAAAAAATCCGCG
>MNZQ01000047.1 GCA_001873745.1 Syntrophaceae bacterium CG2_30_58_14
CTTCTGATCCTGTGATTGCCTTTGCATTCTTTAACGAATTTGTCAAACTCATACCGTGGCAGATGCTCCAGTATCTGTGCGAAAACCGTTTTCCCTGTATTCATCGGCAATCCTCCCTCCCATTGTTGGGAAGAGGGTACAGGTCAGAATTGGCAATGTAAATTCAAATCGAAAAAAAAGAAAATGGCTCATTTAGTTTCCAATATCAGCATATTACATGGTGGTCAGTTAACTTTAACCGGACAGCCGTGAGATCGGTCATTGAATTCTATAATCATTTACGTTAGCAAAAAGAAAGGGGGTTTATGGTATGAGCAACTTGCTTGTGAATTCGAGAGATCAGCAATTCCTTCTTTTTGAACAACTGGGTATCGAGAAGTTGTTTCAGACGGAAACATTCAAGGATTTCTCGAAGGACGACGCCTTGATGATGCTCACGGAAGCGGAGAAGATCGCTCTCAACGTGATCCTTCCGACCTATGCCGCAGGGGACAAGGAGGGATGCACCTTCAAGGACGGAAAAGTCACCGTACCGAAATGTTATCATGACGCCTACAAGAAGTACGTCGAGGGGGGATGGCTCTGCCCCATCGAACCGCCGGAGGTGGGCGGTCAAGGAATGCCGGTCGTCATGGCGACGGCGAACCAGGAACATTTCCACGCCGCAAATTTCGCCCTGCTGTCTTATCCGGGACTCACCCACGGTGCCGCCGCCCTGATCGAACATTTCGGGACCGAGGAACTGAAAAACAAGTACATGTACAAGATGTTTGCCGGCCAGTGGACGGGGACGATGTGTCTGACCGAGCCCGGCGCAGGAAGCGATGTCGGGGCCTTGAAAGCGACGGCGAAGAGGCTGTCCGACGGGACCTTCAGCATCACGGGGACGAAGTGCTTCATCACCGGCGGGGATCATGATCTGACGGAAAACATCGTCCATCCGGTCCTGGCGCGGATCGAAGGAGACTCTCCGGGAACGGGCGGCATCTCCATTTTTATTGTTCCCAAGTACCGCGTGAACGCCGACGGCGGCATCGGAGAGGCAAACGATGTCCATACGGGCAATATCGAGCACAAGATGGGAATCAAAGGATCGGCCACCTGCACGCTGAATTTCGGCGACGAAGGGAAATGTATCGGCGAACTCCTCGGCAAGGAGCGGGAGGGGATGAAGATCATGTTCTTCATGATGAACGGCGCCCGCCTCGATGTTGGTTTGCAGGGCCTGGGCCACGCTTCCGCGGCGCTCGAACACGCCATTGCCTATGCGAAGGAAAGGATCCAGAGCGCTCCGGTATGGGAGATGAAGAGCCCCGATGCGAAGGCGGTTCCGATTATCCAGCATCCCGATGTCCGGCGGGACCTCCTCTGGATGAAGGCGCACGTGGAAGGCATCCGGGCGTTGAACTATTTTGCCGCCTACTGCATGGACATGGCAAAAGCCATGCCTGCCGAAGAGAAAGAGAAGTGGCAGGGGTTCGTGGAGTTGCTGACGCCGGTCTGCAAGGCCTATTCCTCCGATAAGGCGATGGAGGTTTGCTCCAAGGCGATCGATGTTTACGGAGGTTACGGTTACTGCCAGGAATATCCGGTGGAGCAGTACATGCGGGATTGCAAGATCGCCAGCATCTATGAGGGAACCAACGGCATTCAGGCCCTCGACCTGGTCGGTCGCAAGCTGGCCCAGCGAAGAGGGATGAACGTCATGAACATGTTCGGCGAGATCGGGGCGACCATCGCCAAGGCCAAAGGCATCGGCGAGCTTAAGGCCTATGCCGCGCGTCTGGAGGAGGCCTACAACGCCCTCGTTGACTTGACCATGACGCTCGCGCAATTGGGCAAGAGCTCCAGTTTCATCATTCCGATTCTGAATGCCTCTTCCTACTTAGACATCTTCGGGGATCTGCTGGTCGGCCATTTCCTCCTCCAGTCCGCGGCCCTTGCACAGGAGAAATTGAAGGCGATCTATGCGGAAAAGGGCGCCGAGGAATCCAAGGGGATGCAACGGGCGCTTGTTCATGAGAATGCGGATGTCGCCTACTATACAGGCAAGATTGCCGCGGCCAAATTTTTCGCCGTGGAGATCCTCTGTACGGTGAAGGCGAGGTGCGAGGCCATCAAATCCGCGGAGAAGATCCCCATCGAGATGGCCGATGAATCCTTTACCTGTTAGGCGTGAGGCATGAGGAGCGTGAGAGGTGAGAGTTTTACTCCTTACACTTTTCTCCTCACGCCTTACGCCTCACGCCGACCCCGTTCGCAGACCAACAAAAGGAGGAAGATTATGGCATACGAAATCAAGAAAGCGGCCGTTCTGGGCGCGGGGGTCATGGGCGCCACCATCGCCGCCCATCTGACCAATGCGGGGATCGAGTGCGTCCTGTTGGACATTATCCCTTTTGAACTGACCGAGGCGGACAAGGCGCAGGGGCTGACCGAGAAAAGCCCGGCCTGGCGGAACCGGTTCGCGGCAAACGGCCTTGCCGGCGTGTTGAAATCAAAGCCCGCCGGCTTCTTCACCAAAAAGAACGCCTCCATGATCCGGACCGGCAATTTCGATGACAACCTGGGCTGGCTTGCCGATGTGGACTGGGTGATTGAAGTCGTCGTTGAGAATCTGAAGATCAAACAGGACCTTTTTGCCAGGATCGAAAAGGCTCTCAGGCCGGATTGCATCGTGACCACGAATACCTCCGGGATTCCGATCCGGGAGATCTCCGCCAAATTCGGGGCAAAACTCAAAGAGCATTTTCTCGGGACGCACTTCTTCAATCCTCCCCGATACATGAAGCTTCTGGAGGTGATCCCCGGGCAGGAAACCCGGCCCGAAATCGTGACGTTCATGACTCGATTCTGCGAGCGGGCACTGGGGAAGGGCGTCGTCATCTGCAAGGACGTTCCGAATTTCATCGGCAACCGCATCGGCTCGTTCGACATCAGTAACGCGATCCATCTGATGCTGGAAAAGAAGCTGAAAATCGATGAGGTGGACGCGATTATCGGAAAGGCGCTGGGGCGACCCGGTTCCGCCATCTTCGGAACACTCGATCTGGTGGGCCTGGATACCGGAGCGCACGTGACGAAGAACCTTTATGCGGCGGTTCCGGACGATGAGATGCGGGAGATGTTCGTTCAAGCCGAGTTTATGACCAAGATGCTCGAACTCAAATGGCTCGGCAACAAGACCCAACAGGGTTTCTACAAAAAGGAAAAGGATGCCAAGGGCAAAATGGTTAAATGGGCGATCGACTATAACACCATGGAGTATGTTCCGGCCGGCAAGCCCCGATTTGCATCCGTCTCCGATGCCCGCAAGAAGGCCGATGACGGCGCCGCCGCCACATTGAAGGTCATGTTCAACGGGAGCGATGTGGCCGCCGAAATTACCCGGGAATACCTCTGCAACAATTTCATCTATGCGGCGAACCGTGTTCCGGAGATCTGCGATACCATTGTCGGCATCGACAACGCGATGAAGTGGGGCTACAACCACCAACTTGGCCCTTTCGAGACCTGGGACGCGATCGGCGTGCGGGAAGCCGTCGAGGCAATGAAGAAGCTCAAGAAGAAGATCCCCAAGAAGATCGAAGAGATGCTGAAGAAGGGCTGCGAATCCTTCTATCTGAAGAAAGAGGACGGTCTCTATTTCTATGACTTCGAGACGAAGGATTATCTGAAGTTAGACGGGAACCCAAGGATCATCCTGCTGCCCGATCGGAAGGCGCAGAACAAGGTGGTTCGCAAAAACGCCAGCGCGACGCTGGTCGATATCGGCGACGGCGTGGCCTGTCTGGAATTCCATACGAAAATGAACGCCGTTGACGACGGGATGGTCGAGATGCTCGCGGAGAGTTGCGACATTGTGGAGAAGGATTTCGTCGGGATGGTCGTCGGCAACCATGGAACGAACTTCTCGGCGGGGGCGAACATCTTCAAGGTTCTTCTCGCCGTCCAGAAGGGCGACTGGGATATCCTGGAGAAAGGCATCGTGGCCTTCCAGTCGGCCAACATGCGGATGAAGTACCTCTCCAAACCGGTGGTTTCCGCCCCGGCGGGCCTGGCCCTCGGCGGCGGCTGCGAGATGGCGATGCACGCGGCGAAGTGCCAGCCCTGCGGCGAAACCTATATCGGTCTCGTCGAAGTCGGCGTCGGGGTCATTCCGGCGGGGGGCGGTTGCAAGGAGTTGATGGTCCGGATGACGGAAGGCCTTCCCGAAGGCGTCCTCGATGCCGGTCTGAACCTGCAGCATCTCTATGCCAAGGCCTTCGAAAACATCGCCACCGCCAAAGTGGCGACGAGCGCCGTCGAGGGGATGGAACTCGGATACATCCGGAAGACGGAAAATATCAGTTTGGCCAGGGATCAGCAGCTCTGGGACGCGAAACAGGTTGTCCTGGGGCTTGCGAAATTCTACAAGAAGCCGAGACCGGCCCTGATTCCGGTGATGGGGGAGAATTTCCGCGGGATCGCCGAGGCCGTCCTCTACAACATGCGACACGGCAATTATGCGTCCGACTACGACGTCCATGTCGCCAGGAAGGTCGCATATATCCTATCCGGCGGAGACTGCGCGGAGGGGACGCTGGTGACGGAAGAGGAGATCCTCGCGCTGGAGCGGGAGGCCTTCCTGAGTCTCTGCGGCGAGAAGAGGACGCAGGACCGAATCATGTTCATGCTCAATACCGGGAAGCCGTTGCGAAATTAACAGAGGCGGAGGCCTGGTGCGACCGGATCGTGACAAATACAGAGGCCGGACACCGGGCGGAGGACCATTGAAAAAGGAGGAATACGATGAGCGATGCGGTCATTGTTGAAGCGGTGAGAAGTCCGGGAGGACGTTACAAGCGCGGCGGTCTTGCCGCCACGAGAGGGGATGAGATCGGGATCCAGGTCTTGAAGGGCCTTCTGGCCAGGGTTCCCCCGCTCAAACCGGAAGATGTGGATGATGTGATCGTCGGCTGTGCCATGCCGGAGGCCGAACAGGGGACGAATCTCGGCAGGATCATCGCCATGGGCGCCGGTCTGCCGATTACGACCTCAGGAATGACAATCAACCGATTCTGTTCTTCCGGTCTCCAGTCCATTGCTGATGCGACCGCCAAGATCAGGGCAGGATGGTCCGAAGTGATGATTGCCGGCGGTTGCGAAACGATGTCCCACATCCCGATGGGGGGAAACACCCCTCGCCCCAGCCCGGACTGGGCCTTCGATGGCAGTATGCCGAACGTTTACGTCTCCATGGGGGTGACAGCCGAGAATGTGGCCGCCGACTACAAGATCTCGCGGGAAGATATGGACAGGTTCGGCCTGGAAAGCAACCGCCGGGCCTATGAGGCGATCAAGGCGGGAAAATTCAAGGAGGAGATTATCCCGATCACATCCTACAAATACAAGGTCAACAAGAATGGAAAGCGGGTTCGGGAAAAGTTCGTCTTTGATACAGACGACGGCGTCCGCTGGCCGGCCAAACTGGAGGAGATGGCCAAGCTGAAGTCCCCCTTCAAACAGGGGGGGAATGTCACGGCCGCCAACTCCTCCCAGATGACGGACGGCGCCGCTTTCTGCCTGCTGATGACAGCGGAAAAGGCGAAGGCCATCGGTGTGAAACCGACGGCCAGGCTCGCCTATTTTGCCGTGGCGGGATGCAGGGCGGAGGAGATGGGGGTCGGGCCGGCCTATGCGATTCCCAAGGTCCTGAAGATGGCGGGACTCACGACGAAGGATATCGACGTCTATGAGATCAACGAGGCGTTTGCATCCCAGGCCCTCTATTCGATTCGAACGATCGGGATCGAGGATCGTCTGAGAGCGGGTGATATCAATCCCAACGGCGGGGCCATCGCCCTCGGGCATCCCCTGGGGTGCACGGGCGCCAAGCTGACCGCGCAGTTGCTGCATGAACTGAAGCGGCGGAAGGCCAAAAGAGGCGTTGTTTCGATGTGTATCGGTGGCGGCATGGGTGCGGCGGGAATCTATGAGATGCTGTAAACCATCGCCCATTCCGGTCACCTGCGGAAGCGGAAATGGAGCAGGTTGATGATTTTTCGCTTGAAAAGGGGATTCCTTTAGGATATACGTTACGCCGTTTGGGCGGTTAACTCAGCGGGAGAGTGCTACCTTCACACGGTAGAAGTCACTGGTTCAATCCCAGTACCGCCTACCATGAATATCAAGGGGTTGCGGTTGAAGCCGTAACCCCTTTTTTTGAAGTCATCCTCGAGATTGATTCGGCCATGATGAAGAGCCGCTGAAGGCGAATGGGAACCGGCCTCCGATTTACAGCCCGAGGTAGGTTTTGCGCAGGACCTCATCTTCAAGCAGTTGTTGGCCGGTCCCCTGCGCGATGATCTTTCCCGAGGAGAGGACGTAATTGCGGCAGGACATTTTAAAGACCAGACTGACTTCCTGTTCGACAAGAAGAATGGTGATCCCCATGCGGTTGATCTCGGAGATTTTTTCAAAAACCTCCTGACGTAACCGGGGGGCAAGCCCCGTCGAGGGTTCGTCAATGCAGAGGAGTTTCGGTTCGGACATGAAGGCCCGGCCGATGGCCAGCATCTGTTGTTCTCCGCCGGAAAGGGTGCCGGCGATTTGCGGGGAGCGCTCCTTGAGCACCGGAAACAATTCATAGACCTTGTCCAGCGTCTCCCGGCTTTTTTGGGGATCCTTCTGCAGATAGGCCCCGGCCAGCAGATTATCCAGGACGGTCATTTCCCGAAAGGGTCGTCTCCGTTCGGGGCAAAGAACAAGCCCCCTCCGGACGATTTCATGGGCCGGGATCTGATCGATCCGCTCGCCGTTGAAGGTGACCGTTCCTTCCAGGAAGATATCGCCGGAGGTCGAACGGCGCTTGATCTCCTTTTCCCAGGCCACCAGGCCGCTGATGGCCCGAAGGGTCGTGGATTTGCCGGCCCCGTTCGGGCCGACCAGGCTAACCAGTTCTCCGGTATCGACACACATGCTCAGATCGTTGATGAGAACGGCCTTTTCATAACGAACGGTTAAATGGGCGATTTCCAAGAGCACGGTTATTGTCCTCCCCCTTGACCCAGATAGGCCTCGATGACCTGAGGGTTGTTCACCACATCGTCGGGCTTCCCCTCGGCAAGAAGGGTCCCGAAATTGAGGACGATAATGCGATCGACGATCTTCATCAACTGCTGCAGCTTGTGTTCGACGATGATCATCGCCGGTCCCTCGCTGTGCAGACGGCCGAATCGCCCGCCCTTATGAAGCCTCCGGATCGACTTGGCCATCAAATCCGTCTCTGCCGGACTGAGCCCGCCGAAAGGTTCGTCTAAAAGGAGCAGATCGGGCTCCGTGGCGACGGCCCGTGCTACTTCCAGCCTTTTCAGATCACCCTGGGACAGGGTGGACGCCTTCTCCAGGGCCATATCAGAAATTCCCGCAAATTCAAGGGCATCCATGGCTTTGGATTCGACGACCTTTACCCACTCCCCCCGCTTCATGGCCCGGGGGGAGAGACAGGAGACCATGACGTTGGCAATGATGGGCAGTCGGCGAAACGGCCTCATGTTCTGAAAGGTGCAGGCGACGCCCATGTTGACGATATCCCAGGTCTTGAGGCCAACGAGCTGCTTGCCCTGAAAACGAATGCTTCCGGAATCCGGCTTCAGGATCCCGGTAAGCAGGCGCAGCAACGTGGTCTTGCCCGCCCCATTGGGACCGATCAGACCAAGGATCTCCTTGTTCTCCATGCGAAACTGGACATTGTTTACGGCGAGCAGGCCTCCGAAACTCTTGGTCAGCGCCTCCACTTCCAGGAAAGGTACGGCCATATCAGCACTCCTCACCCTCTTCCCTCAACTCCCGTCGGGAGACCTTGCCCACATCGGTTTTGGGCAACTCGCCGCGGAACTCGACAATCTTGGGGACCTTGTAGTGGGCCAGTTTCTGGCAGCAGAATGCGATGATTTCCTCTTCCGAGATTTTGCCCCTGGCCTCGCTTTCCAGGACCACATAGGCCTTGATCAGGTTGCCGACCGCGGGATCCGGCACGCCGACGACGCCGGCGGCCTTGATCTGCGGGTGTTGATAGAGGACTTCCTCCACATGCCTGGCGAAGACCGAATACCCCTTGTATTTGATCAGGTCGCGCTTGCGGTCGAAGAAATGGAAGTAGCCATCCTCGTCCATACTGACCAGGTCTCCCGTCCGCATCCACCGATCTCCGTCCATGTCCATCATGATCTCTTTGGTGCTCTCCGGTCTTTTCCAGTAACCCTGCATGATGTTTGGTCCGGATAAAATCAGTTCGCCCACCTCACCCACAGGAAGGAATTCTGTCCCCTCCGGCTCCATGATGGCGGCTTTGACATTGGGCAGGGGCACCCCGAAAGAACCATTCTTGCGCCGCTGGAGGGGGGTGCTATGGCTGACCGCGGTGGTTTCGGTCATTCCATAACCCTCAAAGATCTTGGATCCGGTCCGCTTTTCCCAGGCATCGATGGTCGATTCGTGAAGGGTGTCGGCCCCGCAGGCGATCAGCTTGAGCCGTTTCCAGTTGACCCTGTCGGTCTTCTCGTACTCCTTGAGATATTCAAAAAGGGTGGGAACGCCATAGAAGCCGGAGGCCTGGTAGCGCTCCATCGCCGATAAAATTTCATCGATATCCGGCGTGGTGAACAGGACCAGTGTCGCCCCCTGGGCCAGTCCGCCCAGCATGACCACCACTTGGCCGTAAATGTGAAACAAGGGCAAGAAGGCCATGACCACCTCTTTGCCCTCCTCAAAGATGGGCCAAAAGGCCAATGCCTGCCCCTGGAGGGAGACAAGATTGCGATGGGTCAACATCGCCGCTTTCGGAAGCCCGGTCGTACCTCCGGTGTAGGGCAGGACCGCCAGGTCTTTCCGGGGGTCGATGGCGACCGGGGGTGGGGCAGGGGAATATTTCTTCAGCAGATCCTGAAAGGAATAAAGCCCCTTCTTTTTGATCTCTTCAGCGGAAAGGGTTGGTCTCCCGCCGTAAGCCTTGGCCTTGGCGCCCTTGCCTAACCACTTCTTCAAGACGGGAAGATATTCGTCAATGCTGGTCAATACCACCCGTTCCGGATGGACCCCGGCCTTTTCCAGGTTGTCATAGAGAATGTCCTGGCAGACAACGGTTTTGGCTTCGCTGTCCTCGATCTGGTGTTTGACTTCGATGCTGGTATAGACCGGACTGATCGGCGTGACCTTGGCGCCCAACCGGAGGGTGGCGAAATAGGCAATCACATACTGGGGGCTGTTTAACAGATACAAGGCTATGGTATCCCCTTTTTTTACCCCCAAATCGGCCAGGGCGGTCGCCAGGCGATCGACCAGCCCTTTGAGCTCCCGATAGCTCATCGTTTTACCGTAAAAAATCAGGGCGGTCTTGCTTCCGAATTTCTCCACCACGCCGTCGAAGAGGTCCGGTACGGAGATATCGGGGATATCGATTTCGGCGGGTACGCCTTCCGAGTAGAATTTCAACCAGGGTTTGGATAGATAAACATCTTTGGGGTTCATAGTAAATCCTTTCAATCGAGGACCGCGGTACAAATGCGACAGGTTTTCCGGGTGGCCACGTTTCTGATTTTGCACCGGGGGCACTCCTTTTCAATCTTGTCCCTCACCCACGGTATCAGCCCTTCCGGCATGTACAACAGGATCAGCAAGACAACGACGGCAAATATCAGCATGCGGTACTCCGGCCAGAAGCGGACAAATTCCAGCAGCGGGAAAAGGATGAAGACCGCGGCGACGGGACCATAGATCGTCGCGATCCCGCCGAAAACCGCCCAGATCACCACCGTAAAAGACATGGAGACCTCTAAGGTGGAGGGCCCCGCAATCCTCATGTAGTGGGCATAGAGGCCGCCGGCGATGCCGGCAAAAAATCCGCTCAGGCAAAAAGCCATCAGCTTATAGCGGGTGGTGTTGATGCCGGAGGCCTTCACGGCCAGTTCATCCTCGCGGATGGCATGAAAAATGATGCCCGTATGGGAATCGGTAATTTTCCACATGATGGTGCACAGAACGAGCATGATCCCGACGTAAACGTAGTAGTTGACGATGAGGGAGTTGGAAATGCGCTGCAACCCGGAAATGCCCAGCTCGCCGCCCGTGATATCCGGCAGCGCAAAAACGATGCCCATCAAAATAATCGGGAAAGCCATGGTCGTCAGGGCCAGATAGGTGTGTTTCAGGCGGAGACAGGGAATCCCGACGATAAGGCCGGTCAGGACCGCGGCCGCCGCCCCGAGGGGAACGCTTCCCCAGGGGGGAATGTGAAGATGGACATTCAGCATGGCGGATGCGTAGGCCCCGACGCCGAAGAAAAGGGCGTGGCCGAAGTTCATCTGACCGGTGAACCCGGACAACAGGTCCCAACTGGCAGCCAGGATCGCAAAGATGCTGGTCAAAACAATGACGCGAATCAGATAAGGATTTTGACTGATCAGCGGCATCCCGAGCAGAACCAGGAAGAAAAGGGCGACAATGACGCGGCTCGGGAGGACCAGCACCTCTCCGCGCACGACCGTATAAAACCTCTTCAAATATAACCCGGCAGCGACCATGGTCACCTCTCTTCCTCAAAGGAGACGCCAAAAAGGCCCTCGGGCCGAAGCAGCAGGACCAGGATCATGATGGTCAACGCGACGGATCCTTTCAGGAAAGCCCCTTTCGGGATCACAAAAACCACCAGGGCTTCGGTGAACCCCAGGATATAGGCCGCGACGAAACTTCCCTTGATGCTGCCCAAGCCCCCGAGGACGACAACGGCCATCATCATGATCAGCGGTTCCATCCACATGTAGGGGGAGAGCACGGTCAGCGGCGCAAGCACCGCCCCGGTAAAGCCGGCGAGCGCAACGGAGACGCCCATCGTGATCATGGCCAGCCGGCTGTCGTTCATGCCCATCAGGTTGGCGACTTCCCTGTCCTCGGCCGTGGAACGGATCGCCAATCCCAATTTTGTCTTCATCAACAAGAACCAGAGGAGGGCCAGCACCACCAGAACGACGCCAAAGGTCAGCACCTGTTGAAAGAAGACCTTAACGCCCATCACGATGAAATACCCCTCAATCAGGGCAGATACGGTCCGGTAGTCTCCGGTGAAGATCAGCATGACCGCTTCCTGAAAGATCATGGCCAGCGCGATCGTGGCGATCAGAACCGCGGCCTCGTGTTCGCGGATCGGGTCAATCAGGAACTTGTAGGCCAGCAGGCCGAAAACGGTGACGACCACAACCGCGATCATCATCCCCACGACGGGATTGAGCCCGAATTTGCCGGTCAGGCTGAAGATGCAATAAGCGGCGACCATGTAGAAGGCGGTGTGGGCGATGTTGACGATGCGGGCCACCCCGAAGATCAGCGAGAAACTGATGGCCAAAAGGGCCAGCATGCTGCCGGTAATGAGACCGGTAATGATAATATTCATAACGCCTCAGAAGAAGATCGATCAACAGATAAGGGAGAACCGTTCTTCCCATCCCTCCCCGTTCTGCACGGGGAGGGATGGGGCTTATATTCAACATGAGGTATGCGTTATTTTTTCATCCAGGGCGGCAGTTTAAGGGGAACCATCCCTTTGTATGTAACCTCAGGGGCCGTCGGGGAGGCCTTCCACTTGTTGGGCCAGACGGCGACCAGTTTGCCGTCCTGCCACTGGACCCCCAGGCTGGTCAGGTACCCAGGACCCCAGGTCAAGTCATGCGTCGGGCGACCCTGAGCGTCCTTTTGGTATTTTACCTTCCCGCTGGGAACCATGTATTCGCGATTTTCCATGTGGGCGACAATCTTATCGGCATCCAGACTCCCTACGGCTTCGATGGAGGGGACCAGACCGTAGCTAATGGCGGAATAGGTGTCGGCCGTGTAGGTGGGGACCTCGCCAAAGCGTTTGATATAGGTCTCCACAAACGGTTTGGTCATCTCATTTACTTCGATCCCCCGGGCATAGGTGTTCATCGTAAAGACATAATTCCCCATCCCTTTGGTCGCCTCCCAGAATCCGTCTTTTTGGGCCTCCACGTTGATGCCCACCTGGGCGGCCGGGATTTTGAGCTCTCCGGCTTGCCGGGCAAAGGTAATCCCCACCGAGGAAGAAAAAATGGTAAAGATCAGATTGGCCCCGCTCTTCTGAATGGCCGAAAGCTCCGCCGTGACGTCCGTGGCCACAGCAGAAGGCCGCCAGACTCCGACCAGTTCAAAGCCCATTTTGGGGATCGTGGCTTCGGCTGCCTTGATCATGCCCTCTACCCAGGTAGCTTTTTCTCCCACAATGGCGCATTTAACGGGAACATTCAATTCTTTCTTGATCGTCGCTCCTGCCAGACCCAGATGGGCAAAACTGGTCGCGACCAGATAACGTTCATTGAAAGGAGTGCCCCGGAACCAGTATTTGTAACGGCTGTAATTCTCAGCCACCCGATCGCAGATGGATTTCGTGGCAGCCCCGCAGCCGATAAAGATTTTCTTGTAGTCCATGGCAATGTCCTGCATGGGCAGAACGGCCTCGGTTCGGAACCCGCCGACGACAAAATCCACCTTGTCCTGGGTCATTAACCGTTCCATCGCATTGGTGGCGTCGGTCATGCTCAGGAATTCATTGGAGTCGGCCTTGACCAGTTCGATATTCATCTTCTCCTTGCCGACCTGAACGCCCCCCCTGGCATTGATCTCCTCGGCGGCCATGATGGCGCCGTTCCAATGCCCCTTGCCCTGGACAAAATTCATCGGGCCGATGACGCCGATCTTGATCGTCCGTCCCCAGACGGGAACACTCATGAATATCACCAGGCACAAGGTAACGAAAAAGCTCCATCCAAAGGTCACTCTCTTCATAGTCCTTTACTCCTTTCCATGCTGTGGTTGGTGTGGGACATGCCATAAAACACATTTTCGGGGAAACAACCGATCCGCTGAAAAAAGACGGCCTTCCCCATGTATGTTTATACCTATGGTTGATGAGTAATAATACCAGTGAATGACGAGTGTGCTTAGCAAACATTTTTTGTTTTTAAAAGTCAACATATTTTTCCGGGTGTGAGACAATATTTCTTGACGGGGATAAAATGATAACGTACAGTTACAATCAATAATCCAATAGATTCAATTTATTAATGACGTTCTTTCCTGTATTTTGGTCAATATTCCGCCACCATTCTTAGGAGGTAAACCATGTTTGAATCGGCAGAACTGGGGCACAGGATCGACAAGGAGACATATGATCGCGAGGTTCCAAAGTTGCGGGAGGATCTCCTCAACGCCCAGTATGACCTTTCGCAGCAGAGTCGTTTTCCCGTGATTATCGTGGTCGGCGGGGTCGATGGGGCCGGCAAGAGCGAGACGGTCCATCTGCTCAACGAATGGATGGATCCCCGTCATATCCAGACGCACGCATTTCCCGACCCCTCGGACGAAGAGCGTGAGCGGCCCTACATGTGGCGTTTCTGGCGCGCGCTGCCGCCCCGCGGCAAGATCGGCATTCTGTTCGGGGCCTGGCATTCGGCGCCGATTGTCGAACGGGTTCTGAGCCGATCAAAATCCGCAAAGCTCGACCAGTCTATTGAGGAGATCATCCGCTTTGAGAAAATGCTGACCGAGGAAGGGGCGCTGATCCTCAAATTCTGGTTTCATCTCTCCAAAGAGCAGCAGAAGAAACGTCTGAAAGCACTTGAGAAGGATCCCAAGACGCGTTGGCGGATCACCGAGACGGATTGGGAGCATTTTAAAAGCTATGACCGATTCCGGAAGGTATCCGAGTACTTTATACGACAGACCAGTTCGGCGGCGGCGCCCTGGATCGTTGTCGAAGGCGTTGACCATCGCTACCGAAGCCTGACCGTCGGCAGGTTGCTGCTGAACGCCATGCGTGAACGTCTCGCCGAAAAGCCGGCCGCCCGGCTGCCGGAAAAGAAGTCTCCGATGCTGCCCCGCCTCGACGGCAAAGACGTGCTGACATCGCTCGTTCTCACGACCAAGGCCGTCAGCAAGGAAAAGTACAACCGGGAGATGGAAGCCTGGCAGGGACGTCTCAATCTGCTGACGCGCCATCCGAAGTTTAAAGAGATATCGGTTGTCTTTGTTTTCGAGGGCCAAGACGCCGCGGGGAAGGGCGGTGCAATCCGGCGGGTGATGCAGGCGCTCGATGCGCGGGTCTATCAGGGCATTCCGATTGCTGCGCCCACCGAAGAAGAACGCGCCCAGCCTTACCTGTGGCGATTTTGGAGAAACCTGCCGCGGCGCGGCCGGTTCACGATCTTCGACCGTTCCTGGTACGGTCGCGTACTGGTCGAACGTGTCGAAGGCTTCTGTTCCGAGAACGATTGGATGCGCGCCTACTCCGAGATCAACGACTTCGAAAGTCAGCTCGTGCGCAACGGGACGGTCCTTGTGAAGTTCTGGCTGCAAATCAGCAGGGAGGAGCAGCTCAAACGTTTCCGGGAGCGGGAGAAGACCTCTTTCAAACGCTTCAAGATCACCGCCGAGGACTGGCGAAACCGCCAGAAGTGGAAGCCGTATCACCAGGCGGTCTGTGATATGATCGATCGAACTTCCACCGAGATCGCGCCCTGGACTCTGGTAGGGGCGAACAATAAATACGACGCGCGGATCAAGGTTCTTCGAACGATTGTCGGCAGCCTCGAATCGGCGTTGTAAAGACCGCTCTTGCTTCCGCCATCCATTCAGACCGCGCAGATTCCGTTCCGGCTGAGTGCGGTGGCAAGGGTTTTTCGCAAGGCGTCTGGATCGAAGTGCTTCCAGATTTGATGGAATTCGGTCTGCTTGGCGCGCGCGATCTCGCCCTGAAGTTCGTACAGCTCGCCAAGCATGAAGAGCAGCCGCGGATCCAGCACGTTTCCTTTCCATTGCTTCAGCAGGCGATCGATGAGCGCTCGAGTGAAGACGGTGTCCTGCAGGTCGCCAAGACAGTCCTGGATTTTCACCGCCTCCTCGATAAGGGGGAGCAGCGAATCGCCATAAGCCGGGCTGACAAATTCCAGGGCATAGCGCAGCTTCTTGAACCGGATGCGCAGCTTGTGGAAATTCTTGGGGTCCGGTTTTGCAAGCAGACGACTCCCCTGCGCGATCACGGCGTCGAAACGCGCGGTGATGATGGGAGGCGCGGCCCCGTTCATGGGGACCGGCGCGAGAGGCGCCGATGGATTTTTCGCCGGCGGCCTTCCGGTAAAGGCCAGGATCCTGGAGTGGAGCAGACGCCAGCGCACGGAGGCGAGTCCCGCCTTGAGCTCCGCGAAGAGGGCGAGCCGCTCTTCCGTGATATGCTGAATGAGGGTATGGATGCTGCGTCGCGGCGCGATCCCGAGGGTCTGTTGGAAACGGGGGAGGTTGAGCAGGAATACGTCGAGATCGCGGACGCCGCCGAAGAGCGAGCCAAGCCAGAGAAGCTCTTCCGCAAAATAGGAACCGGTCTTCTCCGGGATTGCCCCGCCGAACAGTCGGATCAGGGATCGCATTCGACGGGTCGCGACACGGGCCTGGTGTACGAATTCGGTGTCGATGTCCGTAAGGACGCCCGGAATGTTCTCATCGAGGCGGTGAATCTGAAACGCGATAATTTTCTGCACCGTCCGGTCGAACCGGTCGTCGATTTTCACCTGGAGGTGCGGAGGGGGATTCTTTGCGGGGAAGACGACGCCGAGGCGCTCGATGGCCGTCTCGAGCTTCGATTGACCGGAGGGGGTGAAATCAATGGCGCCGGTCAGGCGCCCTTTGAGCGTGTCGAGTTCCGCCGGGGATCCTTTGCAAAGTTCCGCTTCCATCTCGAAAAGGCGGCGGGCCCTCCGGGGCTTGTTGAGACCGCGCGCCAGGAAACCTGTGGAGTCAAAAACAAGTTCGATCCGCGCGTTACCCGGGCATGTGACCATGTAAGGTTGCCGTTCGGTGCGCACGGTAAGCTGGCCGATCAGCCGCCGCGGGTAGATGATCCCGGCGATTTCCAGTTGGATCTCTTTGACCGGCGCCGCCGTCGGATCGACGACGCTGCCCTTCACCTCGATCTCGATCTCCCGCCGTTCCGCCCGTCCCCCTTCGATTTTCCCAATGCTCTTGAGCGTATATAATACCTTCTCATTTGCACGTCGAAAACGCAGCGAGAGTCCATGCCGGAAAAGCCTCCAGTCGAAGGTGTCTAAATAGAGGTCCTCCTGATGGATCGTCCGTTGCCGGCGGACACGATAACCTTTCGACCCGAGCAGGTCCAGGACGGCGGCGTTCGCCCCCGGCGCCGACAATAGAAATTTGTATTCGATTTCCTTCGTTTCGGTTGGGCTCTTCATGGCATTTCCCTTTTAAGGGGGTAGTCGGTTAGCGTCACCTGTCTGATTATCCCCATTCATATCCATGTGTCACGTCACGTTCGGTAATCGGGCCAGTTGCAACAGCCCGTTCAAGTAGTCTTCTGAACACAAGGCCACGGCTCCCTGATGCACGTCTGTTGAATCTGAAAGTGAACTCCTCCAGATAAGATTGGAGGTGTTCAGGAACCACAGATCCTTGGTGTGTGCCAAGAATCCAGCGTTTTAATAGACTTGATACGCGATGGACGCCTGG
>MNZQ01000039.1:0-15343 GCA_001873745.1 Syntrophaceae bacterium CG2_30_58_14
CGAATTAAACCACATGCTCCACCGCTTGTGCGGGCCCCCGTCAATTCCTTTGAGTTTTAGTCTTGCGACCGTACTCCCCAGGCGGTTCACTTAACGCGTTAGCTCCGGCACTGAGGGGGTCAATACCCCCAACACCTAGTGAACATCGTTTACGGCGTGGACTACCAGGGTATCTAATCCTGTTTGCTACCCACGCTCTCGCGTCTCAGCGTCAGTATAGGGCCAGGAAGTCGCCTTCGCCACCGGTGTTCCTCCTGATATCTACGAATTTCACCTCTACACCAGGAATTCCACTTTCCTCTTCCCTACTCGATCTGGACAGTTTCAAATGCACTTCCTGGGTTGAGCCCAGGGATTTCACGTCTGACTTATCCAATCGCCTACACGCTCTTTACGCCCAATGATTCCGAACAACGCTTGCACCCCCCGTATTACCGCGGCTGCTGGCACGGAGTTAGCCGGTGCTTCCTCTGTTGGTACCGTCAATCCTAAGAGATATTCACCCTCAGGTAGTTCTTCCCAACTGACAGAGCTTTACGATCCGAAGACCTTCCTCACTCACGCGGCGTTGCTGCGTCAGGGTTGCCCCCATTGCGCAAGATTCCTCACTGCTGCCTCCCGTAGGAGTCTGGACCGTGTCTCAGTTCCAGTGTGGCTGATCATCCTCTCAGACCAGCTAACCATCGTCGCCTTGGTAGGCCATTACCCTACCAACTAGCTAATGGTACGCGGACTCATCCTTCAGCGAGGGCTTGCAAGCAGAGGCTCTCTTTGACTGATCGACCAAAGTCTCACAGTATTATTCGGTATTAGCCCACCTTTCGATGAGTTATTCCCAACTGAGGGGCAGATTATCCACGCGTTACTCACCCGTGCGCCACTTTACTCAGGTCCCGAAGGACCTTTTCTCGTACGACTTGCATGTGTTAGGCACGCCGCCAGCGTTTGTTCTGAGCCAGGATCAAACTCTCCAGTTTTAATCCTGTTCAAGGAGATTGCTCTCCATTTGTAACATGTATAAAAGGACCCGCAAATCAATTATCCCACTATTCAATTTCCAAAGAGCCAGTTAGTAACGAGACGGCTTATCTAAACCAATTTCGATTTCCTGTCAAGAACAATCTCAAAAAATCTTTCCGTCTCGCGACCCCATCCCATTTGGGATGACGTGGAATTATAAATCCATTCAGACGGAAATGTCAAGCGGAAATCTAAATTTTTTTCTCCACCCGCTCTGTCAAAGAATAATCGCGGCTTTTACCCCACCCATCCCCAAGAGTCAAGCATTAATTTCAATTTTTTCCATCCGGCCCCATGTTATTGAAATTCAATGATATCGTTTCAAACGGAGGACTGGGGAAGATCGCATTTCCTCATTTCAGCGAGAGAATCACGTACCGCTTCTTTCCTTTTCGCAGGCGGATTTCACCTTTCTCGTCCGCATCTGGAAGGCCGATCTTTTCATCGAAGGCCCCGATCTGCCGGTCATTGACATAGCCCCCGCCCTGGGTGATGAGACGTCTCGCCTCCCCCCGTGAAGAGCAGAGGCCCGCCTCGTGAAACAGCTCAAACGCCGGTATGCCCGGGATCAGCGCCTCCCGGCTCTTTTCAAGCGAAGGAATCGCATCCGTATCCAGTTCCTCCGCTGATCGCGGTATCGTGCTGGAAGGGAAGAATCCCTCTCCAGTCGGTCTAACGCCAAAGGCTTGGGCGGACGCCTTCCAGGCGGCCACTGCCGCCGCCTCTCCATGGGTGATCTTTGTCGCTTCAAAGGCCAGAACGGTCTTGGCCATATTGAGACGGGCGTCACTCAGGGATTTCACCTCAACGATCTCCTCCATCGGCAAGAAGGTGAAGAGGGCGAGGAAACGCGCCACATCCCCGTCTTCCGTGTTGATCCAGTACTGGTAATATTCATAGGGCGACGTCAGTTCGGCGTCGAGCCAGATGGTCCCCTTTTCGGTCTTTCCCATCTTGTTTCCCTGCGATGTGGTGATCAGCGGAAAGGTCAAGCTGTATGTCGTCTTTTCCTCCACGCGGCGGATCAGATCGATGCCGGCCACCATGTTGCCCCACTGATCGTTTCCCCCCATCTGCATCAGACAATGGTAATGCCTGAAAAGATGGAGGAAATCGTAAGCCTGGAGAAGCATGTAATTGAATTCGATGAAATTGAGTCCCTTTTCCAGGCGGACGCGATAGCTCTCCGCGGCAAGCATCCGGTTCACGCTGAAGTGGCGTCCGATATCCCGGAGAAACTCGATATAATTGAGTTGGGTAAGCCAGTCGGCGTTGTTGAGCAGGAGGGCCCCGCCTTCACGGAAATCGATATATCGGGAGAGCTGCTTCTTCAGGCATCCCGCGTTGTGATCGATCTGTTCCCGTGTGAGAATCTGCCGCATCTCCGTCTTGCCGGAGGGATCGCCGATCAGGCCGGTCCCGCCGCCTACGAGGGCAATCGGCCGATGGCCATGTCTTTGCAGATGGGCCAGCGACATGATCGGGACCAGAGATCCGATATGCAGGCTGGTCGCCGTCGGGTCAAAACCGATGTAACAGGTGACGGATTTTTGTTCCAGCAGCTCCCTGATCTGGGACTCATCCGTGATCTGTTCGATAAAACCTCTCTCCCGGAATACATCGTAAACGCTCTTCAACGCTTTACCTCCACCGCGATGAGCAACATCGACAGCACTTCATTTCTTCTCGCAAAAGGCACCAGGATTCTAAAGGAAGCTCCTCGGTTCCTCCATGGATACGCTCAGCCTTTCCACTCGAACGGCCCGTCCATCCTCGCCCATTTCCACCATTACTCCCTGAAGGCGGACGTCCCCTTTGGCGACATCGAACTTGTTGGGAATCTGCAGGAGGAATCGCCGCAGGATGCTCTCTTTTCTGATCCCGATGACGGAATCAAACGGACCGGTCATGCCGACATCGGTGATGTAGGCGGTGCCCGCGGGCAAAATCCGTTCATCGGCTGTCTGAACATGGGTGTGAGTTCCCAGAACAGCAGTGACACGGCCGTCAAGATACCAGCCCATGGCGATTTTTTCCGAAGTAGCCTCCGCATGCATATCCACGATGATCATCCGGGTTTTTTTCTTCAATTTCTCGATCTCCCGCTCGGCCGTCCGAAAGGGGCAGTCTAATGGCTGCATGAAGACGCGACCGGCCAGGTTGATCACTCCGACAGGAAACCCGCCCGGGGTGGGAATCACCACACTCCCCCGGCCGGGCGCTCCCTCGGGATAATTGGCAGGCCGAAGCAATGTTTCGTAATCATCCACAAATGCCATGACCTCTTTTTTATCCCAGATATGGTTTCCAGAGGTCAGGACATCGATGTGGGACGCATACAGATCTTCGACGATCTCCGCGGTCACGCCGAACCCCGCAGCGGCATTTTCGCAGTTGGCTACGACGAAATCGATCCGGTGTTCCTCGATGATCCCCGGAAGAAGTTCGCGGACGGCCAGTCTTCCAGGTTTTCCAACAATATCACCAATAAAGAGTATCTTCATGAAGATATCCTAACGCGCGAAATCGGAGACGCGCGTCTCCCGGATGACGGTCACTTTGATCTGCCCGGGATAGGCCAACTCCGCTTCGATCTTCTTGATGATGTCCTTGCAGAGCATCACCGTGTCGTTATCGGAGATCTTCTCATTCTCCACCATAATCCGGATTTCCCTTCCGGCCTGGATCGCAAAGCACTGGTCGACGCCGCTGAATGATTTCGCAATATTTTCGAGTTGTTCCAAACGTTTAACGTAGCTCTCCAACATCTCCCGCCGCGCCCCCGGCCGCGCGGCCGACAGCGTGTCCGCCGCCTGGACCAGAACGCCAAGCAGGGTGTTGGTCCTGCCGTCGTCATGGTGGGTGGCGATCGCCTGAACGATCCGCTGGGATTCACCAAACCGCTTCGCATAATCGGCGCCGATGCCGGCATGGGTCCCTTCCACCTTGTGATCGATCGCCTTTCCGATATCGTGCAGAAGCCCCGCCCGCTTCGCCTCCTTGATGTTCATCTTCAACTCCGCCGCCATCATCCCTGTCAGATGGGCCACATCGATGGAATGCTGCAGGACGTTCTGGGAATAGCTCGTCCGGAACTTGAGGCTGCCGAGCAGCGTGATCAGCTCGGGATGCAGATCATGGACACCGACATCGAAGGAGATTCTCTCCCCCGTCTCCTTGATGATCGCATCCACCTCCGACCTCACCTTCTTGACGATCTCCTCGATCCGGCCGGGATGGATTCGACCGTCGGTGATCAATCTCTCTAAGGAAAGGCGCGCCACTTCGCGTCGGACCGGATCGAAGCTGGAAAGCACAACCGCCTCCGGCGTATCATCGACGATCAGGTCGATCCCGGTCGCCGCCTCGATCGCCCGGATGTTCCTCCCCTCCCGGCCGATGATCCTCCCCTTCATCTCATCATTGGGAAGGTTGACCACCGAAACCGTGTTTTCGGCCACATAATCACCCGCGTAGCGCTGAATCGCATAGGCGATGATCTCCCGCGCCGTGTTGTCCGCCGTCCGCCGGGCCTCCTCCTCGATCTTCCGGATCATCAGGGCGGCATCGCGCTTCGCCTCCGTTTCCATCGATTGGACCAGAAAGTTTTTTGCCTCCTCCGAAGTAATGCCGGCGATCTGTTCCAGCTTGACCGTCTGCTCTGCCAGCATCCGGTCGACGCGTTCGAGCTTTTCGTTAAGCTGGGATTCCCGGTGCAGGATTGCCTTTTCACGGCTCTCGCAGGTGGTTTCCTTTTGGGACAAAAGGTCGATTCTCCGTTCCAGGTTTTCCTCTTTTGAACGGATCCGCCGTTCCAGGGCATCGAGCTCGACCTTCCTGTCCCGGCTATCCTTCTCAAATTCAGTCTTGACCTTGAGCAGGTTCTCCTTGGCCTGAAGAATGGCCTCCTTCTTGATGGTCTCCGCCTCCTTCTTGGCCTCATCGATGATCCTTATCGAAAGATTCTCGCAGGATTCCAGTTTTTTCCGGGAAAGCATTTGCCTGACGATGAATCCCAATACCCCGCCGACGGCCAGCGCCGCCAACGAGACTAGTATCAACATACCGTTATATAACAAAGTTTCCACCTCCTTGTTGTTTACGAACACAAATCGATTATGTTGAATGAATCCATTCGGGAAGTTCGAGAGAAGGGATGCCAATAATAGGTAGGGATGATATAAAAAACCCCCGCCGATGCCGTGTTAACCACCTTTTTGAACCATTTGAAAAATGGGCGCCTAATGTTGCCGCTTCAGGCTTTCCGCCACCCGCTCCCGCGGAATGCCGGCGGACATGCACACGGCGAACAAGGAAAGGTCCCCGGTTCCAAGGTGTTGGCTCAAAAAACGAACGTTAATCACGCACATCGCAGGGGATAATTTACTTACGTTCATTGATCAAACCGATCAATTGTTCCGCTCTGTTCTCCAATTGGTTATGAATGTTTTCTCTTGCTCCCATGATCTGCAAATACTCATCCGCAATGTTCAAAGCAGCCAAGATGGCAATGTCCAACGCATTTCTACCGGCGGCCTTTCCCGCCTCTTCCACCTTTCCGCTAACAAACCGGATAACACTCGCTACATGTTCATCCCCCGAATCGCTTATTACTGAGAGCTCCTGTCCCAGTATTCTCACTTCAAAGCGCTTTTTCAATGGACGACCTCAAGGTTCGTTTTAGGGCGCCTTTATCTCCTGAAGCAAATCAAGAAGCGAGTCCACCTTTGTGCGTACGGCATCACGTTCTTCCCTCAACCCCTCCATTTTTTTATTTGCTTCATCCAACTCCATAATTTTATTTTGCAGCAGTTCCTCCAACTCCAGGTTCCTTTTCTTCAGCAAGGCATAATCCCCGAGCAGACCGCTGATCTTCTTTTCCAACTCATCAAACTTCAGAAATTCCACGATTCCACCCATTTCCCTTTAATATTCAAGATGAATGACCTCGCCGGCCCCGGAAACCCACACCGCGTATATCGATGTGTGATTATGCCGACATGGCTCATGAAAGTCAAGACCTTATTTCGCCGCGAAAGGAGCCAACCGAGCGGCGGCATTTTCTTGCGCGGCCGCTTCGACGCCCCATGAATTTCCCCCTTCCATTTCCGGGTTCCCTCTGCCACCCTCGGCATCGCAAAATCCAGCGGAGGGTTCCTCCAGACGCTGAAAATAGTCATGCAAGGCCTCCCAGGCCGAGGCCTGGTCGCTGATCCGTCCCGCCATCTTCCGAAACTGGGCGCCTCCCCGCAACCCCTTCGTGTACCAGAGCAGGTGCTTCCGGAAGTCGCGAGTTCCGATTTTCTCGTCGTAAAAATCGATGGCCAGCGCCAGATGACGACGAATGGTTTCCTGCCTCTCCGCAAGGGACGGCGCTGAAATGCCGCCGCCGGCCAGATGGGACAATATATTCGCGATGATCCAGGGGTTCCCCAGCACTCCTCTCCCGACCATGACGCCGTCACAACCGGTCTCACAAAGCATTCGGGCCGCGTCTTCCGGGCAGCGGATATCGCCGCTTCCGATCACGGGGATTCGGAGCCTCTCTTTGAGCGCCGCGATCAGCCCCCAGTCGGAAAGACCGGCGAAACTCTGGTCGGCTGTGCGGGGATGGAGGATGACCGCATCGACGCCGCATTCCTCGGCGATCTGCCCAACCTCAAGGGCATTGACCTGGCGCGCGTTCCAGCCGGCGCGGATTTTCACCGTCAGCGGCAGGGCCGACGCCCGTCTCACGGCGCGCAGGACGGCAGCGACACGCCCCGGATCCCTCATCAATGACGCCCCGGAACCTGTCTTGGCCACCTTTTTTACCGGACAGCCCATATTCACGTCCAGGAGGTCCGCCCCGCGCTCCATCGCAATCTTTGCAGCCGTAGCCAGCGTGTCCGGATCGCAGCCGAAGAGCTGGACGCCGAGCGGTCGGTCCGCGGGTGACGAGGCAAGATACCGAAAGGTCTTCTCCGTTCCCCGGATCAGGCCGCTTGCGCTGACCATCTCGGTAAAGGCGAGACCGCAGCCGAACGACCGGACAACCGTCCGGAAAGGGAGATCGGTGATCCCCGCCATCGGGGCGAGAAAGACATTGTTCTTCAACTGCAGATGACCGATGTTCATGACGCCTTTCTGAAGAACGTGTTACCCAAGCAGTCCATTCAACAAACCGCCTGCCGGAGATCACGGGTCGCCATCCGGCGGCCGGCCAGCTCCAGCTCTTCGGGCGTGTTGATCCCCATCACCTCCAGCGGATCGGACGCCGGAAATGATGTTGTCCGGAGGCCCCTTTTACATGCAATTTCGATGATATCGGTAAGATAGTATTCCCGCTGGGCATTCCGGTTGCCGAGGGCGGCGACGGATGTAAAAAGGAAGCCGCTCTCGGCGCAATAGATCCCCGTATTGATCTCGCGGATCTTCTTCTCATCCGGCGTGGCATCCCTTTCCTCGACAATTTTCAGAATATGCCCATTGGCCGCCTTGACCACGCGGCCATAACCGGCGAGCGCCTCCGGAATGGTGGTCAGGACTGTAACCGCAGCCCCGGCCGAGCGGCGCCGTTCATACAGGGTCTTTATCGTCCCCGGCAGAATCAGCGGGACATCCCCGCAGAGGATCACAATGGCGCCATGATGGTCCCGGAAGACCTTCGCGGTCTGAAGGACTGCGTGACCGGTCCCCAGCAGCTCCCGCTGTTCCACAAAGATCAATCCCCGATCCCGGAATTGCTCACGGATCTGCTCCGCCTGATGGCCGATCACCACGACGATCTTTTCCGACCCCGCCGCCCGTGCCGCCGCAACGGGATAGGTCAGCATCGGGGCGCCGCAGAGGGGATGGAGAACCTTCGCAAGATCGGATTTCATCCGCGTCCCCTTGCCTGCCGCAAGGATGATCGTGGAGAATCCTTCTGCTTCTCTTGTCTGCGCATCTTCCTTATTGTCCATGCTTCGCAATCTCAACAGGTTTCTCCCAACTTCCGGAATCGAAGAACCTTCTGTGATTTCCTGCCTTGTACCGTTAGCAAGATCGCGGTAAAAACTTATCAGATCCCGAACGGAAAAGACAGACGATTTATCGTCACGCCGGATCAAAGGTCGCATGGACCGCCGTCTGATCGGCGTCCGTCGGATTTGTTTGACTCGGACCTCATTTTCCTATATGTGTACGCCCGTATCATAACGGCAACGGAAGGAGACCCCCTCATGACCCATGTGCTTCTTATCGGCAACGGGGCCAGGGAACATGCGATCGCCGAGGCGATCCGACGCTCGGCGCGGACCCCAAGCCTCTATTCCTTCATGAAAACAAACAACCCCGGCATCACTTCCCTCTCGGAGAAGATCTGCCTCGGCCGGTACGATGAGCCGGAGGCCATCGTGGCTTTTGCCCGCGATGCCGGCGTCGACTTCGCCATCGTCGGTCCGGAGGACCCTCTGAGCCACGGCGTCGTTGACGCACTTATGGCTGCGGGAATCCCCGCGGTGGGACCGACCCGCTCCCTCGCCCGTCTGGAAACATCGAAGTCTTTCACGAGGAACCTGCTCGAAAAATACGATATCCCGGGAAACCCGCGCTTCCGGAATTTCACCTCCCTGGAGGGGATCGACGCCTTTTTAGGCGAACTGGACGGCATCGTCCTCAAGCCGGACGGCCTGACCGGGGGCAAGGGGGTTCTCGTCCAGGGGGATCACTTTCAGACGCGTGCGGAGGCCCTAAGGCACTGCCGCGACATCCTCCGAATCCATCCCGGCGTAACCGTGGAGGAGAAATTAGAGGGCGAGGAGTTCTCCCTGCAGTGCCTCAGCGACGGCCGGACGGTCGTCCCAACCCCGCCGGTACAGGACCACAAACGGCGCTTCGTCGGCGATAGCGGCCCAAACACGGGGGGAATGGGCTCCTATTCCTGCGCAGACCACCTCCTCCCCTTCCTGAATGCCGATGCAGTCGCCGAGGGGCTGGCCATCACCCGGAAGGTCGCCGAGGCGATCCGTCTGGAAACGGGCGCCCCTTACAAGGGGGTCCTGTACGGCGGTTTCATGCTCACCCGCGCCGGGGTCAAGTTGATCGAATACAACGCCCGCTTCGGCGACCCCGAGGCCATGAACATCCTCCCCCTTCTCCGGACCGACTTCATCGACGTCTGCCGGGCGATCATCGACGGGACGCTGGACCGCCTCGACATTGTATTTGAAAAAAAGGCAACGGTGTGCAAGTATATCGTTCCGAAGGGCTACGGCCTCCCCCAGGATCATCCCGAGGCCGCATCCACATCCTCCCGGATCGAAATCGGCGACACGCCAGGGGCAAAACTCTATTATTCATCCATCGACCAGCGGACGGATGGTCTTTACATGACCTCGTCCCGGGCGATCGGCGTCGTGGGCATCGCCGACAGTCTGCCGGAGGCGGAACAAATCGCGGAAAGGGCCGCTGGCGCCATCCGGGGCCCCGTTGACCACCGGCCGGATATCGGCGCCGAACCGCTCATCCGGAAGCGGGTTCAACATATGAAGACACTCAAAGCGGAATCCATATAAACAGGAGGGTTGCATGCAACAAAACGATATCAAACGGGTACTGATCAGTGTGACGGACAAGACGGGGATCGCTGAATTCGCCCAGGGGCTTCGGACCTTTGGCGTGGAGATCCTCTCCACGGGCGGAACGGCGGCGCAGTTGCGGAAAAGCGGCATTCCGGTGATCGATGTGTCGGATTACACAGGCTTTCCGGAGATGATGGACGGAAGGCTGAAAACCCTCCATCCGAAGATCCACGGCGGTCTTCTCGCGCTGCGGGACAATCCAGGACACATGAACGCCCTTCGGGAGCATGGGATCAACCTGATCGACATGGTCGTCATCAACCTCTACCGTTTCGAGGATACGGTCGCCAAGGAGGGCTGTACGCTGGAACACGCCGTCGAAAACATCGACATCGGCGGCCCCACGATGCTCCGCGCGGCCTCCAAGAACTACCGTTTCGTCTCCGTCGTCACCGATCCGGAGGAGTACCCGAAAATCCTCGCGGAGATGAAGGAGACGGGGGGCAAGATCTCCGAGGCGACCAACTTCGATCTGGCCAAGAAGACCTTCCAGCTCACCGCCCGCTACGACGGCGCCATCTCCAACTACCTCGGCCTGCTCAGCGCCGGAAGCCCGGAAAAGCGTGCGTTTCCCGACACGTTCTCCTGCCAGTTCGCCAAGGCGCAGGATCTCCGCTACGGTGAGAATCCCCATCAGAAGGCCGCCTTCTACCGCGAGAAGAACCCGCAGCTCTCCGCCCTCTCCAACGCGCGGCAGCTCCAGGGCAAGGAGCTCTCCTACAACAACATCATGGACAGCGACGCCGCCTGGCAGGTCGTCTCCGACATCCCCCTCCCCGGCGTCGTCATCATCAAGCACGCGAACCCCTGCGGCGCCGCGACGTCCGACGGCGACATGGCCGAGGCCTTCCGGAAGGCGCTGGCGGGCGATCCCGTTTCGGCCTTCGGCGGCATCGTTGCGCTGAACCGCCCCGTGGACAAAAAAGCGGCGGAGGAGCTGGTGAAGACCTTCTTTGAAGTGATCATCGCCCCGGGCTTCGCGGCGGATGCGGCAGAGCTCCTGGAAACCCGGAAAAACGTCCGGGTTCTCGAGATCCCGGCTGCTTGCAGCAAGCGCTCCGCCGGCTATGAGTTCCGCCGGGTGATGGGCGGTCTCCTCATCCAGGATCGGGACATGGATGAGTTCGACATCCGGAAGGCGAAGGTCGTTACGAAACGGATCCCGACGGAGGCCGAATACCAGGCCCTCGATTTCGCCTGGCGGGTGGTCAAACACGTCAAATCGAACGCCATCGTCTATACGACAAAAGACCAGTTGGTCGGCATGGGGGCGGGCCAGACGAGCCGCGTGGATTCGGTGAAGATCGCGAAGATGAAAGCGGTCCTTCCGACGGAGGGGTGCGTCCTCGGATCGGACGCGTTCTTCCCTTTCCGCGACGGGATCGACATGGCCGCAGAGGCCGGAATCGCCGCGATCATCGAGCCGGGCGGATCGATCAAGGATGAGGAGGTCATTCATGCCGCGGACGAACAAGGCATCGCGATGATCTTTACGGGCGTCCGCCATTTCAAACATTAATCCACAATGAACAAAGGAGTTGTAAGCCTATGCAGGAAAAGGCAGAGGTTATCGTCAGCGTCGTCATGGGAAGTGACTCCGATCTTCCGGTCATGGAGGAGGCCGTCAAGGTCCTGGAGGCCTTCGCGGTTCCCCATGAACTCTTTCTGACCTCTGCCCATCGGACGCCGGAGCGGACGGCGCAGTTTGCCCGCAGCGCCGCCAAACGGGGAGTCCGGGTGATCATCGCCGGCGCCGGCGCCGCGGCCCATCTGGCCGGAGTAATCGCCTCTCAGACGCTGCTGCCGGTGATCGGGGTGCCCATCGACACGACATCGCTCCAGGGGCTGGACGCCCTCCTCGCCACGGTTCAGATGCCGGGGGGCATTCCCGTCGCAACGATGGCCATCGGCAAGGCGGGGGCGATGAATGCCGCGCTGCTCGCCGTCCGGATCCTGGCCCTGGAGGACGCCGATCTTCTGAAGAAGCTCCAGTCCTATGCCCGGAAGATGGCCCAGGAAGTCGAACGGAAACACGAAAACCTGAAGAAATGACAGAATCCGTAAGGCCATAGAAAAACGATTGCAGACCGCACCTCATGACTATGGGGAGCCTTTGCGAAAATCACTGAAAGGCTACTGGAAGCTCCGCGTGGGTGATTATCGGGTCGTGTTCAAAGTGATCGAATCCGAGGTATGGATTCTTGGCATCAGGCATCGGAAATCGGTCTATATGGATATTGGCACGAGGATGTAAAGGCTTTAGTAGCTTCGTCACGTTTATAAGGCGGCCGTGCTTATTCCCCGGCAGTGTCTCGGTTGAACAAAAAGTTTTCCTAAGATCTTTTGAAGACAAATTTCAACCTTTCTCCGCAGGTGCAAAAATGGACTGTAAATCATGCTGAAAGCAGTAAAATCACATTTCTGAAAAAGACGCATGCTTACAATCAGTAATACGTATCATTTGCCAGAATCTTGTTGACATTCAAAGAGCTTTACCTTAATTTCAGAGCAGATAAATCGCAGGAGGTTTTTGTGAAAACTATCCTCGCCACCTTATTGACTGCTTTGTTACTCCTTCCCGTCTCAGCCCATGGAGAAATCCAAACCATCACCCACACAGTCAAGCAATCTTTCGGCGGCAGTCAGTCTCCCGATGATGCCCGGATTTCTGCTGTTGCGAAAGCGAAACGGGAGGCACTGGAAATGGCGGGAACCTACATCGAAAGCCTCACTGTTGTGAAAAACTACCAGGTCGATAAAGATGAAATTCTTGCCTTGGCGGCTGGTGTCTTGAAGGCAGAGGTCGTGTCTCAGGAGAATTATCACACAAAAGATGCCTTCGGCATTGATGTCGTAGTCAAGGTAGTCGTGGACACCTCTGTTTTGGACGAACGAGTGAAAAAACTTCTTCAGGACAAAACCCACCTGACGCAGATCAAGGATACTCAAAAAAGAGAAAAGGAACTCCTATTGAGGGTTGCGAAGCTCGAAGAGGAAAACCGGAAGCTGACGGCAAAAAATCAAAGCACCCAGAAGTTAAAAAAGGAATTCCAGCAAGCCGCCCAGGGGTTGACGGCGGTCGATTGGTTTTATAAGTCAGAAGCATTATGGGATGGGGAAAAATGTACCGACCCTAAAAAAGCTATCGAATATTTAAACAATGCTATTAAACTGCAACGGGATTTTGCCTTTGCCTACGGCAACAGGGGGTTGCTTACTTCAACCTGCGCCAATATCGGCGGGCCATCGAGGACTATAATGAGTTCGTTCGCTTACGACCGGATGATGCAAAGGGATATTACAGCCGGGGGCTTGCTTACTCGAATCTGGGCCAGTATCAACGTGCCATTGAGGATTACAACGTGGCCATCCGCCTAAAACCTGATTATGCTGAAGCCTACGAAGACAGGGGGCTTGCTTACTCGAACCTCGGCCAGTATCAACGTGCCATCGAGGACCACAAGAAGGCCGGCCGCATCAACCCGGAGTATGCCTCAAACATCCTTGAGTCCGTTTATAATGGCCTCAAGAGCTTCGATGACGCCATTGAGAGCTGTCGCCGGGCCGTCCGCATCAACCCAAAGGATGCCAGTGCGTGGTACAACCTCGGAATCGCTTACAATAAGTTAGACCACTACAACGACGCCATCGATGCCTATCGCCAAACCGTCCGCATCAACCCGGAGTTTGCCGAAGCCTGGTACAACCTCGGAGCCACTTACGGCGACCTCAAACGCTACGATGACGCCATTAAAGCCTACCGACAGGCCCTGCGCATCGATCCGAAGGGTGCCAAAGCCTGGAACGCTTACGCTGGCCTCAAGCGCCACGATGACACATTTGAAGCCTATCGTCAGGCCCTTCGAATCAGTCCGGAGCATGCCGAAGCTTGGTACAACCTCGGGATCATTTGCGAAAGCCTCACCCGCTACAACGATGCCATCGAAGCCTACAGCGAAGCAGTGCGCATCAATCCGGAGTATGCCTCCGCCTGGTACAGCTTCGGAACCGCTAGTTACGTCGACGGCAACTGGACAGCCGCCATGGATGCCGTCAAAGAACTGCGACGCCTCGATCCAGAAAGGGCAGACGAACTTCTCAACCTGATAGTGCCGCGCTGATGCAAACGAAGATGACAAAGAAGGAGTGGGGTACTTTATAGGGTTAGTGAATCTGACTTCAACTCGTAATCATTGATGTTATTCCCCAAATAATTGTGATAGGGTTCACTTTAGAATACTTAGAAAGAGATAGGGGAAGCCGGTAGCCCTCAGAGTGCAAAAACAACAGATAAATGGTCATTGCATAGAGCCCTGAAGATTCCCGTGGGGCATGGAGTTATACGGAAACTTTACAATAATTAGAATAACTTGATGGCGCGGATGGCAATTCACAGCGCGTTGCCCCAACGATAAAAAGGTACCAAAATGGCAATAATCATAAAAAATGGAACTAACGGCAAAGAATGCTCAACATGTCACACATGGAAACCATTAGAGGAATTTTCAACAGATCCCACACACGGCCAATCGCAAGGTGGTCGCCATTGCAGGTGTAAAAAATGTCACCGAACCAAAGCGAGAATAAAGAAGCAACAGACCTCATAAAAGCATCTGACTTTTCTGGGAACTTAAGTATTTTTTTAGACCAGTATAATTACCAGCCGAAACTTACAGAACTGCTTGATAATTTGGAAAATACCCCAATTGACCAGTCGCTAATAAATGACATAGTCCTTTGGAAGGTTAACCGTTATGTGAGGGTCAGTGATGACATCATAGGACAAATAGAAGGGCTGAAGGTTTTGAAAGCAGCAGAGCATCGAAAAGGCAAGGAGGTGCTTACGGTATTAATTGGGCTTAATGGTGTAGATCTTCCTATGGCTTCAACAATATTGCGATTTATAAATCCAAAGGTTTTTCAAATAATAGACCGGCACGCCTACAGAGCAGTTTATAGCAAGAAGTATCCACTATATCAATCGACGCCAACAGAGCGGAAAGTATCACTTTATTTTGACTATATTGATCATCTGATCGAACTCTGCCAAGTTAAAGGACTTACATTTACAACAATTGATAGATTGCTTTATATCTTTGACAAGAAAAACAATGGAAGATTATGATTCAAGGGGTCAACAAATCAATCAAGGCGACGGAGAATAAGACTCTGCGGTTTTTGCAAGGGTTGGTTGCCCCCACACCTAATTTCTATCGTTCAGCATTTCTATCGATAGCCTTCGATAGCTCCACTTATTACCTGCCGTTTGTTTGTAGAATGGGAGTGGAGCCACCCAATAAGGATATAATACCTTCTTAAATCATAAAGTACGCATGAACCTGAAGAAATGATATGGCCCTTTTACTGAAAATCGATCCTGGAAAACCGGATGAGGAAAAACTGACGGAGGCCGTCCGGATCCTGCTTGAAGGAGGGGTCGCCGCCTTTCCAACGGAGACCTTTTACGGCCTCGGGGCGGATGCGCGAAATGAAGCGGTTGTGGAAAGAGATGGAGGCTTCCTCTGTTATCATTAAGACTGATTTTATCCGGGCGGGAAGCGCCCCCAATTTTCCCGATGGTCCCGCGCGGGATTATATCCTCCTGCTGGACGGCGGGCGATTGTGAGGGAACCTGAATGTCATTACCCATCAATATCCACGAGCTGCTCCGGGGCAAGAGTGTCGAATGGGAGCGGCTGGAGTTCAAGGGGGGGGGGGAA
>MNZQ01000039.1:15372-16344 GCA_001873745.1 Syntrophaceae bacterium CG2_30_58_14
CGGCTACGATGTCCGGGAGCCGGTGGAAATCCGCATCATGCATGACGAGCTGGTGGTCTTGAGTTACCCCGGACCGGACCGTTCCGTGCGCCTGGAGCAACTGCGGGCCGGCAAGGCCATGCCTCGACGCTACCGGAATCGGCGCATCGGCGAGTTCCTCAAGGAGCTGAAGTTCACCGAAGGCCGTTCCACCGGGATTCCCAAGATCATTGACGCCATGCAGGCCAACGGTTCGCCTCCCGCCGAATTTGATTTCGACGAAGACCATAGCTACTTCATGGTACGCCTGCCAGTGCATCCAGCGGCATCGGAGGTGGCCGATTTAGAGGTGGGGGAATTGGCTGATGCTGTGACCGGGCAAGTTACCGGGCAAGTCACCGGGCAAGTCCAGCGACTGTTGGCTGTTTGCAATGGAGCATTGAGCCGAGCCGAACTTCAAGAAAAACTGGGTCTGCGCCATCGGGACAACTTTATCGAGGCATACTTGCAACCAGCGCTCAATGCCGGATTGCTGGAAATGACCATTCCCGATAAGCCTCGCAGCAGCAAGCAGAAATACAGGCTTACCGAGAAAGGCCATGCCGTAGTTGGTGGCCCCTTCAAACCATGACCAACGCAACCCAAAAACCTGGCGGCTGGAGCGCGGTCCGCCAACAACTTGCCACCTGGGAGAAGCCCGCGCTGCTCGCACTATTGAAAGACCGGCTCTTCAGCAAAATTTATGGGTGACCGTTGGCTGGGGTAGGTCACCAAGCGTATGATATAAGGCGATTTTAACCACCTCGTAGCTACGGAAACCATAGGCTTTTTTTGTGGTCAATTTCGCCTTGTTGTTAAAGCCCTCTACGGCACCCAGGGCAATTCGATCTTTGACCCGAAACCAGTTAAGCAAAAGGCCCCGGTGGTTACGTAACATCTTAGCCACTTTCTTCATCGGGTCGATACGGGAACGCAGCGTTCTTTGACACCATT
>MNZQ01000177.1 GCA_001873745.1 Syntrophaceae bacterium CG2_30_58_14
GCCTATGTCGCGCTGGGCGTACCCACATTCGCCTTCGGCGCCGCTTTCTACATCCTTCTCGGCCGCCTGAACGCCCGGCAGAAGGCAGCTCCCGTCCCCCTACCGGTAAACGGGAACGAGGGCGCGCCGCGCCGCGCGGAGAAGAGGCGCCTCGTGGTCTTTTTGATCCTCACCACGGTCATATCGGCGACCATCAGCTCCACCTTCTCCTTCATCCCGCTGCTCATGGTTGACCACTTCGGCGTCAGCAAAGAGATGGCCGCCGCTTCCCTCTCCGTCCCCTTTTCTGCGGTCTTCTGGGCGAGCCCGCTCGGCGGTTATCTCGCCGACCGGTTTGGGAGCGTCCGGATGATCCTTGCGGTCTCCTTCAGCGCCGGCCCGGCGATCTTCCTGCTCCCCGTTGTTCCCTTTGGATGGGCGCTGGGAGCGCTGCTCCTTCTCTTTGGCGTGATCATCTACACCCGGATGTCCGCTTCGGAATCCTTCCTCATTCAGCAGACGCCGGTCGGCAGCCGGTCAACGATCCTCGGCATTTATTACTTCACGGGAATGGAGGGCGGCGGGATCCTCACGCCGGTCATCGGTTACATGATCGACCATCTCGGCTTCACCACGACCTTCGCGGCGGCCGGCGGGGCGCTGCTCGCGGTGACGCTGATCTGCTCGTTTGGGCTCCGGGAAAAACGAAAATGACAGCAAAGGGGACGGGCCCGACCAAGCCTGGTCTGGCCTGGTCGGGCCTATGGAACCGAATGGATCTTAGACCCGTTTCCGCTATCGATCACGCGGATTTGCGTACAAACTTCTGGAAGGTGTGGGCGTCCTCGCGCACGCCGCCGCGCGACACGCCGAACGTCCAAGTGACCTCGCCCACATAGAGATCCCCGCGCGAATCCACACACAGGGTGTGCGGGGCGACGAAGTTTCCTGCGGCCTCCCGGTCGGCGCTGCACCAGTGCAGGAGAACGTTCCCTGAAAGGTCCAGCACCCGCACGCCGCCCGGCAGGTCATACCGGATCGGACCGTTGGTGAATGACTCCTGGCCGACCCGCCACCAAAGCTCGGAGACATAGACACGTCCTTCCCGGTCAAAGGAGATGTCCGTGGGCCGCTGGACGTGCGTCCAGATGTCCAGGAGCCGGCCGTCCCGGGTGTAGATATGGATCCGGTCGTTCTCGCGGTCGGTCACGAAGACGCGGTTGTCCGGCGAAATCCCGATGCCGTGCGGCAACCGGAACTGGCCGGGACCCGTTCCCGGCTCGCCCCAGGACTGGATGAGCGTCCCATCGGCTCTGAAGCGGTGCACCCGGGCGTTGCCGTAGCCATCGCAGACGTACAGCTCTCCGTCGGGGGCAACGGCGGCGTCGGTCGGCCGGTTAAAGGGCGGCCCGCCCCGCTGGACGCTGCGGTGGCTCTTCCCGTCGTAGCCCGTGTCCGAAGCCTTGCCGGGGGTTCCGATCATCATCACCTGCTTCCCCTCCGGTGTGAATTTGCGCATCGTGTGGTCGCCGTCGTCCACGGCATACACCATGTCGTCCGGCCCGATGGCGATCCCATGCGTGCGCGGGGTGAAGATGTCCTCGCCCCAGGAGCGGAGGAAATGGCCCTCCCGGTCATAGACGATGACCCGCGCGTCCTGTCGGGTCATCAGATAGACGTTGTCTTTTGAATCGACCGCCACCCCGTCCACATCCTTGTGGACATACCCCGCCGGAAGCTTCTCCCAGCCCGGCGCCGCCTCAAATTTCAATCCTGTTGTCATGGTTACATAACCTCTTTCTTCGAACATGAATGACCGGCGGCGGGTCATCCGATGCGGATCTTTCCCGCCGGCGCCGCGGTGACCTCGCCGACGATCGCCGCCTCGGCGATCCCCGCCGCGCGCATCCGCCCGAGCAGGTCCGCCGCGGCCGCTTCCGGCAGCGCGATAAGGAGTCCACCCGCCGTCTGCGGATCAAAGAGAACGTCCACAAGCCAGTCGGGGCAGTCCGGACCGATTTCGATCCCGTTCTCCCAGAATTTCCGGTTCCGGATCAGGCCGCCGGGGATGATCCCTTCCTCAACGAGCGGCCGGAGCCCGGGAAAGATCGGAACGGCTGCGGCCCGGATCCTCATGCCGGTTTCGCTCCCCTCGATCATCTCCAGCGCGTGGCCGAGGAAGCCGAAACCGGTGACATCGGTGCAGGCGTGGATATCGGATCGCTCCGCCATCAGTTCCGCCGCTTCCCTGTTCAGCGTCGTCATGCAGACCACGGCCCTCTCCACCAGCGCCGGATCGGCGACGCCGCCCTTGACGGCGGTGCTGACGATGCCCGTACCGAGGGCCTTGGTCAGGATGAGCCGATCCCCGGGCCGCGCCCCCCGGTTGAACAGAACTTTGTCGGGGTGGATGACGCCGGTTACGGAGAGGCCGTACTTCGGCTCGTCGTCCTCGACGCTGTGGCCGCCGATCAGAAGGACGCCCGCCTCCCGCATCTGGTCCAGGCCGCCGCGGAGGATGTCGCGGAGGATGCCGACGTCCATCTTCCGGATGGGAAAGCAGACGATGTTCAGCGCGGTAAGCGGCCGGCCGCCCATCGCATAGATGTCGCTCAAGGCGTTGGTCACGGCGATCCGACCGAAGGTGTAAGGGTCATCCACGATCGGGGTGAAGAAATCGACCGTCTGGATGATCGCCAAGTCGTCACGGAGACGATAGACCCCGGCGTCTTCGGCGTGCTCCATGCCGACGATCAGGTTCGGATCGGTGATGAGCGGCAGATCCTTCAGCGCCTCCTGCAGGTCCCCCGGACCTATCTTGCAGGCTCAGCCGGCCCCGTGGACCGTCTCCGTCAAACGCACCCTTGTCTCCTCGTTCATGTCGGATCACCTCCTTTTTTGTACCTTGCCCCCAGCCTGGGACCTTCCGGTGTCGGATCTAACAGATATCGTAACGGAATGCGAGCACTTTCAATACGATTTTGCATCGTCGATGAAAATGTGGTATTCAGGCCATGAACGGTTTCTGGAACCCATTTTGCGGCCGTCAAGAGGAGATCCACATGTCAGAGCAGCTTCGGTATTACAGCACCAACCGCCATCTGGACGGCGTCCCCGGCATCACCCCCTTCCGGGAAACGGTCTCCTTCCGGGAGGCCCTGCTGATGGGACAGGCCCCCGACGAGGGGCTCTTCATGCCGGAGCGGATTCCGATACTGCCCATGGAGGCCTTCCGGGCACTCAAAGGGGCGCCCTACGCGGACGCCGCGATGGTCGTCGCGCAGGCCTTCCTCGCCGGCGAGATTGCTGAAGAGACGCTCCGGCGGATCGTCGATGACGCTTACAACTACGCGGTTCCCTTAGAGAACGTTTTCGCGCGCAAATACATCCTGCGGCTCGATCAGGGGCCGACCGCCTCCTTCAAGGATTTCGCCGCCCGCATGATGGCGCGGCTGATGAGCGCCTTCAGCGATCCGGCAAAAAGGCTGAACGTGCTGGTCGCCACCTCCGGAGATACCGGAAGCGCCGTGGGAGAGGCCTTCAAGGGGGTGGGGGGAATCGACGTGACGATCCTCTATCCGCGGGACGAGGTAAGCGGCCGGCAGAAGCGGCAGCTCGATACCATCGGCGGCAACGTCCGGGCCGTTTCGGTGGACGGAAAGTTCGACGACTGCCAGAACCTCGTCAAGCAGGCCTTCTCCGACCCGGCCTTCGCCGACTTCAACCTGACCTCGGCCAACTCGATCAACTTCGGCCGGATCCTGCCGCAGATCGTCTATTATGTCTGGGCTTGGGCGCAGCTCTCGCGCGACGGCGAACCGGCCGTCTTCTCGGTGCCGTCGGGCAACTTCGGCGACGCCCTCGGTTGCGAGTGCGCCCGGCGGATGGGCCTCCCCGTGTCGAAGCTCGTCATGCCGACGAACGAAAACGACGAATTTCCCCGCTTCTTGGAGACCGGCGTCTATGAGAAAGTCTCGCCGTCGCGCGCCTGCCTCTCGAACGCGATGAACGTGGGCCACCCGAGCAATCTGGCCCGCTTTTTCGACCTCTACGATGGTACTGTGGACCGGACCGGCATCGTCCGTCGCGTCCCCAACCTCGAAGCGATGAGAAAACAGATCTATTCCGTAAGCATCTCCGACCGGGAGACGAAAAAGACGATCAAGCGGATTTACGACCAGTACCGGGTGCTTCTCGAACCGCACGGCGCCGTGGGCTGGCGGGGGCTTGAGGTCTATCTCGAACTCTTCGGCGACGTTCCCCTCTGCGTCAGCCTGGAAACGGCCCATCCCGCGAAGTTCCCCGACGAGATCCGGGAGCTTTTGGGGATCAACCCCGATCTCCCGCAGAGCATGAAGGATATCGACGAGCGATCGGGAGAGCCGGTCCCCCTCTCCAACGACTACGGCGCGTTCCAAAAATACCTCAAGCAGAATCTGCGCGTAGCCGACTGACGGGCGGCACCCGCGGCGGATCACCATTGGCTGTAGGGGTGTTTGATCAGGTTGAATCGCCTGATCCACCTGTCCGGTCTGATCCGCATAAAGAATTTGCGCCCCCGGACTTTAGAAAGCGAAGCCCTTCATCCGAGGATCTCTCTGACCTTCCGGGAGAACGTATCCAGCGAAAAGGGTTTCTGGAGAAAACCGCTACAGCCCCGGTTCAGGATCTCCTGGGCCTGGCCTTCAAGACTATAACCGCTGGAAAGAAGGACCCTGATTGAGGAATTGATCGCCCGGAGGCGGTCGAAGGTCTCCCCTCCCGATAACCCCGGCATGGTCATGTCCAATATGACCAAATCAATCTCCTTGTGTTTCTCCATATAAACGGCAATGGCCTCCTGGCCGCTTCCGGCCGTATAAACCCGGTAGCCCAGCGATTCCAACAACGCTTTGCTAACCATCCGAACCGTCTGCTCATCATCCACCGCCAGGATCGTCTCCGTTCCTTTCAAGATTTTTTTAGACACCGATGGTTGCTCCTTGACAACCCTCTGATCCGTAGCGGGCAGATAGATATGGAAAGTTGTCCCCTGATCCGGCTCACTGCAAACATTGATCATCCCTTTGTGACCCCTGATGATCCCAAAGACCATCGCCAAGCCCAGGCCGGTCCCCCGTCCCATAGCCTTCGTTGTGAAAAAGGGCTCAAATATCCGCTCTTTTGTCTTCCTATCCATCCCCACTCCGGTATCGGCAATGGTTATCTTCACATATCGCCCCGGCTCGACGTCAAGGGGAGCCGCCCGTTCTTCGCCCAAAAGAACATTCTCCGTTTCCAGATCGATTTCGCCGCCCCCGGGCATGGCCTGCCAGGCGTTGACATAAAGATTCATCAACACCTGTTCCATCTGTCCCCTGTCCGCCTCCACCGTCCAGAGATCCTGCGCCAGGCGCCTGTTCAGCGTGATCTCCTTCTTTGTCCGGGAAAATATCGAGGAGGTCTTATCAATGACGTCATTTATATCTGTCGGCTTCACCTCATAGCGGCCGCCCCGGGCAAACCCCAACAGTTGCTTCGTCAAATCCGACCCGCTTTGTACCTGATCCTCGATGCGCTTCAACCGATTATAATGGGGATGCGATGGATCAAGCTCCAGCAGCATCAGGGAGGCATAACCCTGAATACCCGCCAGCAGATTGTTGAAGTCATGGGCGATGCCACCCGCCAGCGTCCCGATGGCTTCCATCTTCTGAGCTTGCTGCATCCGCCGCTCCAGGTCCAGTCGTTCCTGCTCAAGCCGCCTGCGCACGGTGATGTCGTTGTATAATACCTGAAATTGCCTCTGGCCGTTCCATACGATTTCCCTGCGGAAGACTTGGAGATGACGGACTTCCCCGTCTTTTCTTACGATGCTTATTTCATATTCGGTCGGGGCAGAATCACCCCGCTGTCTTTTCTCCCGTCTTGCCAGGAACTCGGCATAGCTCTCCGGCGTATAGCGCTCCTTGACAGAGGTCCTCCTAAATTCATCAACGCTGTCGTAGCCATAAATATCCAGGATGGCCCGGTTGACATAAATGGTCTCGCCCTCTGCGGATACGACGCGCGCACCCAACGGTAAGTCATCCAGAGAACGACGGAAATTCCCTTCCGCCTGCCGCAGCGCCTTCTCCGCACGCTTCTGATCGGTGACGTCGCGCGCCATCCCGCGTACGATGGGAGTGGACGATTCATCGGCCCGCAACGTGTTGCGGTACTCCCAGTAGCGGATTTCACCGGCGGCGGTTTGTATCTTCATGATGCCGCCCGCCTGGCCCTTAGTCTGTATTTCGTCCAGATATGCGTTGAACCGTTCGCGCATCTCTGGGGTGAGCATTTCGATCGGGTTCATCTGCAGCAACCTTTCGCGGGAATACCCGGTTATCCGGACGGCCGCCTCATTGACGGAGAGCAGTTTACCTGTCAGGTCGTGGGTGCAGATCAGATCCTGACTGTTTTCAACCAGGTCCCGGTAGCGATTTTCGGATGCCCGCAGCGCCTCCTCCGTCTGCTTGCGGTCGGTGATGTCCATGGCGATATGGATCACTTTATCCAGCAGTCCGGCCTGATCGAACAGAGGTGTGCACGAGATAAGGAATACCCTGCCCAGGGTCTCCACCACTATTTCTTCCGTTTCCACAACGCCGGTCTTCAACATTTTCATACACGGGCACCTCGGCGGCGGGGCGTCGGCGCCGTGAAAAACCTTATAACACTTCCTGCCGACCATTTCCCGCATGGAACGTCCGGTGATTCGTTCAGCCGTGCGGTTGGCGGCGAGAATGTTGTGTTCCCTGTCCAGGAGGAATGCCGGATGTCCGATCGCGTGAAAGATATTCTCCCGCTCCCGGCGCTCCGCCGCGGCCTTGTCTTCGACGAGCCGCCCGTATTCCTTCGACGGCGATACGTCGCGAATGAAGATGACGACGCCCGCAATCCGGCCCCGCTCATCGTAAACGGGACAGATCCGTCCCGCCTGCTGCGACGGCTTCGTGAAGGGAATCAGGATCTCGGGGAGCCCCGGGGAGAGGAGCTGCGGCCGGCCGGTCGCGAGGACCTCCGCACAGAGGTCGAGGGTCGTCTCGGGAACGCCGGCCAACGCCTCGGAGAGGGATTTGCCGAGGGCCTGCTTCTGCTGGAGGGCGGTTCGTTCCGAGAGCCAGGCGTTCCAGGCGATGATCCGCCCCTGGGCGTCGAGGGCCAGGATGCCGCAATCGCTGGCCTCGATGATTGTCCGAAGAAACGGATTCGCCGCCAGGGCTGTGAATTGTTGGGTCATCCCTTCCTTTCCCCCTTCATAAGGGGCGACATCCGGCATAGTCATTCTCCTTTCGGTCATGGCAGAACGTGGGGCGTTGGCGGATCACCATTGGCTGTAGGGGTGTTTGATCAGGTTGACGTTGAAGTACCGGGGATCGGCGGTCACCTCCTCACCCACCCATTCCGGTTTCCGGAAGGTCTGCCCCGCGCTTTCCAGCTCCACCTCGGCCACAATCAGCCCGATGTTGTCGCCGAAGAACTCGTCGATCTCCCAGGTGAGCCCTTCCAGCGGAACCTTATACCGTTTCTTCTCGATGATCGGCTTCTCGACCAGGGAATCGAGCATCGCGTCGCCGTCGGCAACGGGAATCTCGTACTCGTACTCGGCGCGGGTCGCCCCGATGGTAAGTCCCTTGATGGTCAGGAGGGCCCTGTCGCCGCTCGTCCGGATACGGACGGTCCTTTCCCTGGCGCTGTTGAGGTATCCCTGCCGGTAGGCCGCCCCCTTGGCCAGCGACCTCCAACCATCGCCGCTGACGAGAAATTTTCTTTCGATTTCCGTCCCCATGATCGACATCCTGTCCACCGATTGCCGGTTTTATTAGGGCGATTTCGTTATAAAGTCAAGCAATCTCTTTGGATCGTTTCGATAAGGGATTCCAGGGAACCCAGACCTTCAAGCTCTCGGAAAACATATTGCCCCGTTGCCTCCCTTTCTCTTGACACACGAAGGTCCAATCCTTATACTCCGCCACGATCGAAAGCAAGTCCCCGTCAAACGGGGAAGGGACACCTGTCCAATCTCCTTCAGAAAAGGCTGAATCATGATCGAATTGCGAAAGAACCAGGGCATACTTCTTGTGAATGGCAAAGATGCGGTCGATTATCAGGACGGGCTGACGCCGTTGGATGTGCGGGGAATCGTCCCTTCCTTTCGAGGGACGGAACGGATGCTCACGAAAGAAGAGGCCCGGAGGGCCACGATGGCCTTCGGCATCCTCGCCGCGCATCAGCAGGGAGCGGAGAGCGAAGGTCTGAAAATCCGTTTCGACGCGCTGGCTTCCCACGACATCACCTATGTCGGCATCGTTCAGACGGCCCGGGCCAGCGGATTGAAAACCTTTCCCGTTCCCTATGCGCTGACCAACTGCCACAACAGCCTCTGCGCGGTCGGCGGCACCATCAACGAGGATGATCACCTCTTCGGCCTCAGGGCGGCGCAGAAGTACGGCGGGATCTATGTCCCGGCCCACCAGGCAGTGATCCACCAGTACGTGCGGGAACGGATGGCCGGCTGTGGAAAGATGATCATGGGTTCGGACAGCCATACCCGTTACGGTGCGCTGGGCTGCATGGGAATCGGCGAGGGCGGCCCGGAGCTGGTGAAGCAGGTTCTCGGCCGGACCTACGACACGGTCTGGCCGGAGGTGGTCGCCGTCTTCCTGGAGGGAAAGCCCCGTGACGGCGTTGGACCGCAGGATGTCGCGCTCGCGATCATCCGGGCCGTCTTCAAGAACGGCTTCGTGCAGAACAAGGTCATGGAATTCGTCGGTCCTGGGATTGGGAATCTCTCCGTCGACTTTCGGAACGGCATCGACGTGATGACCACGGAGACGACCTGCCTTTCCACGATCTGGCGCACCGATGAAAAAGTGGCGGATTACTATCGCACGCATCGCCGGGCAGAAGAATACAGGAAACTCGAACCGGGGAGCGTGGCCTATTACGACGGCCTGATCCGGGTGGACCTCTCCCGGGCGGAGCCGATGATCGCCCTCCCCTTTCACCCGAGCAATGCCTTCGCCATCCGCGAGCTGAAGACGGACCTGATGGACATCCTCCGGGAAACGGAAAAGGAGGCCCAGAAACAGCTCGAAAACCCAGCTCTGAAATATTGTTTCACGGACAAGGTCGTCGAAGGGAAGCTGAAGGTGGACCAGGGGGTCATTGCCGGTTGCGCGGGAGGAACCTTTGAGAACATCGTTTACGCCGCGGCCCTCCTGAAGGGCCATTCCATCGGCGATGAGGAGTTCTCGCTCAGCGTTTATCCGGCGAGCCAACCGATCCTGATCGAGCTGACGCGCAAAGGGATGCTCGAATCCCTTCTAAGAAGCGGGGCCACCATGCGGACGGCCATCTGCGGCCCCTGTTTCGGCGCGGGGGATGTGCCGCCGAACCAGGGGCTCAGCATTCGTCACACGACGCGCAACTTCCCGAATCGCGAGGGCTCCCGCCCCCAGGATGGCCAGATCGCCTCGGTCGCACTGATGGACGCCCGCTCGATCGCGGCGACCGCCCTGAACCGGGGCTTTCTGACCGGCGCCGATGAGCTCCCTTTTCATCCCCGCCGCGCGCGATACCATTTTTCGGCGGACGTTTACGAAAACCGGGTCTATCAGGGCTACGGAAAAGCGAAACCCGATCTCCCGCTGCGCTTCGGGCCGAACATCGTCGATTGGCCCGCCATGTCCGCGCTGCCGGATCATCTCTGCCTGATCGTTGCATCCGTGATTACGGATCCGGTGACCACGACGGACGAGCTGATCCCCTCGGGGGAAACCTCCTCCTATCGGTCCAACCCGCTGAAACTGGCCTCCTTCACCCTGTCTCGGAAGGATCCGCAGTATGTGAGGCGCGCCGGTGAAGCCCACGCGCTGGAGAAAATGAGGCTCGCATTCCTAAAAGAGGGCAAGGCGGATGAGCGGCTGCTTGCGGCCGTCAAACCCTGGGCGGCCGCGTTCGCCCCCGGCATCTCTATCGAGGATTTCCTCCGGACAACGGGCCTCGGCAGCCTCGTCTTCGCACGGAAGCCGGGGGACGGTTCGGCGCGGGAGCAGGCGGCCTCCTGTCAGAAGGTTTTGGGGGGCTGGGTCAATATCGCCAACGCATACGCCACCAAGCGGTACCGGAGCAACCTCATCAACTGGGGGATGCTGCCGTTCACCACGGCGGAGAAGGGCGAAGAAAAGCTGGCGGTCCAGGATGCGGTCTTTTTTCCCTCCATCCGAAAAGCGGTCCGGAACGGGGCCGAAACGATCGAAGCGCTGATTCTGAAAGGAGACGGCCGGATCATCCCGCTGGCCTTGGAACTGAAGAACCTGCCAAAGGCGGAGCGGGAAATCCTGCTGGCCGGCAGCCTGATCAATTTTTACGCGCTGCCTTGACCGGACATAAAACGGCTATGGTTTCATGACGAGCTTCTGTTCCGCCTTGGGAACGTACCACTTGATAAAGTTGTGGCCGATTCCGAGCGGCGCGACCTCCACCCCGCGGAAGCGGGCGTGGATGATCGGGAGCGCGTCCGGGACGTAGAGAAACAGGTAGGGCTGCTCCTCGGCAAGGATCTCCTGGATCCGGTCGTAGCAGCGCTTCCGTACGGACTGGTCGAAAGTCTCCCGCCCTTTTTCGATCAGGGCGTCCACCTCCGCATTTTTATAAGAGATGAAATTCAGCTCCTCCGGACCCGTCTTGCTCGAATGCCAGACGTCGTAAAGGTCCGGCTCCATCGGGATCGTCCAGCCCAGGATCGTCGCGTCAAACTTCCGCTTGTTGATGAAGTCCTTCACAAACGCCGCCCACTCGACCACCCGGATCTTGACCTTGATCCCCACCTCGCTTAGACGTCGCTGGATGATCTCGGCGCACTTCGCCCGGATCTCGTTCCCCTGGTTCGTGATGATCTCGAAGGCAAAGGGGCGGCCGTCTTTTTCGAGGACGCCGTCGCCGTTTAAGTCTTTCCAGCCCGCCTCGGCCAGCAGCGCCTTCGCCTTCGCCGGATCGTAGGGGTAGGCCCGGACATCCGGGTTGTAGGCCCAGGTTCCCGGCTTGTAGGGTCCGGTGGCAGGCTTCCCGAGGCCGAGCAGAACGCCGTCGATGATTTCCACCCGGTTCACCGCATGGGCGATCGCCTGGCGGACCCGTTTGTCGGCGAAGAGGGGGTTTTTCAAATTGTAGCCCATGTAGGTGTAAGCGAAGGAGAGGTAACGGTACTTGTTGAAATTCTCCCGGAAGAGGTTGTTCTCCGTCTGCCTTGTAAACTGGAGCGGCGTCAACCCCATCCGGTCGATGCCGTTCGCGCGGAGCTCCAGGAACATCGTTGCCGTATCGGGGATGATCCGCAGGATGTAGCCATCGATGTAAGGCCGCCCCTCGAAATAGTCGGGATTGGAGACGAGAACGATCTTCTGGCCGGTCACCCACTCCTTGAACTTGTACGGCCCCGTGCCGATCGGGCGCCGACCGAGCGGGGAGGTGGTGATCTCCTTGCCGGCCAGCAGATGCTTCGGCAGGATGCCGACCGACCAGCTCATCAGCGCGGGGGCGAAGGGCTTGTCGTAGGTTGCCCGGAAGGTCCAATCGTCGAGGGCCTCGGCCTTCTTCACTTTAAGAAAGTCGCCCGCATAAGCCGTGGGCGTCTTCGGATCGACCGTAACCTGGTAGGTGTAGAGGACGTCTGCCGCGGTGAAGGGGCGTCCGTCGTGCCACCGCACCCCCTTGCGCAGGTGAAAGGTGATGACGAGGCCGTCTTTGGAGATCTCCCATGATTCGGCCAGATCTCCCACAATGCGGATATCCTTGTCGTACTTGATGAGGCCGTTGAAGATGAGCCCCGCGATCTCGTGGGAGGTGGAGTCCGAAGCAAGGAGCGGGATGAGGTTCGACGCATCGCCGATGGACCCCTCGACCATGATGTCCCCATAGGCGGGGGCGGCGGCGGCGCTCCCGGCGGGGGCGCGCCCCGGGGTCTGCGGGCCGCATGCCAAGACGGTCATGGCGAGCAGCATCGTCAGGATCCAACTGAGGCGGCCGGAGGAATTCATGGTCTGTGAAGCTATCCTACGGATGCGGCTTTTGCAACCAAATTCTGTCGTCGGGAAAAGGGACGCTCTCCGCCGTCACGTGGATGGACCCTCTTTTTTAGCAAACGGCCGATGCGTCAGGCCCCGGCAGCTTTTCGCGATTTCTTTTTCAGCCGGCTGATCCGGCGCCGGAGGACTCTGACTTCCTTGCCGCGCTTCTCCTCCAGCGCCTGCATCTTCAATCCCTGGAGCTCGCGGATCCTCGCTTTCAGTTCGGGCTTGACCATCTTGAGTTTGACGACCTTCTTCTTTTTCCGGGCAGGCGCTTCGTCCCGGATCCCCCTGGCTTCCCTGATGAAGGCGATGATCTCCTCCTTCTTCATGTCGTGGACGGCATGAACATGGGGAATATCGATGGCAATTTCCCTAAGTTCCTTGACCGTCATCTTTTCCAGGGGCTTATCCGCGTTCGGTTCTTTCTTCCTGGTCTCCTCTGTCATCGCGCATATCCCTCCTCATCGTCGTATTCGGTGATTCACGGGGCATCCATTCGCAATGCCGAAGCCTATTCTCAATTTTATGATACCATGAAATCCCTGCGGGATTCAACCCCAACATTCGCCCCTGAAATGCTTGACTAAATACTGCGACTGTGAAAGATTCTCTTTGCAGGGCGGTTTCGCACCCCCTGAAAAACACCATGGATAATTGGAGGTTGGCTATGGCACTGATCGATCTGCGAAGCGACACGGTAACCCTTCCCACGCAGGCCATGCGCGAAGCCATCTTTCACGCCGATCTCGGCGACGACGTCTTCGCCGAAGACCCCACAATCAACCGCCTCGAGGCGATGATGGCCGAGCGGCTGGGAATGGAAGCGGCGCTCCTGGTCGTGAGCGGCACGATGGGCAATATCACCTGCGCGCTTGCGCACTGCGCCCGCGGCGAAGAGGCAATCCTGGGCGATCGCTCGCACATCTTCCTGAACGAGGCGGGCGGCATGTCCGCCCTGGGCGGCATCTTCCCCCACACCATCCCAAACCTGCCGGACGGGACCATGCGACTCGATCGGATCGAGGCCGCCATCCGCAGCGAGAACATCCACTTCCCGCGGACGCGGCTCATCTGCCTGGAAAATACCCACAACCGCTGTTACGGCGCCGCACTGACGCCCGACTACACCGCCGCCGTCGTTGCGCTCGCGAGTCGCCACGGCATTGCCGTCCACCTCGACGGCGCCCGGATCTTCAACGCCGCCGTCGCCCTCGGCGTGGACGTCCGGGAATTGACCCGGGGAATCGATTCCGTAAACGTCTGCCTCTCGAAGGGGCTTGCCGCACCCGTGGGCTCCGTAATCTGCGGGAGCCGCGAGTTTATCGCACGGGCGCGGCGAACTCGGAAGATGCTGGGCGGCGGAATGCGCCAGGCCGGAATCATCGCGGCCGCGGGGATTGTCGCGCTGAAGGAGATGGTCGAACGTCTTGTGGAAGACCATGCGAACGCCCATCGTCTTGCCGAAGGAATCTCACGGATTCAGGGGCTGGCTACCGAACCGGACCGTGTCCGGACGAACATCCTCTACATCGATCTCGTCGATCAGCGCTTCACGGACGACGCGTTCATGGCGCGCCTCAGGGAGAAGGGGGTGCTGCTCTCTCATCCGGGGCCGGCCCGCTTCCGGATGCTCACCCACCACGGGATCGGCGAGGCCGATATCGAAACGGCGCTTGAGGCGCTCCGCGCAGTGATGAGGGAAAAGATACCATAAACCGGACGGGGACACCTTGCCGCAAGGCGTCCCCTGGAGAAGATGATGAATCCCAGCCGGAACGAACGCGGTAAAAAGGCGACGCCGGGCGTCATCCGCCTCCGCTTCGCCTCCGCCCGGGAGATCCTCAGCGACGCCATCCGCAACCATCGAACGAACGGCGACACCAACCAGGCCGCCGCCATCGCGCTGTACGCCATCCTGTCGATCATCCCTTTGTTCATCCTGACCTTGCTGCTGGTCGGCCAAACCTTCAGCGCCGATCCGGGGATACAGAAAAAGATCATCGAGGGGATCCGCCAGTTTATCCCCTTCTTCTCGGGCGAGCTGCTGACACAGTTCGGCCAGATCGAGGGGAAGAAAGAGCTCCTCGGCTGGGCGGGAATCATCAGTTTGATCTGGTTTTCGGCGATGATCTTCAGCGCCATCGAAACGGCCCTGAACATCATCTTCCGTTCGAAGACCCGCCGGAATTACTTCTTCAGGAAGCTGCTCGCCATCGCGATGATCCCGCTCGGCTGGACGGTCGGCGTCCTCAGCGTCGGGATCACCTACGTGGCGGCCATCCTTTCCAGGCAGCCTCTTCTCGTCCAGGGCGGGGTCTTTTTCCTGCCGGAAGTCTATGGGATCTTCTTCCGCTTCCTCCTCCCCTACTTCTTTACCGTCCTGTTCTTCACCGTCGTTTACAAGGTGATCCCCTCGGGAAATGTCGGCCTGAAGAGCGCCCTCATCGGAAGCGCCATCTTCTCCGCCCTGATGGAAATCGCAAAGCAGTTCTTCACCTGGTACATCGCCAGCTACACCCGCTACCATGTCATCTTCGGTTCGCTGGAGGCGGTGGTTATCCTCGTCATCTGGGTCTTTTACGTTGCACTGATCCTGCTGTTCTGCGCGGAACTGATCTCCTCCTACCAGCGACGGGACATGATTCTCCTCGAAAAAGCCCTGCTGAAGCCCCGGAGCGGCCGCATGCAGATCGACGAACGGCTCTTCCGGAAATTCGGCCGCCTCTATGGCCCGGACGAATACATTTTCCGTGAGGGGGACATCGGTCAGGAGATCTTCTACGTCCTTGGCGGCCGCGTCCGGATGGAAAAGAGCGCCGGGCAGGCGAAGAAGGTCCTCGCCGAAATGGGACCGGGGGAGTACTTCGGCGAGATGGCGGCGCTGATCCACGCCCCACGGACCGCCTCCGCCCGCAGCCTCATGGAGAGTCACATCGCCGTCGTCAACGGGGACACCCTGCGGAACCTTCTGCGTGAAAGCGACGACGTTTCCCTGTTCATGCTGAAAGAGTTCTCCAACCGCATCCGGCACACGAACAAAGCGTTGGAGGAACTGACCCAGTCCTGGGTGCGGCTGATGGCCACCCTTTATTTCTTCAGGGTGTGGCCGCTTGCGGACGATCGGGACCCGGAGGCGGAGCTGGCAAGAATCACGGGCAAGGAGACGGCGGAGATCCACGAGGTCCTGGCGGAACTGGGCCGGAGAGGCGTGCTGACCTTTTCAGAGAACCGCGTGACCGGCTTCAGCCGGGATGATGCGCTGCGGCTGCTGGACGAAGAGGCGACCGTGTAGTAAACGGATGATGCCGCAGGCCATATTCCCCCGGATCAGGAAACACAAGCCCCCGAACATCTTCTTTTCCTGAAAATCGGGCTCGTTTTCCAGCAACTCCCGAACCCGTTGCGCCAACCCTTCATCGTGTGCCATTTTTTGCCCCTCGAAATACCCCTATGAAGCCTCTCCGATATACTTTCGAATCAATAAATTCTCGAAATCAGACACCCACAGCGTGATTCCTGATACATCACAAACATCCATGATGCAACGCTGAACTTACCAGCAAGTTACAGTTTAAATGGAGCAGGATTCAATGCCGACACTCTATGGTTCATAATGGTCATAAAAAATAGCATCGACCCTCCTTTCCATCACATTACCGCTGTATCTTCCCGTCTGTCTGATCAAAACGACTTGTGGCCATACAGCCAATGCCGCCTTGAGATATTTTGCCAACTGATTGACGGGGAAACCCGCTCTAATGCCGAGCCGCCGCCTGGATGCCCCCAGCCTCAGATGGAAATAGTTCCTCGCGAACTTCCCGAGACGACCGTAAAACTCGAAATATCTCCCTACCTGAAAGAAGATGATACTCTTGAAATATCGGCGGCGAAACCACCGATACTGGCCGGAGAGATTGTGAAAGCGAGGCGGCTGATTCAGTCGCCTCAAGACCTTGCCGTTCATGGCAAAATGTCTCGTCAACACCCAATAGCGTTGAAACAGAAAACAGATCAGCCGATGAGTTGCGGCGTGTCCGAATTGACCTAAATACGAGGCCAGCACTGAATGGAGCTTGTCGAGCTGTTTCTCTTCATATTTGAAAACGACGGCATCGTTCCATCGGCAGGCAAGTCTTGATTGATACCAGATGATCTTGCTCTTGAGG
>MNZQ01000184.1 GCA_001873745.1 Syntrophaceae bacterium CG2_30_58_14
TGTGGGAGGGCCGCTGGCCGGCCAAGGCGACGATCCACTCGCCCAGGTCCGTCTCCGTTGCGGTGATCCCGGCGGCCTCGAGGTAGGGGTTCAGGTGGATCTCCTCGGCGGCCATTGATTTCGACTTGACGATCTTTTTTACGCCGTTCTTCCGGCAGAGGTCGACGAGGTATTCCTTGAGGTCGTCGCCGTTCTTCGCCCGGAAGACCTTCGCGCCCCGCTTTGTCGCCTCCGCCTCGAAGCGGTCGGCGACCTCTTCGATCCGCGCCACCGTGTCGATCTTCATCTGGCGGAGGGCGTCGCGGAGGGTCTCGATGTCGCCGGCGTTTTCATAGGCCTTGGCCCGGGCGATGGGGTACGCCTCCGAGAAGCGCCCGAGGGCGTCGCGGAGGGTTTCATCCTTCAACTTTTCGGAGATTACCTCCCGGAGGGTTTTCCCGGCTTCCATTACGCCGCGCCTCCTATCGGCGTCTCATCGACGGCGATGATCGCGAAACGGCCGGGGCCGTGGACGCCAATGGTCAGCACCCGCTCGATGTCGGCGGTGCGGCTGGGGCCGGTGATGAAACCGATATAGCCGCGATCGAAGGATGGAGAGATGATATCAAACGCCTCGGTGATGCCGGGGACGATGTTCGCGCTGGGCAGGAAAACGACGTGGAGCGGGGGCAGGATCGTAACCAGACGGGTTGCGATGGAGGTTCCGTCCTGAAAGACGCTGCCCGTTTCGGCAACGCCGAACTCCACCCCCGAGATCCCGATGTCGGCGGTCTCCGCGTGGGCGGCGATGTCGGTGGGTTCGGTGTAAACGGTCACCCCCCGCAAGCGGAGCGCCTCCGTGATGCCGGCCGCCTCCTGGATGGGGCTTTCGACAACGACCGCCTTTTTGGCCCCCACCTCATCCACGAGCCGGAGGAGGGTTTCCCTGGCCGCTGCCGCATCGGGAACGCGAAATACCTCGCCGGAAACCGCCTTGGCCCGCGTCTCGAATTCGGGGAAAAGGTGCACTCCCGATGTCGCGGTAGGAAAGAACCGCTTCCAGGAAACACCTGTGGTATTCATGATCTATTGCCTCCGCAACCATACGCGAGAAGATGCCTAACCATCGAGTAAATCTGTTTCTCCCGAAGGTCAAACAAGAGCCAAGAAACACGAGTGACGTATAGCGGAAACACCGCCGCGAGTCAAATGGAATGCCGCCTAACGCAACCCCTACGGCAACATTTATTATGAAGCAACTTGCCTGTTGGAGAGGAGTTCATAAAATCATTGACAAACGAAGCTGAGCGTGGTTCAGTAGCCCAGCCTTTCTCAGACGGTATCGCACCGTCACATGTTCACAGATTCCTTCCGGTACGCTTCATCATGATTCAGGGGCCGAGGAATGACGGGAACGAAAGCGGCAATCAAAGTAGTAACCACCCATCGGACAATTTCTACAGCAGGGCAGACAAACGCCCTTTTTCCTTCCGGTGCTCCGAATTGCTTCTGGCGAAGAGGGAAGGCATCACACGAACCAATCACTGGTTCAAAAAGCCGGAAAGCAAGTCGTCGTGAAGGCCGGCCGACCTCACTTGGCCGGTGTTTCGCTGCGCTCCAAATCTACAGGTGACTTCTGTGTTCGGCGATAATGATTTGCACCCTGTTGCTTTCTGTGGTTCAATATCAGCAAGAGGAGGTGAAATATGGCTGTCGTTGCCGATAAGGTATTTAACGAGGCGCTTTCGTTGCCATCGGATGCGCGGATGAGTTTGGTCGAGAAACTCCTCACCAGTCTCAACCTGCCCACTCATGCCGAGATTGACCGTTTGTGGGCCGAGGAAGCCGAGCGACGGGTTTCCCAGATCGACCGAGGCGACGTGGAACTCATTTCGGGGGACGAAGTATTCGCGAAGATTCGCCGGAAGTACCAGCGATGAGATTCCAATTTCATCCTGCCGCGGATGCCGAGCTTGATCGGACGGTTGAGTATTACGAGCGGTGTCAATCCGGTCTTGGTCTCGAATTCGCGGAAGAGGTCTACGCCGCAATCGCACGAATCATCGAGTATCCTGACGTATGGTCTCCGATGTCGAGGAACACGCGGCGGTGCTGACGAATCGTTTTCCGTACGGGATCATTTATCGGATCTACACAGGCGACCCGATTACTGGATAGAAAGAATTGTGCCGAACCATCGGATGGAGAGCGACGAGCAATAGTGCGCCGGTCGCCATTGCTCGCGCCTCATCCTTGGTGATAGTGTAAAACACCATGTAAAAAAATGATGACAATAGGCACACATTATGTTATGCTGAAACCATGAAGCCCTTTCGTTGGAACCATGAAAAAAATGAACAATTGAAGATTGAACGGAGGATTTCCTTTGAAGAAATTGTACTGTCGATAGAAGCCAACGGGTTGATAGACATATTGAAACATCCCAATCGGGGAAAGTACCCTAATCAACTTGTGTTTGTTGTGTTTTATAACGGATATATTTATCTGGTGCCTTTTATCGAGGAGGCCGATTACTACTTTCTGAAAACGATTATTCCCAGCCGAAAAGCAACAAGAGATTATTTAGTGGGAGGTGCTACAAATGAAAAAGAAATATGACAAGTTTGAAGACGAAATAATTGAAGCATACGAAAAAGGAGAGCTTATATCCACGACTCCGTCAAAAGCCGAGCTTGAAAAATTCCGTTCTGCTGCACAACTCACTTTCGTAAAAGATAGGCGTGTCAATATCCGGCTTACTTCTCCCGATCTTATGGATATCCAGACTCGTGCACTGGAGGAGGGAATCCCTTACCAGACGTTGATTGCCAGTGTGCTCCATAAGTTTGTCTCGGGGAGCCTTATTGAAAAATCATCACGTATAACCAGTCGCTCAACCAGGACCGCCAAAAAACAGGCGGCCGGTTAGCTTTTCGGAATGCTCTCAAGAAGCAGGCCATGAATAAAGCTCGCCTAATCGGGTAGCCGGCGGTTTTTCTCCCCCGGCCCCCACACCACCCGGCATGGGGGTTCGCACCGGGCGGTCCACAGAGGTTACCGGGCCGTAGCCGGGTAGTGAATGTGAATTCACAGCTCTTTGACAGATAGAAGCCCTTGATCCTTGAGCCAATCGTTGGTCATGCCCGTTTGTGTTGCCGGCGTCCGGGATAGTCGCCACGGCCATTTGCGGCTGATGGCCACTGAGATGGCCGCATGGAGCGATGTGCCCAGTTTGCGGAGCTCCCACACCTTGGTTCATGAACACGATCATCAAGCGGATGCCCTACCCTATCTGAGATATACTCTGAAATCCTCGGCGGGCGCGGCGCATGATTGGCGTTGGCGCCGCCTGCGGCGGCACCATCAAAAACATCTACAATGGAGAGGACTACTTCTGTTATAATAGACCGCAGGGAGGCCAGTATGGAATTTGAGTGGGACCCCCAAAAGGCTACCGCAAATATCCATAAACACGACGTTACTTTTCAGGAAGCAGCCTCGGTCTTTGGAGATCCATTGGCTATCACGTTCGAAGACCCGGATCACTCCGCGAACGAAAGCCGACATATCACTTTTGGTTTGTCACTCAAGAAACGATTGCTCATTGTTTCCCATGTGGAACGTGGAGACCGAACGAGAATAATAAGTGCGCGCCTGTTGGACCGCAAAGAAAGGAAAATTTATGAAGAAAGTTAAAGAATCCGACGAACTCCGTCCGGAGTACAGGAAGGAAGACCTTGGCAAGGGTGTCCGTGGGAAGTATTTTGAGTCTTACCAAAAAGGCTCCAATTTGATCCTCCTAAATCCTGAGGTGGCGAAGGTATTTCCCACAGAGGCAGCGGTCAATGAGGCGCTAATATCCCTCATAAACGTAGCAAAGAAATCGACTGGCCTAACCACACACTCAACCGGACGCGCAAAAAAACTGCACACCGGTTAGCGTTACCGATCGCTCATGCAACGCCGCAGGAGGTCGTTACTATGAAAGCCGCATTTGTTGTATTTGACCGCATGACATCTCTGGACTTTATCGGGTTCTACGACCCGGTAACGCGCCTGAAGTCGATGAACATCCTTGATGATTTCGAATGGCGGATATGCGCAACCACCGAGTACGTCGTCGACGATCGAGGGCTTCGGATTGGAGCAGACGCCATAGCCGAGCCCCTAACTTCCTACGACATTCTTTTTGTGCCCGGGGGGTTCGGAACCAGGAATCTGCAACATGACAGGAATTTTGTCGATTGGTTGAAAACGGCCGGTACCTCGCGGTTTAAGGTATCGGTATGCACTGGCGCTCTCCTTCTCGGAGCCGCGGGTTTTCTTCGGGGCAAGAGCGCGACAACACATCCGGGCGCACTCAAGGAACTGGAACAGTACTGTCGAGAGGTTGTCCACGAGCGGGTGGTCGATGATGGAGACATCATTACCGCGGGTGGCGTCTCATCTGCCATCGACGCGGGTCTGCATCTCGTGGAGAGATTGGCTGGTCCGGATGCGCGCGTCCGAATTGCCGCCCAGATGGATTACCCATATCAATGGAACGCGTAGCTCCCGTGCTATCCAACAACACGTTTGGAAGCAAACGCTCTCAAGCGTCGTTCACCGCTGGCGGTCAGCAGCACGAAAGGAGCGAGCGCCATGAAGCCCAGATATGTTCAGACTTTGATATCTATCTTGGTGGTGAGTTTCTTTGTGTGTTTTTATGCGCTGGGCTGCATGGCTCAGGGAGAGCTCTCACGGCCGACGAATTCGGGTATGGGAGCTCATTCATTTACGCTTACAGTCGGCGGACTGGAGAGAACCTATATCGTCTATGTCCCGTTCAACTACAACCTTCAGAAACAGTTGTCAGCGGTGGTGATCATGTTCCATGGCGGAGGGGGTACGGCGAGAGCCGCCATGTGGGAGACCGGGTGGGCGGAAAAGGCCGAAAAGGCCGGATTTCTGGCCGTCTTCCCCAATGCGATGTCACGCGACCCGGCGCAGCCGAGCAGCTTCGCCAGAAACCCTCAACTCTGGAACGACGGCTCCGACCGATTCTATCCCGGCCGGAAAGCTCCGGATGATGTCCGCTTCATCCATGCGATGCTCGACGATCTTCTCGCCCGCTTCGCCGCGGACCCACGGCGGGTTTTCGTCACGGGATTTTCCAACGGCGCTTCAATGAGCTTTCGTATCGGCGCGGAATTGTCGAAGCGCATCGCCGCCATTGCGCCCGTCGCTGGCGCGTGCTGGTTGGAGCCGCTCTCATTGGAGCGGCCGGTCCCGATGTACTACATTACCGGTATGGATGATCCGCTGAATCTGATCGAAGGCGGCGTGCCGAAACTGTTGTCCGGTGGCAGTGACAAGGTTCGCGGGAAACCAAAACCGCCGGTGCGCGATTCGATCCGGAAGTGGGCCAAAGCGCTTGGTTGCCCCGCGACGCCGGCAAGCACATCCGAAATGAACGGCGTTTGCACCGAAACCTACGGCCCCGGCTCCAACGGCGCGGAAGTGATTTACGTCACGGTCCCGGGGCTCGGCCACACTTGGGCCGGCGGCAAGAGCTTGCTGCCGGAGATCATGGTGGGAAAGAGTTCGGACAAGATCAAGGCAACGGATGTAATCTGGGATTTCTTTGAGAAGCACCCCATGAAGTGAAGAGGTATGGAAGGCGCCCAACCAGGAAATGAACACCGCAGGGGCGGCCGGAAAAACGGACACGCTGGCGGGTCAGGAACTCTGCGGTTTTATTTTCAAGGGCTGGCGCTGATCAACCGCAGATTATTTCGTTGACTAACAGGGCCGTTCTTCCTATACTCCGCCCATAGAAAAAAGTTATGGGTTCGCCGGGCAAAGTCCAGAGAAACCGGTCTGTTCAACTCAAGTTTAGAGCATTTCAAGTCCAGAGCAACGATCATTTTATTTCAGGAGGTTTTTATGAGCGCAAACTATGAAGTGAAGGAAGGCGTCGCCGTCATTACCATGAACAACCCGCCGGTCAACGGCCTCGGCCATGCGACCCGCAGCGGCATCTTCGACGGGCTGAAAAGGGCCCTCGCCGACAGCGCCGTCAATGCGGTTGTGATCACCGGCGCGGGAAGGGCCTTCTCCGGCGGCGCCGACATCAAGGAGTTCAACACCCCCAAAACCTTTGCCGAACCGAACCTGCCTTCGGTCATCGAGGCGATCGAGGCCGCGGACAAGCCGGTGGTCGCCGCAGTCCACTCGGTGGCCATGGGCGGAGGCCTGGAACTCGCGCTGGGCTGTCATTATCGCGTGGCGGCGCCGGGCGCGCAGATCGCATTTCCGGAAGTGAAGCTCGGTCTCCTGCCCGGCGCGGGCGGCACCCAGCGCATGCCGCGCGTGGTCGGCGTCGAAACCGCGCTCACCATGATCGTTACCGGCAATCCGACCCCTTCGGAGAAGTTTGCCGGCACGAAGCTCTTTGACCGGATGATCGAGGGCGACCTGATGGCGGGCGCCATCGCCTTCGCCGGGGAGATTGCCGCAAAAAGGCCGCTCCCGAAGGTGCGCGATATCCAAATCAACCTCCCCAACCGCGAGGCCTTCTTCAAGGCCGCGCGCGATACCGTCGGCGCCGCGGCGAAGCATTTCCCCGCGCCGCTCAAATGTGTTGACTGCGTTGAGGCCGCCGTAACCAAGACCTTCGATGAGGGCATGAAGGTGGAGCAGGAGAATTTCATAATGCTCGTCCAGACCACGGAGAGCAAGGCCCTGCGCCACTATTTCTTCGGCGAGCGGGCGGCGGCCAAGATTCCTGACGTGCTGGGCGACACGCCCAAGCGCCCGATCCAATCGGCCGCGGTTGTCGGCGCCGGCACCATGGGCGGCGGCATCGCGATGAATTTCGCCAACGCCGGCATTCCGGTCACGGTGCTGGAGGTGAACCAGGAGGCGCTGGACAAGGGCCTGGCCACGATGCGCAGGAACTACGAGAATTCGCTGAAGAAGGGACGCCTCACGCAGGAGAAATTTGATCAACGCGTGAGCCTGATCAAAGGAACCCTGTCCTACGACGACATCAGGAACGCCGACATCGTCATCGAAGCGGTGTTCGAGGAGATGGGGGTGAAGGAAGGCGTGTTCCGAAAGCTGGACGCGGTGATGAAACCCGGCGCGATCCTCGCCTCCAACACCTCTACTCTCGACGTCAACCGGATCGCGGGCTTCACCGGGCGTCCGCAGGACGTGATCGGCACGCACTTCTTCAGCCCGGCCAATGTGATGAGGCTCTTGGAGATCGTGCGCGGCGCAAAGACCGGCAAGGATGTCCTCGCCACCACGCTGTCGCTCGCCAAGAAGATCAAAAAAATCGGCGTGGTTTCCGGCGTCTGCGACGGCTTCATCGGCAACCGGATGATCGAGCAGTACGGCCGTCAGGCCGGCTTCCTGCTCGATGAAGGCTGCCTGCCGGAGCAGGTGGACCGGGCGATGGAGAATTTCGGATTTGCGATGGGCCCGTTTAGGATGAGCGATCTTGCCGGCAACGACGTGGGCTGGTACATCCGCAAGCGCCGCTACATCGAACGGCCGGAGATGGTCTATTCCAAAACCGCGGACCTGCTATGCGAGAAGGGCCGCTTCGGACAAAAGACCGGCGCCGGCTGGTACGACTACAAGCCGGGCGACCGCAAGCCCTATCCGTCGCCGTGGGTGAACGAGATGATTGTCAACCACTCCCGCGAGATCGGCGTGGAGCGGCGCGAGATCGGCGACCGGGAGATCGTCGAGCGGCTGGTCTATGCGCTGGTCAACGAAGCCGCCCACATCCTCGAAGAGGGGATCGCGCAGCGGGCTTCGGACGTGGACATCATCTATCTCACCGGTTACGGCTTCCCGATGCACCGCGGCGGCCCGATGTTCTATGCCGACACGGTCGGGCTGCCGGCTGTGGTCGCGGCGATGGAGAAATACGCCCGGGGCCGTCACGGGCAGTACTGGAAACCCGCGCCGCTATTGGTCAAACTGGCCGCCGCAGGCAAGACATTCAATTAAGGAGAGATGAGAATGCTGAAAACCAGACTTACCGAATTGCTCGGAATCAAACACCCGATCATCCAGGCCGGCATGGGTCCGTTCAGCAACAATAACCTTTGCGTTGCCGCGGCCAATGCCGGAGCGCTTGGACTGCTTTCAACCAGCGGACTTTTTGACAAGGAGGGGCAACCCTGGATATACAACGCATTCGTCGAGAGCGGAGAGGCCTCGATGGATGATGATATGGCCCAGGCGCTCGAAAAGGTGCTGAAACGGACCTATCGCCTGACCAGGGAAAAAGGCGGCATTTTCGGGATTAACGTGATGGTGTCGGCGGAAGTGGTCGACAAATCGCAGATCTTGATCGACACGGCGATCCGAGTCCGGGAGGAGAACCCCGGAATGAAGGATCATTTCAAGGTGATCTTCACCTCCGCCGGCGACCCTGTCCCCTGGCGCGACAAGATCAAGTCCGCCGGATTTACATGGCTGCACGTCGTCCCCTCGGTCAAGGGGGCGCTGCGATGCCGAAAAGCGGGGGTGGACTGCATCGTTGCTTCCGGGCATGAAGGCGGTTTTCACATTGCCTGGGAGCCGCTCCACTCGATGGTTTTACTGCCTGCCGTGATCGATGCGGTTGCCGATCCGGGTTTCCCCGTGGTGGGGGCAGGCGGATTCTGTGATGGCAAGACCCTAAGCGCGGCGATTGCGATGGGTGCGGCCGGCGTTCAAATGGGGACAAGATTTTTGGCCACCGAAGAGAGTGACTTTCATCCGTTATGGAAGGAGCAGGTGGTCACAACCGGGGACAGGGGAACCCTGGTGGCCCGCGGCGTTGTGGGGCCCGCCCGCTGGCTGAAAACCCCCTCCAGTGTGATCCATCTGCAGAATACGGTCGTGAAGTCTCCCGGCGTGTTCACAGGCATTCCCGATGACTGGTCCACCGTTCCACCGGAATTGATCGCGTATGAAAGAGAAGGCATCAAGGCCGTCTGCATGGGTGATCGGAAAAAGGCGATGATGGCGGGAGGGGAGTGCGCGCAGCGGGTGAAGGACCTGCCGAAGGTTCAGGATCTGATCGACAGGATCATAAAGGATGCCGCCGAGATCATAAGAAACATGCATCAGCATCTGGCCGATGAACAATGATTTTGATGGTCACCCGTTCAGCCGCTCGCGGAATTCATCGGGGGTGAAACGGTATTCCTGGGTGCCGTAGCACTCGACGGCAAAGGAGGCGCATACGCTGCCCATTTGGGCGCATTGCTCAATATCCTTGCCCTGAACCAGGCCGCTGATCAGGCCGCCCCTGTAGGAATCGCCGGCGCCTGTCGGGTCCTCCACTTTTTTTGCCTTGACGGGGAGAATGCCAATTTCAGAGTCCGGCATGGAAACCTGTGAACCCAACTCTCCGCGGGTGGTGATGATCGTCCCGGCCATCCCCAGCAGGGCCTTCTTGTCCACTCCCGTTTTGCTGATGATCAGGTTCAACTCGTAGTCATTGACGATCAGGATCTTGCACCCCTCTATGGACCGGACCAGCTCTTTGGCCTCCCACATGGGCAGGGATTGCCCGGGGTCAAATATGTAATCGATTCCTTTGGCTTTGCAGGTGTGCGGGTAATTCATCATGTCTTCAAGATTCCCGGGAGAGACGATCACAATGGTTTCTTTGGGCGGGAGTTTGTCGAAGTCCAATGCCGAGGAATATCTCATGGCCCCGGGGTTGAATCCGGTGATCTGGTTGTCGGCCCGGTCGGTGGTGATATAGGCCCCAGCCGTGAATTCTTCAGCGATGATTTTGATGTTTTCCGTAGAGATCCCGTTTTTCTTGAGCCATTCGAAGTACCTTTGATAATCATGGCCGATCGTGGCGGAGATGACGGGTTTTTCACCCATCAGCGTGAGCGCGTAGGCAATATTGCCCGCCGTGCCGCCGTATTTTTCCTTCATGCCGTTGACCTGGAAACAGACGTTTAGAGCATGAATTTTTTCAGGCAGGATGTGATCGGCGAAGTATCCCGGGAAATCCATAATTCGGTCATAGGCCAGTGATCCGGAAACAATGATGTTCATGTGTACAAGCCTTTCAAATTAATTCGCGGCAACCATAGGCAATATCGGGTGGGGTGTCAATCTATTTTGCCATGTTTCCGGAATTGCTGTTTCCGGAATTGCTTGACATACCGCTTCGCATTTCGTACATTCCTCCCGTCCCAAAATACAACTATCAAAGGAGCACCCATGGAGCCAATCTATCACTTTGAACATGTTCACATCCTGAGCAGAAATCCGAAGGCTGTCGCGCAGTATTTCCATAAAATGTTCGATGCAAAAATCATCGAAGGCATTGAGCCGGACGGGAAACCGAGGGTCGACGTGGAGATGAACGGCGTTCTCATCTTCATTTTCCAGGTTGGCCCCGAGGAAAACCTCCCGGCCTCTCCCGCCGGGCGCTACATCGGCCTCGATCACTTTGGACTGCGGGTAGATAATCTGGACGAGGCGGCCGCCGAGTTGAAGCGGCGGGGAGTCGAATTTGTTGTTGAACCCTTCATGAAAAAACCCGGCCTCAAGATCTCCTTTATCCGCGGCCCGGAAAATGTTCGGATTGAATTGCTGGAACGGAGCTGATCTACGACAGGACGGAAACCATGAAAACCTATGAACAGATCAACGATCGCATCGCGTCCGGGAAAGCCGTTGTGTTGACGGCCGATGAGATCATGGATTACGTGGACAAAAAGGGTCTCCAGGCCGCGGCCCAGGAGGTGGACGTCGTCACAACGGCCACATTCGGCCCGATGTGTTCGTCAGGCTGCTTTTTGAACTTCGGCCATTCCAAACCGAAGATCCGGATGTCCGAGGCATGGGTCGCCGATGTTCTGGTTTACACGGGCCTCGCCGCCGTGGATGTCTACCTCGGGTGCACGCAACTGCGCCACGGAGACCCGGCCAACATGTATCCGCCCGGTGAGTTCCGGTATGGCGGCGGTCACGTGATGGAGGATCTCGTGTCGGGGAAAACGCTCCAGCTCTTCGCCCTTTCCTACGGCACGGACTGTTATCCGCTCCGGGAGATCCGCACCTACTTCTCCATCGACGACCTGAATCAGGCGATCATGGTCAATCCGCGAAACTGCTATCAGAATTACAATGTGGCGATCAACCGTTCCGACCGGACGATCCACACCTACATGGGCAAACTCGAGCCCCATCAGAAAAACGGAAACTACTGTTCTGCGGGCCAGTTGTCGCCGCTGCTCAACGACCCCTACTACGAAACCATCGGCGTCGGTACGCGCGTCTGGCTGGCCGGAGCCCACGGGCACGTCTACGCGGAGGGAACGCAGCATGCCGGCGGCGGCGCCAGAACGCCGGACGGTGTGCCGATGGGTGGAGCGGGAACGCTGGCGCTGACCGGCGACATGAAGCAGATGAAGAAGGAGTTCGTCCGGGGCGTCAGCTTCATCGGCTATGGGGTTTCGCTTGCGCTGGGGATCGGAATCCCCATTCCCATCCTCAATGAAGAGGTCCTGAGGCGAGCCTGCGTGCGCGACCGGGACATTCTGGCCCCGGTGGTGGATTACGGCGTCGATTATCCGCAAAATACGGGCAACGTCATCGGTCACGTCAGCTACGAGCAATTGCGCACCGGCCAGATCCAGGTCGAAGGCAAGGCGATCGAGGTCGGCTCGTTGTCTTCCTACCCTAAGGCATTGGAGGTTGCGAATCTGCTGGCGGATGAAATCCGGCGGGGAGATTTCCAGCTTGCCGCTCCGATGGCCCCCTTACGTAAAGACGCAAAAATGAAGCCGCTGGTAATGAGGGAGAAGCCCCGATGAACGACGATTCCGTGACCAAAAAACTGATGTTCTACTTTCCCAAATGCGTATGTGACAAGCCAATCATTTACCACCTGGTTAAAGATTATCATCTCATCGTCAATATCTATCGAGCCAAGGTCACGCCGGAAGAGGAAGGGTACCTTGTGCTGGACGTCACGGGCACGGAAGAGGCGATCCAGGACGCAATCGATTTTGTAAAGACCTTCGACGTCACGGTCAATTATTCCGGGAAGGGGGTCGTGCGCGACGAGGAGCGCTGCTCCCATTGCGGCTACTGCGTCCCATACTGTCCCCCGGGGGCGCTGAAAATCGAAGACCGCGCGACCCGCAAGGTTGCTTACAATGAATCCGAATGCATCGAGTGCCTGGCATGCATCCGCATCTGTCCCTTTGGCGCGTGCACATCGGCGTTCTAATCGCAACGTCCGCTCAGGCAGCCCATGAACCGCAAACGGGTTTACAGAACGTTCATCCACAAGGAAGCGGTTTTGCGGATCTGCTGCGAACCGTTTGAAGCCGTCACGCGGGAGATCGTCCGGCAACGGGCGATTCTGGAGGGGTATATCCGGCGGCATCCCCATTTTCAACACGCGCTCGAACCCGTTGCGATCCAGGCCGATGCGCCCGAAGTTGCGCGGCGAATGGCCCACGCCGCAAACAAGGTGGGCGTCGGACCGATGGCTGCTGTCGCCGGGGCCATGGCCCAGCTTGCGGTCGAGGCCGCTCTTCGGGCCGGCGCCGAAGAGGTGATTGTGGATAACGGGGGCGACATCTATCTGCAAACCGTCGAACCTGTGATCATCGGTCTCTATCCGGGCGAATCGGGGCAAATCGGTCGACTGGCGTTTTCATTGCAGGCGTGCGATACCCCCCTCTCCATCTGTTCATCTTCGGGAAAAATGGGCCACTCTCTGAGCCTGGGCCAATGCGATCTGGCCACCGTGGTTGCCAAGGATGCCGCCCTGGCGGATGCCGCGGCGACCTTGGCCGCCAATCTCGTCAAGGCCGTCTGCGATGTGGAGCCGGCTCTGAATCAAATGGTTTCCATCGAAGGCGTCAGCGGCGTGATGATTGTCAAGAACGGCCATGTGGGTCTTGCCGGAAAACTTCCCCCCCTTGTCAAGATGCGCTGATCCATCGGAATCTCTTTGGGTCCATTCCCCGAGGTTTGCCTCGCTCACGTCATTCCCGCGAAAGCGGGAATCCAGGAAAGGAAACTGGATTCCCCCGTATCACGGTACGGGGCAGGCTGCATGTCAAGCACGAAATGACATCCAATACCCTGCTGCTTGCGGTGGGGTAGTTTATTGCCTGATCCATCCGATCTATCGCTGTGGGGGGGTGGAGATCCGCCGGCCGCTTGCCTGCCACCATATGGCCAGGGCCAACGGCGCCAGCGATGCCGCTGCCGCCGCCAGCGCCATGACCCCGTAGCCGCCGACGGCATATACCACCCCACTGACGACCTGGCTGGCAGCCGAGGTCAGGTTTAGCATCAGGTCGTTGAAACCCTGGGTCTTGGCCCTCTCTCCAGGCGAAAGCTGGTCGGCCAGCAGGGTGGACCCGGCCACGTAGGCGAAGTTCCAGCCAAGCCCTAACAGAAAGAGTGCGACCATCAGCGCGACAAGGCCGGTCGAAGGGGCGGCCATCAGGCAGGAGACCATCATCACAACCGCTCCCAGGATGATCACCTGCCCGCGCCCCCACCGATCGGTCATCCGCCCGGAGAGGATGGAGAAGGCGAACATTCCCAGGGTATGGGCGGAGATCACCAGCGACACCGCGCTCAAGGGGTGGTGAAAGGCCTTCATGTGGACGGAGGTGATGGACATCGGCACCATCATCACCATCTGGGCAAAGACCACGCTGACCATGGCCACGATAACCCCCGGTTGCCGGACGATTTCCGCAAGGGAGCGGGTTCCCTGCCAGGGGACCGATTCGGGATATAGGCGGGCGAGTTCGCGCCCGACGTCTCGCGGGTCCGGCCTCAGCCCCGCAAAGATCAGTATGGCCGCAAGGATCAAGCCGACAAAGCCGACGCCATAGGGCCCGGCCAATTCCGAAAAACCGGCCCACTGCGCCAGCGTTCCGGTGGGGCCCACCAACAGAGGTCCGAAAATCGCCCCCACCGTGCTTCCCAGCACCACATGGGAGATGGCCCGCCCCCGCTCCGAAGGCAGGTGGACCTCCGCCGCGGCAAAGCGACCCAGATCGACGGCCGATCGGGCCATTCCCACCAGGACAAGACCCATCAGGAAGAGCGGCAGGGAGCGGCCGACCACCGCGCCCATGGCGATCACCGATCCGATCACCCCAAGGACCTGCCCCAGGGCGAGACCCCCTCGCCGACCGATCCGCTCCATGCTGAGGCCCCAGACCAGGGCGCCGAAAGCCTGCCCCAGCACATAGACCGCGCCAGGAACGCCCGCCATGGCCTTCTGTCCGCTCAAATCCACGCCGACGAGGGCGTTGACGGTGAATGCGGCGATGAATCCTGCCGAGCTCAGGCTCTGGGAGAGAAACAGCACGATCGTGATCTTTCGGGCGATACGGTTGAAGTCCTTCACGTTTTTCTCCCTTTTCCCACTGAAATTTCCGGCCAAGAAGTACGGGAAACGATAAGGAATGTCAATCAGAATCGTATTCTGCCTTCTGGCCGGGGGGTGGCCCTGGCCTGTCAGAAGCTCGGCCTGGATGCGATTCCCGTCTTACATGGGGACTCTTCGTTAAAAATCTGGACAATCCTGGCCTGACGGATGTATTCAAGGACAATCTCAAGACCCCGGTGACGCACCATGGACCAGATCTTCAAACTCGCCTTTTTCATTAAGCCGTATTGGAAACGCGCCACTCTCGCCCTGGTCCTGCTGACCGCGCTGGTCTTCATGGATCTGGCGATTCCCCGTCTGGTCCAGCGGATCATCGATCAGGGGATCGGGCGGCATGACCAGGGGGTCGTCATCCGGACCTCGCTTTTGATGCTCGGCATCTCGCTTTTGAGCACGCTGTTCGCCGTCGGCAACAACATCCTCTCCGTCCATGTCGGGGAGTGCGTGGCCCGCGATCTGCGCGATGCGCTTTTCACCCGGATCCAGACCTTCTCGTTCGCCAACCTGGATGAACAGAAGACCGGCCAACTGATGGTGCGCCTGACCAGCGACGCAAGCGCCGTTCAGCGGGTGGTGCTGGTTTCGCTCCGGATCGGGACGCGCGCCCCGCTCTTGATGGTCGGGAGCCTGATCCTGATGGTCAGCACTAGCCCCGGCCTGGCCCTGCTCCTGCTGCCGCTACTGCTTATCACCTCCGCGCTCATCGTCTTTTTCGTGATCCGGATGGAGCCGCTCTTCCGCTCCGTGCAGCAGAAATTGGACGGGCTCAACACTGTCCTGCAGGAGAACATCGCCGGGGTGCGGCTGGTCAAGTCCTTCGTGCGGGCCGATTTCGAAGGCGAACGTTTCGAGAGGGCCAATGAGGCCTACACCGGCCAATCGGTGCGCGTGCTGCAGATCGTCTCGACCATGTCGCCCGTCCTGACGATGTGCGTGAATATCGGCATGGTCATCGTCATCTGGGTCGGCGGCATCCACTCCATTCAGGGAAATCTGTCCGTCGGGCAGATCGTGGCCTTTACGAACTACCTGCTCACGACCATGACGCCGCTCATCATGATGACCGTGCTCTCCAACGTCTGGGCCGGCGGGATCGTTTCGGCCAAGCGTGTAAGTGAAGTCCTGGATACCGTGCCCGACGTCCGGGACGCCCCGGACGCAATCTCCCTGCCCGAACCGGTCCAGGGAAGGCTGATCTTCGAAAACGTCTCCTTCCACTACAACGGCGCCCACGCCGAATCCGTTCTTTCGGAGATCAGCCTGACCGCCGAGTCCGGGCAGACCGTCGCGATCCTGGGGGCGACCGGCTCGGGAAAATCGACCCTGGTGAACCTCGTACCCCGTTTTTACGACATCTCCGCCGGAAGGATCCTGCTCGACGGGATCGACATCCGCCGGCTTCGGCAGGACTCCCTGCTGGCGCAGATCGGGATCGTGCCGCAGGAGACGGTTCTTTTCTCGGGGAGCGTGCGGGACAACATCCGCTACGGCGTCCCTGGCGCCGGCGACGAGGAGATTTTTGCGGCCGCCAAAGCGGCCCAGGCCCATGACTTCATCATGGCGCTCTCCAAAGGGTACGACACCCATGTTGAAGAGCGCGGCGCGAACCTCTCCGGCGGCCAGAAGCAGCGGATCGCAATCGCGCGGGCGCTCTTG
>MNZQ01000020.1 GCA_001873745.1 Syntrophaceae bacterium CG2_30_58_14
CTTGTCAAAAGTCTGAAAGCCCCCTATTCTGTCATTCCCGTGAAAACGGGAATCCAGTTATTTCAGTTAGCTCCATGCTCTCTGGATTCCCGCCGCAGTTTACCCCCGTGGAGACGGGGGCGGGAATGACGACTATTGACGAGGTCATCAAAAGATGACGGCTTGGCAAAAAGTCCCAAAACCGTCATTCCGGCGAAGGCCGGAATCCATAAATATAAGCCAGTTACTAAAATACTGAACACCGGTTTTCACCGGTGTGACGATTTTTTACGAGTGCGTCAAATGATCACATCCGTCCGAAAAATGGTCGCCCGGTATGATATCCATCCTCGGAAGAGGCTGGGACAGTCCTTCCTGGAGGATTTGAACATCATCCGCCGAATCGTCGCGTTAGCCGAACCCGCGGAGGATGAGACGATCGTCGAAATCGGCGCCGGCCTCGGCTTCATGACGGAGGAACTGGCGAAGAGGGCAGGGCGGGTAATCGCCATCGAGGTCGATCCGCGGTTGGCGGCCATTCTGCGGGAGCGATTCACCGGGCAGGACCGGGTCGAGGTTGTCGAGATCGACGTGCTGAAGTACGATTTTTCCTCCGCCTCTCCGGAGGGAAGAATCAAGGTCGTCGGCAATATCCCCTACCATATCTCTTCCCCGATCCTCTTTCGTCTGCTCGACTTTCGGCGGTCGATCTCATCGATGATCCTGATGCTCCAGAAGGAGCTGGCGGACCGGATTGCGGCACCTCCGGGGACGAAGGATTACGGCATCCCTTCGGTTATCGTCGCACGATATACGAAGGCCACGTGCGAAATGACTGTCCCTCCAACCTGCTTTTATCCGGCGCCGGAGGTGGTTTCGTCCGTTCTGCGGATGGAGGTCCGCCGGGAGCCCGAGCTTCCGGATGGGGCGCTGTTTGCAAAGATCGTCCGGGCGGCCTTCGCCCGGCGAAGAAAAACCCTCTGGAACAACATCCGCCGGATCGGTCTTCCGGAGGAGATGGTCGATCGGGTGTTCGTCCGCAGCGGCATCGACCGGACCAGAAGGGCGGAGACCCTGTCCGTCGAGGAATTTTCCCTGTTGACGACGGCATGGATCGAGAGCGGCCGACAAATTTCTTGACAAACAAAAGGGCCTCTGATAAGGGAGCGTCAACGCTTGGATCCGGAAACGGACTGGGACGGGGGAACATCGGGGTTCATGGATACGGAAGGAAGCCTCTCGTCTTGGACGCAGGGGCTTTTTTGTGTGGGGTGAGACGTGAAGATCATTCAATCCGCGGGAGAGATGCAGGGATATTCGGAGGCGGAACGATGTCGGGGGCGGCGGATCGCCTTTGTCCCGACGATGGGATACTTCCATGAGGGGCATTTGAACCTGATGCGGATCGGACGCAAACGGGGGGATTGCCTCGTCGTCAGTATCTATGTCAATCCCGCCCAGTTTGCCCCGACGGAGGACCTGGATGCCTATCCTCGCGATTTCAAAAGAGACCAAACACTTGCGGAAGGGGAGGGCGTCGATGTGATCTTTTGTCCGGACAACCGGGAGATGTACCCGGAAGGCTATCAGACCCATGTCGAGGTAGAGGGAATCACGAACAACCTCTGCGGCATTTCCCGTCCGCGATTTTTCCGGGGGGTGACGACGGTCTGCACGAAGCTCTTCCATATCGTCAAACCCCATGTCACGATATTCGGGAAGAAGGATTTCCAGCAGTTTGTCACGATCCGGCGAATGGTCCGCGATCTGAATATGGACATCGAGGTGGTCGGCATGGAGACGACGCGCGAGCCCGACGGATTGGCGATGAGTTCGCGGAATGTTTACCTGAACCCGGAAGAGAGAAAATCCGCCCTGAGCCTGAGCCGCTCCCTTGACCTCGCCGGGGAGCTCTACGACAACGGGGAGCGGGACGCCTCTTCCATTTTGGAAAAAGTGCGTGCATTAATCGACGGTTATCCGCACACGGAGATCGATTACGCCCAAATCTGTGATGTTATGACCATGAAGGACGTAGCGCGGATCGAGGGCGCGTGCGTGCTGGCTCTGGCAGTCCGGGTCGGGAAGACAAGATTGATCGACAACCGCGTCTTCGGGGAACCCTTGGAAAGCGGAGAGAGACCTTTGAAAAATGCCCCCTTGTCGAATTTCAGGCGAAATTCAAAGGTTTCAGAGAGAATATTTGATGCGGGAGGAAGATGATGATGCAGAGGTTCATGCTCAAGTCGAAGCTCCACCGGGCGACGGTGACCGACGCGGATCTCCATTACGAGGGCAGCATTTCGATTGACGAACAGCTCATGGCGGCGGCGGATTTCCTCCCCTATGAGAAGGTCGCCATCTATGATGTTTCGAACGGGGAGCGATTTGAAACCTACGTCATTCCGGGCCCCAGGGATTCGGGGACCATCTGTCTCAACGGTGCGGCGGCGAGGAAGGTTGCTCGCGGGGATCTGATCATCATCGCCAGTTATGTGATGGTCGATGACGCCGCTGCGGCAAACTGGGCGCCGAAGTGCATCTTCCTCGATGAAAAGAACCGGATCAAAGAGCGGCCGGCATAATTGACCACCTCGTTCAAATAAGCCATTGAAACCATTTTCGGATTCTGGTATAAATCCGCGCAGTCGATGCAATCGCAATAGAGGACGGGAATTTTGAAAAAAAGAATGAAGCGGATCTTTCTAACCGGTCTGGCCGTCGTCATCCCGGCGGGACTCACGATCTATATCCTCTCCTTCATCATGGGTATCATGGATAGCCTCCTGCAGGTTATTCCTACGCAATATCAGCCTGATAACTTGTTGCATGTTCATATCCCCGGACTGGGCGCCATCGTCACGGTCATTCTGATATTCGTCTGCGGTCTTGTGACGAAGAGCTACCTCGGAAACCGCTTGGTCCGCTTCGGCGAACATCTCGTCGGAAAGATTCCGTTTGTCCGGAGCGTCTATCAGGCCATCAAACGGATTGCTGATAGTCTCTTCATGGACAAGGCACAGAGTTTCAAGAGTGTCGTCATGGTTGAGTATCCCCGTCGCGGGGTTTACGGCATTGGATTCGTCACCGGAACCCCCAACGAGGAAATCCAGAATATTATCGGGCAGAAAAGCCCCTGCGTCGGTGTTTTCATGCCGCTTGCGCTGACGCCGACGACAGGATTTTTCATCATGGTTCCCCAGGATGAACTGATCGAACTCTGCATGACGGTGGAAGAGGCCTTTACCCTGATCATTTCAGCGGGGATTGTAACGCCAAATGAAAACTTCGCCATTGCCCAGCGGGAACAACCTCCCGTGCGAGAACAACCCCAATGAACCCCAAGGCTTGTTTTCGAGGATGATCCGTGCGGTAAAATAGAAACGAGAGCTTTGAAAATCTACCCTCTTTGTCATTCCCGCAAAAGCGGGAATCTATGAAGCCATTGTAATGACTGGAATCCTGCTTCCGCAGGAATGACGATCTGCCAAATTTCGAGATAAAGCTCTCGAAACCGAATCGATAAACAGATAAAAGGAGAATGAACCATGAAATTTATGAAAATGGATAAAAATCTGCCCTGCAAGATTGCCGATCCGTCTCTGGCGGCCTGGGGTCGGGAGGAGATTCGTCTTTCCGAAAATGAGATGCCGGGCCTGATGGCCGTCCGGAAAAAGTACGGTCCTAAAAAACCGTTGGCCGGGCTGAAGATCATGGGCAGCCTGCACATGACCATTCAGACCGCCATGTTGATCGAGACGCTGAAGGAACTTGGGGCCGATCTCCGCTGGGCGTCCTGTAACATCTTCTCCACGCAGGACCATGCCGCGGCCGCGATCGCTCAGGCGGGAACCGCCGCCGTGTTTGCGTGGAAGGGGGAGTCCCTGGAGGAATACTGGTGGTGCACCGAGCAGGCGCTGACCTGGCCCGACGGCACGGGACCGGATCTGATCGTTGATGACGGCGGGGATGCGACGCTCTTTGTCCATGAAGGCGTGCAGGTGGAAAATGACCCCTCGATCCTTCAACAGCCATGTGATAACAAGGAGTTAAAGATCGTTCGGGAGCGCCTCGCCCACCGCCTGAAGATGTCGCCGCAACATTGGCGCAAAGCGGCCTCCCGGATCCGCGGGGTTTCCGAGGAAACCACGACGGGCGTGCACCGCCTCTACCAGATGGCCAAGGAGGGACAGCTTCTCTTCCCCGCGATCAATGTGAACGATTCGGTGACCAAATCGAAATTCGACAATCTTTACGGCTGCCGGGAATCCCTGGCGGACGGCATCAAAAGGGCCACGGACATCATGGTGGCCGGCAAGGCGGTGGTCGTCTGCGGCTACGGCGATGTCGGCAAGGGGTGCGCCCAATCCATGCGGGGCTTCGGCGCCCGTGTGATCATCTCGGAAATCGATCCGATCTGCGCCCTGCAGGCGGCCATGGAGGGGTACGAGGTGGCGGCACTCGATGACGTCCTTGCCAAAGGGGACATCTTCATCACGGCGACCGGCTGCTGCGACGTCATCACCGGCCGGCAGATGGAGAAGATGAAAAACGAGGCGATCGTCTGCAACATCGGCCATTTTGACAGCGAGATCGACATGCATTACCTGGAAAATACGCCCGGCTGCAAGCGCATGTCGATCAAGCCGCAGGTGGACAAATGGACGCTGAAATCGGGCAGAAGCATCATCGTTCTGGCCGAAGGACGGCTGGTGAATCTCGGCTGCGCGACCGGCCACGCCAGCTTTGTGATGAGCAACAGCTTTACCAACCAGTGCCTTGCGCAGTTGGAACTGGCTCAAGGCAAACTGAAACCGGGTGTCTATACGCTGCCCAAGAAGTTAGATGAAGAGGTGGCCCGGCTTCACCTGAAGCGTCTGGGGGCGAAGCTGTCGAAGCTTTCCAAAAAACAGGCGGACTATCTCGGGATACCGGTCGGAGGGCCATTCAAGCCGGACTACTACCGGTATTGATAAAACATCAGGTCTTCACCCTGCGAATGAGAAAGAGGGAAGCGACGGCGAAGAGCATGTTGGCAAACCAGGCGGCGATGAAGGGGGGCAGGGCGCCGGACCGTCCCAGGGACATTCCGAAGGCGTAAACGAGCCAGTAGGAAAACCCGATGACCAGACCGGCGCCGATTCCCTGGGCGAGGCCGCCGCTCCGCTCGGACCGGAGGGAAAAGGAGACGCCGATTATGGCCAGCAGGATGCTGACCAGCGGAAATGCGATCTTGCCGTGGAGATCGACGATGTATCGTGTCGCGTCATAACCCTCCGACTGGAGTTTCCGGATGTACCGTTTCAGCTCGGAATAACCCATCGCCTCAACATCCTTCTGGATCAACTGAAAATCGGAGGGCTTCTCCGGAAGATCGACCACCTGCTGTTTCATTTTTGAAAGAACCGGGAACGCGCCGTTATCAAAACGGGCGATGAGGACGTTGTGGAAGAGCCAGCGACCCTCCTTCCATTCGCCCCTCTCCGCATCCAGACGCATGACCAGCTTCATCTGACGATCGAGGCAATGGATGGTGATCCCCTGGAGCGTGCCGGTGCGCGCGTCGAACAGCCGGAAATTGTAAATGCCCTTCGCTCCCCGATACCAGATCTGATCCTGTTTGAAGCTGCCCAGGGACGCTTGTTTCTGCACCTCGACCAGACGGATCCGCTCGGCCCTGTCGTTGGTCAGGGGGGTCACCCATTCGCTCAGGAAAAAGATCGTCAGGGAGGTCAACGCGGCGATGGTCAGGATGGGGAGGGCAATCCGGTAAAGGCTGATCCCATTCGCTTTCATCGCCGTGATTTCGCTGTGCCGGGAGAGGGTTCCGCAGGTCACGAGCGAGGCGAGAAGGACGGCCGCCGGCAGAATCTGGGAGACGATCGTCGGCGTCATGAAAAGAAAGTAGGCGCCCATCTGCCGGAATGTAGCGTGATTGCTGAGAAACATCCGGATCTTTTCGAAGAAATCGATGATCAGAAAAAGGGAGACGAAGGAGAGGGTGATGAAAAACAGATTCCGCAGATATTCATGGATCAGATAGCGATCGACGATCTTCATGATGGTCTCTTTTCCTCCCGGGAAGCGTTGTCCGCCGTGGCAGACGCAGGCGCCGGGTCGGCGGAGGCGCGGCGAAAGAGCTGCCGGAAAGAGAGTTCCCTGGCGGAGAGAGAAAAAAGAAGGGTTCCGGCGGCGGCGAAAATCAAGTTCGGAGTCCAGGTTCCGAGGATCGGGGAGAGTCTGCCCGTTTCGACCAGCGCCTCGCCGCTCAAGCGAAGCAGGTAGTAAGCGAGAACGAGGAAGAGGCCAAGGGTGAAACCGCGCGCACGGACGGAGCGGTGGCCCCGGATTCCGAGAGGCATCCCGATGAGGGCGAAAACAAGACAGGAGAGGGGGACGGTCAGCTTCTTGTTCAGTTCGATCGCCAACTCGCGCAACGCCTCCTCCTTCAGTCCGCGGTTTCCGAGCGTGGTTGCGAGTTCGGAAAGGCTCATCTCCGTACTGGACTTTGTCCCGTTCTTCTTCTCCGCGTAAAGGGCCGACGCAAGGTCCAGACGGACATCGTAGAAACGGAAATCCATCTTCCGGTAACGGTTCAGACCGGCATCGACCATGTGCGTGCTGCCGTCCTCGAGTCTAAGCGTGATGACCATCGTATCGGGATTGGAGACGAGATAAGCCCGTCGGGCGATGATGGTGCTCGGCTCACGGCCGATCCGGCTGTCCGAGATGAGGACCCCTTCCAGGAAATTGCCGTGCGCCGGGATCCGTTCCGCGTAGAGCAGAATCCCTTGAAAATCGTCGATGAAAACCTTTTCCCGGATCCCGATGCTGGCCTTCTGCCTCGCCATATCCATGAGGAGGGCCTTGGAGGCAAGGTTCCCGTAAGGAACCAGAAAAATGGTCGTCGCCAAGGTCATCAGAAACGCAACCAGCGCCGCGCAGGCTACCGGAAACGACAACTGATAGAGGCTGACCCCCGACATCTTCAGAACGGTCCATTCATTGTCCCCCGAAAGCCGTCCCAGGCCAGTCAGGATTGCGATCAGAAGGGAGATGGGAATGGTGAACATCAGGAAGGAAGGGAGCAGATAAAGCATCAACCGGGCGATATCCGCAATGCCGATCCCCTTGTTGATCATCAGGTCCATCACCTGCAGGATCTTTCCCATGAGCAGCACAAAGGTGAGCACAAAGAGGATCATGCAGAACGGAACGGCGATTTCCTTGAGCACATAACGGTTGATCAGACGGTGCATGTTTAATAAACCCGCTTTCAGGTTAACCCTGCAGCATCAATCGTGATGACGCCGACCGTTTCCGCCTTTTTCCACTCGATTACGGAGATCGTTTTGGACCTCCACCGCACAGGATGGATGGACCCGAATGTGATCCTGCGCCCGTTGTGAATTCGCACATATTGACCCTCATGTCAAGAATGACGGCAACTGGCCCCTCATGTATTTAGGCTGAAGGCTGAAGTGTGCTGACAGCCTTCCACCTTCAGTCTATTCACCTGTACGGGTTATGATTAATCGTTTGACAATGCCAGCCGATCTGTGGAATAAACACTCCCGCAAAAACAGTGGATTTATGGGCATTCCGGGGGGTTGGTCGTGCAGGACAGGTCCATCAAAATCGTCGTTCTCTTTCTGATCCCGCTGCTGCTTTATCTGGTTCCGCTACCATTCACCCCCCTCATGGAGCCGGATGAAGGGCGGTACAGCGCCATCCCCAGCGCGATGAACGCTACCGGCGACTATGTAACGCCGCGGCTGAAAGCGGCTGTATATTTCGAGAAACCGCCCCTTGTCTACTGGGCGACGGCGGTCGCTTTCCGGATTTTCGGAGAGAACGCGTTCTCGTCCCGCCTCTTCGCGGCCCTCTCAGCGTGGGGGTGCATCCTGCTGGTCTATCGCATGGGGCTCTTTTTTCATGATGCGCGGACAGGGCTTTATGCGGCCGCCGTTCTGACCACCTTCCTCTATCATGTCGCCATCGGCCGGATCAACATCCTCGACATGCCGCTCGCCTTTTTCGTCTGCATGGCGATCTGGTCCGGATTTCACTGTTTTGCCGGGGCAAAACAGAAAAAGGGATGGCTTTACCTCCTCTATCTTTTCAGCGCGCTGGCGTTTCTGGCCAAGGGGTTGATCGGAATCGCGTTTCCGTTCGGCGTTGTGGTGATTTGGCTTCTGATCTCCGGCCGCTGGCGGGAGATTTTCGCCCTGTTCTCCCCCATCGGCATCCTGATCTTTTCGGCCGTTTCGCTCCCCTGGCTGATCCTTGTCCAGCAGCAGAACCCCGATTTCTTCCGTTTTTTCTTTATCCAGGAACACCTGCTCCGCTATGCCACCCGGATGCATGACCGCTATCAGCCCTTCTATTTCTATCTCCCCATCATCCTGGCCGGGACCCTTCCGTGGTGCGCCTTCCTGCCCGAGGCGATCCGGGGGGTAGGAAAGGGCGAAAAATGGTTCGGCAGCGTCGAGAAGCGATTGCTGCTGACCTGGTTTGGCCTTATTTTTCTCTTCTTTTCAATCTCTTCCTCGAAACTGATTCCGTACATCGCGCCGGTATTTATTCCCGTCGCTCTAAGTTTCGGTCACCTCTTCCGCCGTTATCAGGAGAGGCCGGGGGAGGGGGGCGCCGGGGAGCTTCCTCCGCTCCGCTACCGGTTGACGGGGATTCTCCAGTCCCTGCTTTTCATGGCCGTTCCGGTCGCCCCCCTCTTTCTGAGGGAACATCGGGTTTCCTGGGACTCCTGGTGGCCATGGGTCGCATTCCCGTTCCTCATCCAGATCCTGATCCTTTTTCTCCCGGATCGGATGCGAAGAAGGAGAGGGCCGGCGTGGTTTGCGACGATCTACCTGCTGTTTGCGCTGTTTGTGGTGACCCTCACCCCGTCGGTTGCGCAATACCTCGCCCCTTACAAGTCCGCCTATCCGCTTTCGCAGGCGATCCGGAAACAGGTTCCGGCGGGCGCAACGCTCTACCAGTACGGCATGTCGCTGTACGGGGTCGATTTCTACACCGGGAAGAGGACCCCGATTGTTGACGACATCGGGGAGGTGAGGTATGGCAGTCAACAGCTTCCGGTTGCGGAGCGGGAACGCTATTTTCTCACCTCCGATGCTTTCTTCCGTCTAATTCGGGAAACGGACGGACTCTATTGCGCCACGGAGAACGACGAAAAATTGGAGAGATTGAAAAAAGAGGTACCCGCTCTTCGGGTCTTGTGGCATAATGAGGCCTACGCGCTGGTCGAGTTGAAGAAGTCCTAAAGAAAAGGGGTCGTGATGAAGATTCGGGAAGATTTTCTGCCGCTGAACCGGCCGTCCATCGGCGAGACGGAAATCGCAAGTGTAACCGCCTGTCTGCGATCGCAATGGATTACGACGGGGCCCCTCTGCAAGAGCTTCGAGGAGCGGTTTCAGGCCCTCACCGGGGCTCGTTATGCCGTTTCCCTATCCTCCGCGACGGCGGGGATGCATCTCGTCCTTTCGGCCCTCGGCATCGGTCCGGGGGACGAGGTGATCACCCCATCGCTTACCTTTGCCTCGACAGTCAACATGATCTCGCTGCACGGCGCCCGACCCGTCTTCGCGGACATTCATTACGACACGCTGAACATCGACGCCGCCGACATTGAGGCCAGAATCACCCCCAGGACGAGGGCGATCATCCCGGTCCATTTCGCGGGCGCGCCGGCGGAGATGGACCGGATCCTGGAGATTGCCGATCGTCATCGTCTGACCGTGATCGAGGATGCAGCCCACGCCGTCGGGACGCGCTATCGGGGGATTCATGTCGGCGGCTTCGGGAGGATCGCGATATTCTCCTTTCATCCGCTGAAGAACATCACGACCGGCGAGGGGGGCCTCATTGCCCACAGCGACGATGAACTGGAAAAGAGGCTTCGCCTTCTGCGTTTTCACGGCATCGAACGCGACGCATGGAAGCGCTACGGGAGAGGAGGCAACCCCGAATACGACATCGAGGCGCCGGGCTGGAAATACAATCTGACGGACATCCAGGCGGCCCTGGGGATAGCCCAGCTTTCCCGGCTTGCCGAATTCAACCGCCGCCGGGCCGAACTCGTAGCGCTTTACAAGGAAGAACTCCAGAGGATCGCCGGCCTGGAGCTTCCCGGCGATCCGTCCTATCCCCATGACCATGCGCACCACCTCTTTGTGGTGAAGATCCTTGCCATGGAGCGGGAAAGGTTCATGGAGCGGTTATCCGATCACAACGTCGGTTACGGACTCCATTTTCCGGCCTGTCATCTGCTGAAGTACGTGAAGGAGCGCTTCGGGGTCGTGAAACTGCCGGAAACGGAACGCGCCGCGAAAAGGATCCTGTCGCTTCCGCTGTTTCCCGACATGAACGACGGGGACGTCGCGTATGTCTGTGCCGCGGTGCGGGAGATCCTGGGCGGTCCGAAAGGGGGCCAAGATTGACGGGAATAATGGATGACGGCGATTTTGAAAAGATGATTTCCCTCGTGATCCCGGTTTATAATGAAGAGGAAAACTTGCCCCCGTTGATGGCCCGGATCCGGCCGGTGATGTCCGCCCTGAAGAGACCCTGGGAGATTATCCTGGTCGATGACGGCAGCCAGGATCGCTCGCTTTCGATCCTGAAGGGATTCACGATCGATCCCGAGGTTCGGGTGGTGGAACTAACGCGGAATTACGGACAGCATGCGGCCATCCTGGCCGGTTTTTCCATCGTCCGCGGCGGGATCGTCGTGACGCTCGATGCGGACCTCCAGAACCCGCCGGAGGAGATCCCCCGCCTGATCGAAAAGATGGAAGAGGGACGCTACGATGTGGTCGGAACGATCCGGAAAGGGAGAAAAGATTCCCTGTTTAGGATCCTTCCCTCCCGGATCGTCAACATGGTGGCGCGGAAGATCACCGGCGTCCGGATGACCGACTGGGGCTGCATGCTCCGGGCCTACCGCCGGACAGTGGTGGAGCGGATGATCGCCTGTCATGAACATGCCACCTTCATCCCGGCGCTGGCGACGCACTTCGGAAAGCGGGTGACGGAGATCGAGGTCGCCCACGAGGAGCGGCACGGCGGCAAATCCAACTATCCGCTCCGAAAACTGATCAACCTCCAGTTCGACCTGGTGGCCTCCTTTTCCGAATTCCCGATCAAACTCATCATGTACGGCGGGATTCTGCTGGCGACCCTCGGCGTCTGTTTCGGCGCCTTTCTCGTGATTGCCCGTCTCGTTTACGGGACCGTCTGGGCGGCGGAGGGGGTTTTCACGCTGTTCGCCATCCTGTTCGTCTTTGTGGGGCTCCAGTTTTTCGCGCTCGGCCTGATCGGTGAATATATCGGCCGGATCTACCGCGAGGTCCGCAAGCGGCCCGAGTATGTGATCGAGCGCGTCTATGAAGGCGATTCATCTTCGACCGGAGGGGCCGCATGAGGGTCGTGGTTCTTGCCTACCACAACATGGGCATCGCGGGTCTCGATGCGCTGGAACGCGCCGGGTATGAGACGGCCTGCATTTTTTCCCATGAGGATGATCCGGGAGAAAACTGCTGGTTCGGTTCGGTCCGGGATTGGGGAAAAGGGCGGGGAATCCCTGTGGAGTGCCCGGAGGAGATCCGGCGGGCGGAATGGGCGGAGAAGATCGCGAATTTCCATCCGGAGATGATCTTTTCTTTCTATTACCGCCAGATGATCCCGGAGGAGATCCTCCGCATTCCGCCGAAGGGGGCGTATAACCTCCACGGCTCGCTGCTGCCCGCCTATCGCGGACGATGCCCGGTGAACTGGGTTTTGGTTTACGGGGAAGAACGGACCGGGGTTACTCTCCATCACATGGTTAAGATGGCCGATGCGGGGGATATCGTCGGGCAGAGGATCGTGCCCATTGCCCAGGACGACACCGCGTTCACCCTCTACGGGAAGCTCTGTGTCGAGGCGGGGATTCTGTTGGATGAATTCCTGCCGTTGATGAAAATCGGGCGGGCGCCCCGCATACCCCAGGATATCTCCGTGGGGAGCTATTTCGGCGGTCGCCGACCGGAAGACGGCCGAATCGACTGGTCCTTCCCGGCTGCGAGGATTTATAATCTGATCCGCGCGGTCACGGATCCCTATCCCGGCGCCTTCTGCCGACTGGCGGATGGATCCAGGCTGATGATTTGGTGGGGTGCGCCGGAGGAGGGCGGCGGAGGGGAGGGGGAAAAACCTCCCGGATGCGTTGAAATCGAAGGGGGTTTGGTATTTGTCCGGACGGGGAGGGGGAGAATTCGGCTCCTCGATGTGCAAATCCGGGGCGAAAGGATGACCGGCGACGGGATGATCCACTATTTTAGAGACAAGGAAGGGATGATGTTATCATGAAGATTTTGATCCTGGGTGTTAACGGGTTTATCGGCCACCATCTGACACAGAAGATCCTCGACGAGACGGACTGGGACGTTTACGGGATGGACCTCTCCGACGACCGTCTCGGCAAGAACCTGCAGAATCCGCGCTTTCATTTCATCGAAGGGGATATTGCAATCAACCGGGAGTGGATCGAGTATCACGTCAAGAAATGCGACGTTGTCCTTCCGCTGGTTGCGATTGCGACGCCCAAGCTCTACGTGGAAGACCCGATCGGCGTCTTCCACCTCGATTTCGAAATGAACCTCAATGTGATCAAACATTGCGTCAAGTATCGCAAGCGCGTCGTCTTTCCCTCGACCTCGGAGGTCTATGGGGCATGCGCCGATCCGGAGTTCAAGGAGGATGAGAGCTATCTGGTCGTGGGGCCAATCCAGAAGGAGCGCTGGATCTACTCCTGCTGCAAGCAGCTCCTCGATCGGGTGATCTACGCCTACGGCACGCGGGGGAATCTGGAATTCACGCTGTTCAGACCCTTCAACTGGGTCGGACCCCGCCTGGATTCCCTGTATGCGGCCAAGGAAGGCAGCTCCCGGGTGGTGACGCAGTTCATCGCCGAGCTCCTGATGAAACGGCCGATCAGCCTGGTCGATGGCGGCAGCCAGAAGCGGTGCTTTACCTATGTTGACGACGGCATTGCGGCGCTGCTCAGCATTCTGGAAAACCGAAACGATGTCTGCAAGAACCAGATCATCAATATCGGCAATCCGGATAACGAGTGTTCCGTCCGGGAACTGGCTCACCTGCTGAAAAAGCTTTTCATGGAACATCCGGGCCACTGCGGCGACAAAACCTATTCGGAAATTATTGAAGTGCCCGCAACAACTTATTACGGCAAGGGATATCAGGATATCTACACCCGGAAACCGAGCATCGAAAAGGCCCGAACCCTCCTCGGCTGGTCGCCGGTCATCGGGCTCCAGGATTCCCTGCGGATGACCCTCTACTCCTTCCTTGAGGAGAACGAGCCGTTTATATGAAAATCCCCCCAACCCCCCTTTGCTAAGGGGGGGGCACGGGGGGATTTTCATGTTTCGTTGTGCACGCGCCTGGGCATGAGGTTAGTGAGGAGTGAGGGGTAAGGAGATGGCGTGATCCGAATCCTGGGGCTGAAAATCGATGTCGATACCTACCAGGGAATGAGGCTTGGGGTGCCCCGCCTTCTTTCCCTGTTGCGGGAAATGGATCTCCGGGCCACGTTTTACCTGAGCATCGGACCGGACGCCTCGGGGAGGGCCGTTCTGCAGCTCCTGAAAAATCCCCGCTTCCTGAAGAAAATGGTCCGGACGCGCGCCGCCAGCCTCTACGGTTTCCGGACAGCCCTCTACGGGACGCTTCTCCCTTCTCCGAAGATTGCCCTTTCGTTTCCAGAGCTTGTCCGGAGGATCGTGGCGGAAGGCCACGAGGCGCAGTTTCATGCGTGGGATCATCGGCGCTGGCAGGATGAGCTTACCGTTCGCCCGGAGGGGTGGATACGGGATTGGTTTAGCCGCGGCATCGACGGATTTGAGGCGCTGACGGGAAAAAGGCCGACCTCTTTCGGCGCCCCGGCGTGGCTGATCGACGACCGGGTCCTCTCCATGGTCCGCGACCTTGGTTTCGACTATCTGAGCTGCACGCGGGCAAAGGTGCCCTTCATCCATGAAGGCGCCGGTCTGATTGAGATTCCATCGGATCTTCCCTGCTTTGAAGAAACGGGCGTTGAAGAGGGGGAACGGACAATCCTCGCCGGGCTTGCAGAGGGCGGGATTCACGTTCTTCCCGTTCATGCGGAAGTCGAAGGCGGGCGGATGAGCGAAAACTTCGTTCGTCTCATTCACGCCGCAAAAAAGCTCGATTATCGACTCCTTCCGCTGGGCGACCTCCTCTCGCTTCTGGATCGGAAAAGCCTGGTTACCCGGCGCTTCCGTCTGCAGCTTCTTTCCGGGCGCTCCGTTCCGTGCGCGGTTTGAACCTTAAGTCAATGTCGTTGACTCAAGGATTTCTCTATTTCAAGTTCCCCTTTTCAAAAGGGTATAGAGGGGGATTTTATGGGCATTCTGTAAAATCTCCCCTCCCCGGGCGGGAGGGGATGAAGGGGAGGGGGAAATGATCACCTCCACCCTAACCCTCCCCCTCTCAGACGGGGGAGGGGATTTTGGACTTTTTTACGTTAGCGTAAAACAGGGCATGAAAAAGCGGTTGACCGCAAACTGGATTCATAGTAGCTTTCCTCATGACTCAGTCACTGTATCCTTTCAGGTTCATATTGCGCCGTTCCAAAAGTCAGAGTACGATGGATCATACATTGAGACCTTTGAAAAATACCCCCGACTTTGTCATTCCCGCGAAAGCGGGAATCCAGAAGATCCTGAAAAGACTGGATTCCCGCCTTCACGGGGATGCAAACTTAGAACGTATGGGAGAAATTCAAAGGTCTTGCATGGTATTTGGGCGGACGGGCTTCATGGTTTGAAAAGATTGTCTAAACGGCAAACATCAACAGGAAATGAAGGAGGATGGCGTATGAAACGTGCAGGGATTATGGTTGTCGTCGGTATCATGGCCATGTGTCTGGCATTCAATGCGGGCGCTGCGGAAAAGGTCACGGTTTACACTTCGCTCGAGACGGATGAAACGGTAAAATATCTCGAGGCGGCCCGAAGGGATATGCCGGACCTGGAAATCAACATCATTCGCCTTTCAACAGGGGAACTGGGCGCGCGCATGCTGGCCGAAAAGGACAATCCCCAGGCGGATCTGGTCTGGGGCTGGGCGGTTACCGGCATGGAGGAATTTATCCCCAAGGGGATGTTCGTACCGTACAAACCCAAAGGCGTTGAAAAGCTCGAGAAGCGTTTTGTTCACCCCAAGTATCAATACGTGGGCATCGATATGTACATTGCCGCCTTCTGCGTGAACACCAAGGTTCTGCAGGAGAAGGGGCTGCCGATGCCCAAGGGGTGGAACGATCTTCTCGACCCGAGATTCAAGGGGCTCGTTACCATGCCCAATCCGGTGGCCTCCGGAACGGGATTCCTTCAGATCTCCAGTATCCTTCAGATGTACGGCGCGAAACAGGGCAAGGAAGACGGCTGGGAGTTCCTGAAGAAGCTGGACAAGAACATCGGCCAGTATATCAAAAGCGGTTCCCGGCCGGCAAAAATGACCGCCGCCGGCGAGTTTGCCGTGGGGGCCTCATTTGATTTCGTCGTGGCCGAGCAGAAAAAGCAGGGCTTCCCGGTCGAATTTGTCTTCCCCGCTGAAGGGGCGGGATACGAGGTGGAGGCCAACGCGCTGCTCAAAGGGGCAAAGAATCCAAAAGCCGCCAAGAGATTCCTGGATTGGGCCGTCACGGAAAACGCCATGAAAGAGTATGCAAAATTCGGTTCTTCCGCAGAATTTATGGGTAATAAAGGGCCCCACTCGAGTATAAAAGTCAGTTAAAAATAGAAGTGCATCCCGCTCTCAAATCTGGCAAGATGGAAGTTGTGCAAAAACAAACCATCACACCAGAGGAGAAACGGGATGCGGATTAATTATATCCTTAATCGGATTCAAAAGCATAATGGTTTTGTATACGGCCAAGCTCGATTAAAGAAAAAGCGAA
>MNZQ01000032.1 GCA_001873745.1 Syntrophaceae bacterium CG2_30_58_14
AGAACGTTATCAAGGGCATTCGCGGCCTTGGCCGCCAGAACCACAACATATAGGGGCGACTGGAGCTAAGGAGATACCCCATATTATTCTAAATATTGAACACCAGTATTGAACAGCAAACATCACACGGTACAGTTGGTTTTCATGGTAAAAACTGAATTATTGAACAGGCTCGATTTGTTAAAAGGAATATTTTGTGCGTCGGTCGGAAGGTGATTTGTCTTTTTCCGAATGGTGCCCGGCCCGTGATAAGATCGCCGCCGGATAGCAGTTTGACTTTGCCGCTGTTGATCCGCCGGTTTTCGTTTGTTTCGCTTAGCCATGCCAGGCGTCGGCCCCGCAGGTGTATCAAGTCGCTTGACGGCCCGCCTGATTGCCGCGTAAATCGGCTTTCCAGTAGCATTTCAGATTCAATCGGCCCGGCAAGGTCCGGCCCCAGGACATCGCTCACGGCTTGCAATAAAACCGTTTTCCCATTCCGGCCCGCGCCCCATAGAATAGGTGAAACGGCTTCCGTGGTTTGCCCGGTGACTGCATAGCCCAAAAGACGGCCCATGAATTTCACAAGCTCGGCGTCGCCTCCAAAAGTGCTTTGCAGAAAGGCTTCCCATGTCGGTCGTGGCGCTTTCATGCCTTCCCAGGGTATCGGTGAGAAGGTCTTGAAATAGTCGGAAGGGTCGCCGTTTCGGAAGTCGCCGGTGCGAAGGTCAAGGACTCCATTCAAAACCGGAAGGCTCCGTGGGTCGCTGTCCCATTCGTCGCCGGTGATTCCCAGGGTATCGGCCCCGGCTCTGGCAAGGTGCAAGACGGCTTGTTTCCGTTTGATGGTTCTCAGGTCGCGGATTCGTCGTGCAAGCGTCTTTTCAGTTTCCTTTGCGCTGTCCGCCGCCGTTGTTTGTCCGGCTTTTTCGGCTCCGGCCCTTGCCCATCCTTGCCGCTTCATCTCAGTGACGTAAAGGTCGGCAATGTCTGCAACCCCTGCAAGCGCCTCTTCGGTCGTGTCCGGTTCCCAATGGTGCCCGGCCCAGGTGAACCATTGCCCCGCCGCGTGATCGAAAACCAACCGGTTCCGGTATAAGCGGATGAAAAGGTCCGCGTCGCCGTCCTCGTTTCGGTGCAAGGCCCGTAAAATATCCGCGCTTGGTATCGGTTCGGCTTCGGGTTCGTGGTCCGGCTCCGCCGTTCCCGGCGCAAACTTCCGGCGCTCTTCGTCGGCAACTGCATTGACAGCCGCCCGGATTTCTTCGGCGCTCTGATTCATGGCCCGGCCCCCTTATTCGGTTTGCCGGGTGCGCTCAGGGATGGCGGTGCTTCGGGACTCTAACCATTCGGCCAGATTTTTTGCCGGATAGCAGATTTTTCGGCCAACCCGAAAACGGCCAGGGCAGCCCAACCCGGCAGAATCGAGATTCGACGCGTATTTCTCTTTCATCATGCCGCCGCTGAAAACTGAGATTTCCGTCCTTGCGACAACCGCAGACCGCCACTTTGCCAACATTTCCTGAAATATTGATCCGTCCATAATTCACCTCCAAGTTTTTTATTTGGGAAAATAACTGTTCCCGTAACCGCTTGGGGGCAATCATAAGTGTTTGAAATATAAAGTAAATTGGAATATTGAAAAAGCGGAGATTAAAAGAAATGTTCCAATTGAATGTTAAATGATTTCACGCACTAACATTGTAATTGGAACATTAAGGATTGTAAAAAATGTTCTAATTATTTTTTTGGTTTTCCCCGGGTTGCCCCGTTTGCCCCGCTTGAAGCCTGAAGGCTTGATAAGTTTCATTAAATGCTTGATGCTGTATCCTTTTGCTATTCGGTCATTTCCTTTATATTCTGTGGCCATGCGAAGGTTGATTTGCACCGCTGCCTCGTTCGCCGTTAGATTTGGATGGCTTTTCTCAAGCATCTTTGCAAATTCAAGCGCAAGGGCTAAGCGTTCGTTCACGCGGCTGCCAGGTGAATCCTTCTTTTCTGTGGTTTCTGGCGCCGTGTCGCTTTGCGGTTCGGGTGCAGTAGGATATAACCCGTGGTTTTGCCGTAACTTCTCCCAATAAACTTTATGCTTCAACATAAATTCTTCGACATCGGATTTCCGATACATCCACGTGGACAAGAAACTTTCCGGTGATTCAAACCGAGAACTCATGCACAACATAAAATATTGTTTGGTTATGCCTGTTGGAATATATGGTTTCAATAAGTCTTCATGGGCTAAAGAAATCATTGTTCGGGCATCAAGTGACAGATCGTTCATCACATCGATTCCGTTTCTTGGTATGGGAAGCTCTTTCTTCTCTTCAGGCATGGCTGCAACCTCCTGTTGTTGCGCTCCTGGAAGATTAAGCCGGGGAAACGGCCCAGGATTGCCGCCGTTCGGGAGCTACCCTATCCCCGGCATGATCTTTCTACAAAAACACCTTGTATCCGATGTTCAAGGCTTTCCCCAGGCGCTTTGCCATTTCCTTGCCGATGGGACGCTTGCCATGCTCCATTTCGGAAATATGGCGCTGCGGAATGCCGGTTATGTCGGCCAACTGTTTTTGGGTAAGGCCTTCCTTATACCGCGATCCGCGCAGACAGACCCCCGGAAGGTCCTCATCGGAATACTCAGGGAAAGCCTCGCGCCACGGGACAGAATCGGACGTATCCACGAATCCCAAAGGCTTCAAGGTTTCAATCGCCCGCGCGATGTTTACAATCGGCCCGATGAATCTCAGTTCGGCGGTTTCAGTAGGGTGCTTTCTCGTGTGTGCCTGCATACGTCACCTCAATCAGTTTTATGCGTTTGTTCGTTACCTCCCATATTGTCACATAAGTGGGCTGTCCTTTCTTTATGTGGCAGTGGTGGCGGTTTTCGCTTATCCTTCCATAATTCGGCCAATTCCCCCTGACAGGACCATGAAACTCCATGTCTCTGATAAGGTCAGCCAAACTTTCTCTCACCTTGACAGGCAACCGGTCAACCTGTTTCAAGGCCCGTCTCATAATTTTCACTGTCCATATCATGGCTTATTCTATACTAAAAAGAAGTATCATGCAAGGGTCATTTCGTCAAGGGTCATTTCGTCAAGGGTCATTTCGTCAAGTTCACAACTTGCCCCCCGTCGGCTCCGGCCTTGCCATTTGCCGCAAATACCTTTTCAAGCGCCGCCGCGCCCTCTCTCAATCGGCTTTCGCTCATTTTCGCATAACGCGCCGTCATGACGCCCGTGGCATGGCCCAGGCTCCGTTGGGTTAGATAAAGGTCGTGGGTGCTTTCGTAAAGGTGCGTGGCGAAAGTGTGCCGCAAGGTGTGGAAGGTGACTTTCTGTTTCCGGTCAGTGACGCCAAGATTGAATTTTAGCTCTTTCACGGTGTCAGTAAAAACCTTTGATGCTTGATCCATTGTCCCGGCTTTGCCGGATCGTTTCGGAAATATAGACTCGTTTGGCTTTCCCTCTTTGCGGCTTTTCAGCATGGCCTTTGCCGGTGCCGTCAAGTAAGCGGTTCGGCTCCCCGTTTTCGCGTCCAGGATCGCCAGGGTTCCCGCGTCCCAATTCACGCATGACCAAGTCAGCTTTGCAATCTCTCCGAATCTAAGGCCACAATGAAGGGAAAGCATTGACAGGTCGTGAAGGCTCTGACTCTTTGCCGCAAGTGCCGCAAGCAATGTTTCCGCCTCGGTGACGTTCAGGTAACGCAATTTCATATTGTCCAGCTTAGGCCACTTTACGGCGTTTGTCGGTGACTCCCCGGTGTAAATGCCAAGCTTCCGCGCCGTGTTGAAAGCTTGCCTTGTCAATTGCAAAACATATTGAATTGTTCGGTTAGACTTCTTCCCGTCGGCCATGTCCTTTTTGATCCGTTCAAGGTGAAAAGGTGCAATCTTGCCAAAGGGAAGGGTTCCTATTGTGTCGGCCAGGTGGAGACGATAAAGCATTTCTTCAATGGTGTAAGTCTTTGCTTTTTTGTCCAGCTTGCATTGTGGAAGATAGGTTTTTGTCATAAAATCGCCGAAGGTGACGTTCTCTTTTTCGGCCAGGTCTTGCGCTTGCTTGTCGGCCTCTTTTTGCTTGCCGGAAATTTCCCGCTTCTCGGCCAGGGTTTGCGGTCCTTCCCCGGTCTTTCGGTTTTCTTTCAGTTCCGTCAATCGTTCGTATGCCTTTGCCGCTGTCCAGTTTTGAGAAGCCCAACCAAGCCCCTCTTCTTTGTCTTTTTTGGCCAGCTTGTAACGGATGGTGAAATATTGATCGCGCTTGACTCCGTTTTTCCGGGTTTCATGTTCCCGGTAACGTACCCCCGGAAAGTTTGTCTTGATCCATTTCGCCGCCATAATTTAGCCCCCTTCAAATAATCAGTATGTCGCGCCAGTCCCGCTCCTGTCCCGCTTTTTTGTCTGAAACCGTCTTTTTTTAAGTGATGTCTTAGGAAAGAAGATAAGGCTTATCTATTGAAATGTCAAGGGGTAATTTTACGTTAAAGGCTATTGTGGGAAAGTCAAAAAATAAGACTCTTAATCAGTAGGTTGTCGGTTCGATCCCGACAGGGCTCACCAATTAAAACGGGGGGTTACGGAGAAATACCGCAGCCCCTTTTTTCGTTCCCAGGTTATTTTGTCCCCAATCTGTCCCCACTTTCAACCTGATGGAGATGTCATCGTCCCCTCCCCGGGTTCAAAGTTCCGTCCGGAGAAGACTCTCTCTAACCCCGAAGGGGCAACCATAAATTGTCAGATTATCTTGATAGCTGCTCCCTGAACAGGGCGAAAGGGATCAAAAGCGCAGATCCCTGCTTTTTTTCGCACCTCACCTGTCATGGGGAAAGATCATGTGGAACAAAAAAAAGTTGACAATAGAGGGGGACAGTCACTATCTTACGCCAACTGGAAATTATTCACACAAACAATAGGAGGTTATATGAAAGAAAACTCGCGAATCCGTTTCAATCCGGTCACGAAGGAAATCGAAATTGAAGGATCGGAATCCTTTGTGAAGGCCTACTTTGATAAGCTTCAAGCAATGGTCTCCGGGCCTTTCCCAAAAACAGTAAAAATGAAGAAGGAACCTAAGGCGGCAAAGGAAGTGCCGGAAAAGAAAACTGGAAAGAAACCCAAATTGGCAAAAGCCCCACCCCCCAAGAAAACCAAGAAAGCAGCCAAGGCCTCAAAACCCGTCCTTTTCAAGAAGGTCAAGAAAACTGGAAAGAAGGCGCCCGCTGAAAAGAAGGTAACCAACATCGATGCGGTCGTGTCGCTCATCCAAGGCGCGCCGGAAGGAATTTCGACGGCTGAGTTGAAAACAAAGACCGGTTTAAACGAACGCCAGATCTGGGGCATAGTCAACCGCGCTTCCAAAGAAGGAAAGATCCAAAAAGCCAAACGGGGATTGTACAGCGGAGTGGCCGCTCCTGAGGCCAGTCCCGGGGAAAAGACGGAATAGATCTGCAATATCGGCCGAATATTGAAAAGCCCTTCTAAAGAGAGGTTTACGGAAGGGCTCTTCATTTTGAGCGTTAGAATGTAACAGGAAAATGAAACCGTCAATCGAAACCATTTCCATTATTGGCGCAGGCGCCTTAGGAGGCGCCTGCGCAAGTATTTTTCACGATATGGACAATCATTGCGTCTCGTTTGTCGCAAGCGGCGATCGCTTTGAGCGGCTCCGTAGAGAGGGATTAATCGTCAACGGTAAACTCTACCGCATCCCCGTTTTCGGGCCTGAAGATCTTTTGCCTCCTTCTGATCTCATTATAGTTGCTGTAAAGCACAATCAGTTGAACGATGCCATTCGTGAAATAAAAAGTAGAGTCGGACGGGAAACGACGATTATCTCCGTAATGAACGGCATTGAAAGTGAGATCAAGATTGGCGCCGCATACGGTATGGAAAAGGTCCTATATGCTGTCTCTGTAGGTATGGATGGCGTGAGAGAAGGAAACCGGGTGAATTTCAAGAAGCGGGGAAAGATACTTTTTGGAGAGGCAAGGAATTCTTTTATTTCAGACAGGGTAAAGCGTGTTCAAGACTTTTTTGACAGAGCAGGGATCATTTTTGAAACACCTCCTGACATGATTCGTATCCTTTGGTGGAAATTCATGATCAATGTCGGTATCAATCAAGCATCAGCGGTTCTGCGAGCGCCTTATTCCGTCTTTCAGACCTCTCCAAAGGCCCGGGATCTCATGGAGTCGGCCATGGAGGAGGTCATCATGCTTGCGGAGAAGGAACGGGTTCCGTTATCCAAAGAGGAGGTCAAAAACTGGGAAACGATTCTCTCCGGCTTAAACCCGGAGGGAAAAACCTCGATGCTCCAGGATGTCGAGGCGCACAGAAAAACGGAAGTGGAGATGTTTGCCGGCAAGGTGATTGAATTGGGTGCGCGCCACAATGTCCCCACGCCGGTGAATCAGAAGCTGTTCGACATGATCAGGGAAATTGAAGAAAATTGACGGAAATGGTTTTCGTCAAGGACGGTTGTTCTGATTCCTCTGCCGGGTTGCGAGACAGGGAGGCTATGATCCATGCCGCCATACATCACCTCTTGAACTGGGTCATTTCATCCCACGATTTTCCCCGGATTCATTGAACGCGCCCCCGTGGAATCTTGTCATTTTTGCGGTCATTGACAATAGAAGGAAATCTTTGTATTTTCTAAAAAAAGGCGGGCCTCCCCATAGCGGGGTGTAGGGGAAAGATCATTGCGGAATATATCGGCTCCGTCATGCCGGCAAGGCAATGTTGTTTCTATGGCCGTCTATCCGGAGGGGTGGGGAACCCGAGATGCGTATTCGACGACCGTTCATCCATATATTCATTTTATTAATGCTTCTATCTCCGGTACGGGCCTGGTGTGAAGAAAAACCGCTCTGGGAGCTCGGCGCAGGGTTGCTCCTCCTCCAGATGCCCGATTACCGGGGCTCCGACGAAAACAGGCGCTATCTGCTCCCCTATCCCTACTTTGTTTACCGGGGGGATATCCTGCGGGTTGAAAGGGAGCGCATTTCCGGACGCATCTTTGAAACGGACCGGCTGTTGCTGGATATCAGCTTGAATGGCAACGTGCCCGTGAACAGTTCGGAAAATCCGGACCGTCGGGGGATGGCCGATCTGGATCCGACCTTTGAAATAGGCCCCTCTCTCAATGTGACCCTGCTTGAAAACAGGCAGGACCATTACAAACTGAAGCTCACCTTGCCGATCCGGGCCGCATTTTCGACCGATTTCTCTTCGGTCCGTCACGAAGGATGGGTATTTCACCCGCGGCTGGTTTTTGAAAAAGCCGATATGATCGCCGGATCCGGGGTGAACCTCGGCATTTCGGCCGGTCCCATGTTTGCCGACCGGGGATATCACCGTTACTATTACGCCGTCGATCCGCCCTATGCGACGCCAACCCGTCGCCAATACGAAGCCGGCGGCGGATACAGCGGATCGACTCTCACCGTTGGTTTGAATAAAAACATAAAACCTTTCATAATTGGCGCCTTTGTCAGCCTGGATTTCCTCCAGGGCGCCGCCTTTGAAGGGAGTCCGCTGGTCAAGAACAAATACGCCGTGATGACAGGGATCACCGTCTCATGGGTTTTCCTGAAATCGTCCAAGATGGTTGAATAAAAAGACTAATCCCTCATGCTCGGGTTGGGCACAACGAAGGATGAAAATCACCCCCGCCCCTCCTTCCTCCGTCAAGGCGGAGGGATACAGGGTGGGGGCAGTTTCATGTCAACCGGTGTGCGCCTTAAGCCACGTCTCGACATCCTTGAGCACGCGATCATGTTCCGGTTCGTTGAAGACCTCGTGGTAAAACCCCTCGTAGAGGATGATCTTCCGGTCGGTGGAGGACACTCCGTCATGGAGCATCTGCGCGCCGGATGGATGGACCAGACGGTCTGCGCCCCCCTGGAGGATCAAGAGCGGAAGGCTGATCCGGGACGCCTCGGCGCCGACCTGCCTCATCGCCTTGATCATTTCCGCGCCCAGCCGCGCCGTAATCTTTCCCCGGTAAACAAGGGGATCGGTCTCATATGCCTTCACCACCGCCGGATCCCGGCTCACGCCTTCCGCCTCCAACTGGATCAAGCCGAGCCTGGGCATCAGGGCGGAAAGAACCTGTCCCGCGAAAATCGTGATCGGGGAGATGTCGTCCGGCGCCTTGACTGCCGGTCCGGAAAGAACCGCACCGGCCAGCTCGTTCTGGCGGTCGAGCAGATAGAGCGCGCCGATGAGGCCTCCCATGCTGTGCCCGATCAAAAAAACCGGTTTCCCCTTCTGCCAGCCGCGGATCATCTCCCGGAACGAGGAGAGGGTATCCGTATAATCCGCGAACCGTTCCACATAGACCCGGGCCCCTTCAGACCGGCCGTGTCCGAGGTGATCGGCTGCATACACGGCGTAACCCAGCGGCAGGAAGTAGTTGACAAGATTCATGTATCGCCCGCCGTGTTCCGCGAGGCCGTGAACGACGAGGAGCACGGCCTTCGGTTCGGTTTCCGGGAGCCAGTACTGGTAATAGATCCGGTGATCCCGCACGCCGTTGAAAAACCCTTCCTGGTGTTTCATGATCCATCCTCCTTCCGGCCTTCCGGCCGCGTTCGATGTCCAAACCTGATGAACCCGTAAAAAGTCCAAAAACCGTCATTCCGGCGAAAGCCGGAATCCAGAATTACGAAAAAACACTGGATTCCGGGTCAAGCCCGGAATGACAAAAGAGAGAAATGACGACTTTGTACGAGGTCGTCAAACCATAATCCGGCGACCTAAAAATGTTATCAGGTCTCGACCCAGTTCCGGGAGCGTTCCAGCGCCCGCCTCCACCCCCGGGTCAACCGGTCAACCTCCTCTCTGCCCATCATCGGCAGAAACCTCTTTTCCACCGGTACGCGGCGGCTGATCTCGTCCACGCCCTTCCAGCAGCCGACCGCGAGGCCGGCCAGATAGACGGCGCCCAGCGCCGTCGTCTCCCGGACGGGCGGTCTGGCGACCGGAACACCCAGGATGTCCGCCTGGAACTGCATCAGGGTGTCGTTTGCGGTGGCGCCGCCGTCCACGCGAAGTTCTCCGATCTTGATCCCCGCATCCGCCGTCATGCAATGGAGCAGGTCCAGCGACTGGTAGGCGATGCTCTCCAGCGCGGCGCGAGCGATGTGGGCCGCCTTCGTCCCGCGGGTGATGCCGATCAGGATTCCCCGGGCGTAGGGGTCCCAGTGGGGCGCCCCCAGACCGGCGAAGGCGGGGACGAGGTAGAGCCCCTCCGTATCCTCGACCTCCCGGGCCAGCGCCTCCACATCGGCGGAAGAGCGGATGATGCCCAGCCCATCCCGCAGCCACTGGACGACCGCGCCCCCGATGAAGACGCTCCCCTCGAGGGCGTAATCGGTCTTGTCGCCGATCTTCCAGGCGACGGTGGTGAGCAACCGGTTCGCCGACGCAATGGGGGTTGTCCCGGTGTTCATCAGCATGAAACATCCGGTCCCGTAGGTGTTTTTCACCATCCCCGGCCCGGTGCACATCTGACCAAAGAGGGCGGCCTGCTGATCCCCGGCCGCGCCGCCGATCGGGATCGGGACCGGGAAGGCCGGTGAGCAGGTCTCGCCATAGACCTCGCTGGAGGAATGGATTTCCGGAAGAATGGCCCTTGGAACATTCAGGATCCGAAGAAGCTCGTCATCCCAGCCACCCGTATGGATGTTGAAGAGCATCGTCCGGGAGGCGTTGGAGCAGTCGGTGAGATGCCTTGCCCCGGCGGTCAGATTCCAGATCAGCCAGGAATCGATCGTGCCGAAAGCCAGGCGCCCCTGCTCGGCGATTTTGCGGGCTCGCGGGATATGGTCGAGTATCCAGGCGATCTTGGTTCCGGAAAAATAGGCGTCCGGGACGAGTCCCGTCTTGCTCCGGATGAGCGGTTCATAGCCGTCCGCCCGGAGACGGTCGCAGACCGCGGCGGTCCGCCGGTCCTGCCAGACGATCGCGCTGCAAATCGGCCGGCCCGTGGCCCGCTCCCAGACGACCGTCGTCTCCCGCTGGTTCGCGATGCCGATGGCGGCGATATCCCCGCTGCCGAGCCTCGCATTTTTCAAGGCGAGGGTTGCAACGCCGACCTGGGTTTCCCAGATTTCGACGGGATCGTGTTCGACCCAGCCGGGCCGGGGATAGTGCTGGCTAAACTCCCGCTGCGCCGAAGCGACGATGGCGCCGCCGTCATCGAAAATGATTGCGCGGGAACTGGTCGTGCCCTGATCGAGGGCCAAGAGAAAGGCCACGGTTCACTCCTTTTCCGTCTTCAAGGATGATCGAACAGATACCCCACGGAGCGCAGGCTCCGGAAGTAAACGGGATTCTGCGGGTCCTCCTCGAAATATTTTCGGAGGCGGACGATGAAGTTGTCAACGGTCCGGGTGGAGGTTACACCGGAGTAGCCCCATCCCACCTCTAAAAGCAGCTTGCGCGACAGCGGTTTCCCGCGGTTCAAGATGAAGACCTTCAGCAGTTTGGCCTCCTGCTCCGTCAACTGGATGGTTCCCTGCCTGCAGGATGCGGTCAGGGTATTCCAGTCGATCGTATTGCCGCCGAAGCGGTATTCCATCGATTCCGTCGTCTCTTCCGACCCGCCGCCGCGCTCCGGATTCTTGCTCCAGGAGGCCCGGGTCAGGAGACGTTGGACCCGGAGAAGAAATTCCTCAAGGTTGAAGGGCTTGGCGAGATAGTCATCGACGCCGAAGGAAAAACCCTTGACCCGATCGTCGGGCGCCCCTTTGGCGGAAAGGATCAGAATCGGGAGCCGCTCCTCCTCCAGGCGGATGTGGCGCAGAACGGACCATCCGTCCAGACCCGGCAACATGATGTCGAGGACGATCAACTGCGGATTCCATTCCTTCCACATCTTGAGCCCGGCGGTTCCGCTGCGGGCAATGGCCGCCTCATAACCCTGCAGCGTGAGATTCAGCTTCAGCCCCTCGGCGATATGAACGTCATCCTCGACAATCAAAATGCGTTGTTGTTCCGTCTGTTTCATAGGTCCTCATTTTGGCGCAATCGCCGGCAGGGTCAGCGTAAAAACGGCGCCTTTCCCATCGCCTTCGCTGTCGGCGACGACCTTTCCATGATGCAGCCGGGCGATCTGCTGAACGAGATAGAGGCCGATACCGCTTCCCCCCACGGGTACGCGTTCATCGTGCCACCCTTGATAGAACTTGCTGAAGATTCGCTTTCTCTCCTCTTTGGCAATGCCGATCCCGTTGTCCCGGAAACGGATCCGCAGTGCGTGCCGATCCTGTTCGAAGGTGATGTCGATCCGGGGTTTCCCGGAAGCATTGTACTTCATCGCATTGGTCAGGATGTTCATCAGCAGCATCTCGAAGAGCGGAACGATGAGCGGGCAGATCAGCGGGCCGGCAACGGGGGGCGCGACCTGGATATCGCAGTCGTGAAAGAGGTGCCGGTTCTGAATGACGAACTGCCGGATGGTTTCCGGCAGGTCGACCGGCGTCGATTCCCCTTCATGGAGCCTGCTCTCGATTCGGGCAAGGTTCAGGATGCTGTTGATGTTGCCGGAGAGGCGCTCCGTATCCTGGAGCATGAATCCGATGTATTTGAGTTGTTCCTCCCTGGGCAGTTGATATTTTGCGAAGGTTTCGAGATAGATTTTCAGCGATGTTACCGGGGTTTTCAGTTCATGCGTGAAGTTGTTGATGAAGGTGTGCTGGAGGCGGTAGAGCTGTAGCGTCTTGAGGTTGTAGATGAAGATGATGAGGATCCCCAACATAATGACGCCGACCAGCAGCGAAAGGCTGAGGATCACCACCCAGGTCTGGGCCTCGAAAAACTGATTTCCATCCAACTGGTAGCGCCGGATCACCGATTTCAGATTTTCGCTGACCCCGATGTACCAGTATATGTAGAGAAAAAGGGAGATTGCCAGCGCGACCGTTGAGAGGATGAAAATAAAAACCGGATGGATGAACCATTTTGCCTGTTTCATTCGCAAACCTACCGGATGTGAATTGTAAAAGTATTGTAAAACAACAACTTGCCTCTTTTCATTCCCCGCAATATCTTTTAAGGTGCTTCCGCGCCGTCATAAAACGGCCACCAAAGGAGGTTATCATGCCGGAAAGAAATCAGCCAGTCCATCCGCTCGGAACCCGCGCCCGCGTTCTGCTTGCGAGCGTCTTCGGCCCTTACGCGCGGGATGACGAGTACGGGAGCCGCCGGATCAACCCGATGGAATTGTATCAGAATCAAGTCACCCGTGTCCAGGGGGGATTCTCGCTCCGGATGTTCCACCGTTCCTTCGGGTTGATGATGATCCAGAGCAATATCGAAGCCCCCTGCACCCTGCTGGATTTCCCGACGCTGGAGGCGTTCACGGAGGAGATCCGGCAGAACCCCTACGACATCATTGGGATCAGCGGCATTATTCCGAATATCGGCAAGGTCCGGAAGATGTGCGAGTTGATCCGTCAGCGCCAACCGGACGCCGTGATCGTGATCGGCGGCCACATCACCAACAAGGAGGGGCTCGCGGAGATCATCGAGGCGGACCATATCGTCCGCGGCGAAGGGATTCGCTGGTTTCAGCGCTATCTGGGGCAGGACGACCAGGCCCCCATCATCCACCCGCTGGCGATCTCGGGTTTTGGCGGGCGAATGATGGGAATCGACCTCGGCAACCGGCCCGGAGGCACGGCGGCGATCCTGATTCCGTCGGTCGGATGTCCGATGGGCTGCAACTTCTGCTCCACCTCCGCATTGTTCGGTGGAAAAGGGAAATTCGTCAATTTCTTTGAAACGGGGGATGAACTCTTTGCAGCGATGTGCAAAATGGAAGAAAAGCTCAAGGTGAAATCGTTCTTCACCCTGGACGAGAATTTTCTCCTCCACAAGAAGCGGGCGCTTCGGCTGCTGGACTTGATGGAGGTCAACGGGAAAAGCTGGGCCATCTATATTTTCAGCTCCGCGCGGGTTTTGAAGTCCTATACGATCGATCAATTGGTGCGGCTGGGGATCGGCTGGGTCTGGATGGGGCTGGAGGGGGAGGAGAGCGCTTATGACAAGCTCGAAGGGGTCGATACGCGCGCGCTGGTCGATCTCTTGCAGTCTCACGGAATCCGCGTGCTGGGGTCCTCGATCATCGGCCTGGAGGAGCACCGGCCGGAAAATATGGATGCCGTCATCGATTACGCGATCGGCCATGAGACGGTCTTTCACCAGTTCATGCTCTACACGCCAATTCCGGGAACGCCCCTCTATGAAAGGCACCGGCGGGACGGCTCGCTGCTGCCGGAAGCGGAGTTTCCCGCTGCCGACGCCCACGGGCAGTACCGCTTCAATTACCGTCACCCGCACATCCCGGCGGGTCGGGAGGAACAATATCTGTTAGAGGCCTTCCGCCGCGACTTTGCGGTGAATGGGCCGAGTCTGCTGCGGATGATCCGGGTGCTGCTCAACGGCTGGAAGCGGTACGGCAAAGATCCCCGACCGCGCATCCGCAGGCGTGTCGCCTGGGAGGTTTTCCCGCTGCGCTCGACCTATGCCGGCGCCGTCTGGGCGATGAGAAAGTGGTATCGGGACGATCCCCGCCAAAAAGAAAAAGCGACGCAGTTGTTAAAGGATATCTACATGGCCTTCGGCTGGAAGACCCGTCTGGTCGCCCCGCTCATCGGGCGGTTTGCCTGGATTGCGCTGAAGAGGGAAGAGGCTCGTCTTGCCGCCGGCTGGAGCTATGAACCCTGTTCCTTCCATGAGAAGAACGCAGCGGCCGTGGCGCTAGAGAAGACCCATCCCGCGAGGCAAAAAGCCGAGGCGCGGAAATCCCGCCTTGTGATCGATCGGCCCGCGGAAACCTTCGGCAAATAGTCCAGGCGCTTTACCTGTACAGCAGGCGCTTGATAAAATTGATGTTTATCCGGGTTAAGCGTACGTGTTTAAATCTAAAATGTGTTTCTTTCTGCAAGAAACAATAGACATGTCAATGCGATTGATGTAGATTTCGAAACAAAAGAGATATACGGATGGATGTTGGACAGTGACCAAATCGCCGACAATCGACACCTTGAAATATCGCAAAATGCTGCACCCCGTCTTACGCAAGATTTGCCGTGGATGTCATCCCTATCCGACCTGAACCGAATCCTTCATTTTTTTTGGGTGAAATTGAAGCAGGAGAAGTGATTTATGAAAGATGAAACCCCTGCCTGGTTGAGTTACGCTGACGAAAATCTTGACGTCGCCGAACTTTCTCTGGCCAACAATCATCTGAACGCCTGCCTGCATAATGCCCAGCAAGCTGTTGAGAAGTATTTAAAAGCGCTCATCATCGAATATGATCTGCCTTTTAGAAAAACACATGCAATTTACGTATTGTGGCAGGAACTCACCGAGCATGGCATTCAATCGGGGCTTACCGAAGAAGACTGCGATCTTTTCGACGCCGTGTATATGCCATCCCGATACCCTCTTTTCAGCGTCTTACCGGATGCAATGCCGGATCGGGAAACATGCGAAAAGTGTGTCCGTATCGCTCGCCGTGTCGGGGATAGTGCAAAATCGGCATTAAAGGACAAGGCGGATGAGGTAGGTAACAACCTATAAATGGTATTATGTCCCCGGAATATCGTTCCTCTGAAGGTAAAGGCTGAAATGGCCTTGAAAGAAGCCGTTGCTGAGGTACTAGCCGAGCACAAGCGTCAGGGGAATCCTATCGCTGTCTGGCGGAATGGCAAGGCTGTCTGGATACTGCCGGAAGAAATCGTCGTGCCGGAAGTTTAAACGGATGAAGAAGAGGGGTGGTCTCTCCGTGGATCATAGGTTCGTCCGGGTATGAATTTGACGGACTATATGAAGGGGGGAATGACGGAATGACGGAATAACGGACAAACAGAAGAATGGAAAGAGGACAATGATGAATATACCATCCATTTTGAAGCTGATCGTCACTGTGTTCTTCCTCGCAACCTTTCCCGCACATGTCCATGCCCTTACGCCCGGCCAGGTTTTCGACAAGGTCAAGGATGCCGTTGTTGTGGTGAAGACTCTGGACGCCCAGGGCAAGGTGAAAGGCCAGGGGAGCGGAGTGCTGCTCCCTTCCGGGAAGCTTGCCACCAACTGCCACGTTGTGGAAGGGGGTGCCTCCTTCCAGGTGGGCCGGGGTAAACAGCTTGTCCGTGCCACTCTATACGCCGAAGATAGGGACAGGGACATCTGCCTCCTCGATGCCAAGGGTATTACAGGAACACCAGCGCCGCTCGGCAAGGCGGCTGGTCTCAAGGTAGGGGACGCAGTTTATGCTGTGGGAGCGCCGAAGGGCCTGGAACTCTCCCTTTCCGACGGCATTGTCGCGCAACTCCGGGGCGGACCGCCACCCTTCATTCAGACCACTGCGGCCATCTCCCCCGGTTCGAGTGGCGGGGGCTTATTCGATGGGGAAGGCCGACTGGTCGGCCTGACCACCCTTTACATTGAAGGAGGACAGAGCCTGAACTTCGCCATGCCAGTGGAGTGGATAGGAGAAGTCAAGCCAGGCCGTAAACTGGCTGGCGGGGGACGCAGTCAAACTGAATGGTTCAAGCACTCTATCGCCCTCGAAGAGATGAAGGACTGGAAGGGGCTGCTTGATTGGTGCCGGAAGTGGACGAAAAGCGAACCGGAGAATGCCTCTGCCTGGTCCTGCCTCGGGATCGCATACAACAAACTCAAGCGCTATGATGAC